>JAHDBT010000382.1 GCA_020630215.1 Bacteroidota bacterium
CACTTAGGGAAGCCGCAATAAATAAAGTACCCAAGCTGACGAAGCTATTTTTTCTTTTAGCAAGGCAAAATTTTTCCACATAGCAGCACTACGTGGAAAAATTTTAACGCAGCAAAAAGAGTCCGTCAGATAGGTAGATTGTTTTTTTCGGCTTCCTTAACTACTTATTTAAAGCACGCACTCTGTAGGTAACATGAAAAAGTTCATCCTTCTTCTAGTGAAATATGCGCCAATTTTTCACACCTCCTCTAGCAATAAATAAGCTCAAGTTGTTTTTCATTAAAAAAGTATAGTATTATCGCCAATTTTATTTGGTTGTGTCCATTTATTTAGCTATATTATAAAATAGCTATCATTTTGCCGCTTTTTCAAGAAAAAGAATAAAAGTCAAACAAATAATAATATGCCTTCTTTTGGCCCAAAAAAAGAACAATAGCATTATTTTTTTGCCTCCTTTAGTAATTTTAAAGCGTTTATAATGTTGTCGCTATTAGTAAGATAGATAAGCTTAATTAGGTACTTTAAGTTTTTACTTTAGTTTGCTGATAATCAGTTATTTAACCAAAAACAAACACCTTAACTGATACGCTCCAAGTAAAATACCAAAGTATTTACTAGTTTAAATAAATACTCCATTTCATCAATTACTATACTCAAAAATTTTCCAGATTAAGCAGGCCCAAAGTATAGCATTAACATTTTTTGCACAGTAATTGCTACACTTTGTTTTGTGGCATATTCATGACAAAAGGCATTTTGTTGTGATATGCATGTGCTATAAACAACATTATAAACGCTTTAATCGACCAATATTCCAATGGCAGAATCTCCTCGACCTATAAAAAGCATTCACACCTCCTCTCGCAAAACGGCTGCAAACAGAAAGCAGGATTTTTCGGCTTTACAGTTTGACAAGCTACAGCCTCAAGCACGCGATTTAGAAGAGGTTGTTTTAGGCGGCATGATGCTAAATAAAGATGCAGTTGCCGAAGTAATCGACATTTTAAAAGCCGAAAGCTTTTATGTAGACGCACATCAACGCATTTTTGAAGCCATTCATCAGCTATTTTCTAAATCAGAACCTGTTGATATTTTAACGGTTGTAGAACAACTACGTAAAGACGGAACGCTTGACGAAGTAGGCGGTCCCTTTTATGTAACGCAGTTAACTAACCGAGTAGGTTCTACTGCTAACATTGAATATCATGCTCGTATTATCTCGGAAAAATACATTTTACGAGAATTGATTAAAACCTCGAATGTAGTTATTAAAGATGCCTACGAGGAAACAACAGATGTATTTGAACTGCTAGACAAAGCAGAGCAAAACCTGTTTTCGATTACGGAACAAAACCTCCGTCGTAGCTACGATAACATGACCAACTTGGTAGCGCAAGCCATTAAAAATATAGAAGCCATTAAAGACAATGAGGAAGGCCTAGTAGGTATCCCATCTGGTTTTACCGCCCTTGATCGCATTACCTCTGGCTGGCAAAAATCGGATTTGGTAATTATGGCTGCTCGTCCAGGTATGGGTAAAACGGCTTTTGTACTATCCGTTGCTCGAAATGCTGCTGTAGATTTTGGTCGTCCTATTGCCGTATTCTCGCTAGAGATGTCGAACCTGCAATTGGTAAATCGTTTAATTTCGGCAGAAACAGGCATTCCTGGCGACAAGCTAAAACGAGGCGATTTACAAAGACACGAATGGGTAGAACTCACCACAAAAGTAGAAAAACTCTCGGAAGCTCCCCTATTTATTGACGATACGCCTGCCCTAAATATTTTTGAATTGCGCGCCAAATGTCGCCGTTTAAAAATGCAGCACGACATCCAAATGATTATCATTGATTACTTGCAATTAATGAGTGGCACTTCGGATAGCAAAGGAAACAGAGAGCAGGAAATTAGTACCATTTCTCGTTCGTTAAAAAGTATTGCCAAGGAATTAAATGTGCCCGTAATTGCGCTTTCCCAGTTAAGCCGTGCCGTAGAAACAAGAGGTGGCGATAAGCGTCCGCAATTGTCGGATTTGAGGGAGTGTGTTACAGGAGACACCTTAATTTATCTTCCAGATACAGGCACTTATGAACGAGTTGATGAATTGATTAAACGAGAAAAATTTGGCTTTAATATCCTTGCGCTTAATCCTGAATACAGATTAGAAAAAGCTATGTGCTTAGATATTTGGGAAACAGGAGAAAAAGAAATCTATGAAGTAGAAACAACTTCAGGTTTTACGATTAAAACAAGTCTCAACCATCCATTTTACACCATTGATGGTTGGAAAAAACTAGAAGAATTGCAAGAGGGAGATTTTGTAGGATTAGCACGTAGTTTGGCTGCTAGTTCTAAAGAGCAAAGTTTCCAAACTACTATTAATACTAATCATTGTGGAAGTCCTTTATCTCAATCCAATATTTCTCACAACAAATTAGAGCAAGTTGCGGAAGTAGTATCGTCTAAGCAATTAAAAGACATAGCTCATAGTGATATTAAGTGGGAAAAAATTAAGCGAATTACCCACATTGGCAAAGCTCCAACTTATGATTTATACATTGACGGATTACATAACTTTGTAGCCAATAACTTTATCATTCATAACAGCGGCGCAATTGAGCAGGATGCAGATATGGTAATTTTCTTATATAGACCAGAATACTATGGATTTGATCATGACGACGATGGCAACCCAGTAAAAGGACTAGCAGAAGTAATTATTGCCAAACACCGTAATGGTGCATTGGATACGGTAAACCTACGTTTTGTTGCTCAAAATGCGAAGTTTGAAAATATGGATCTACTAGATACTAGCTTTGAAGGACTTACGCCGCTAAACGAAATTATTACGGTAGGCTCTAAAATGAATGAAAACGAAAAAGGTGGGAATCCTAATTTACCACCCAACAATCATCCTATTAATGGCAATAGTGGAAATATAAATAATGGCGATGATGTACCTTTTTAGCAATCGCTAATAGCATTAAAAAGTAGCGAATGTTTTGTTGTTGTTTGGTTAAAGCACACCACAATGTTTTATCATTTACGCTCAACTGTTAACAAACTATTTTTAGCAAATACCAGTAAACAACAATACAAAAAATCTACTTTTACATCATTGCACTTGCATACACCATTTTTTTCTTTTCTCCTCTTATTATTATGGCGATAACAATTTTTTGTTATCGCCATTTTTTTGTACCATTGAGGTTCGTAGTAGGTGGGTATTGGGTATTGAGATGGTTCCGCTTCGCTATACCGTATTATTTTGGGTCAGCTTTAAAATTCATTACCACATAAATGGGCGTAGTAAAACGACAAGGAATAAAGGAAAGCATTGTTGCTTATGTAGGCGTGCTAATTGGCGCATTAAGTACCCTATGGGTGCAGCCTAGTTTTTTAACAACCGAAGAAATTGGCTTATTAAAAGTACTCGTATCTATGGCGGTGCTTATTATGCCTTTTATGAGTTATGGTATTGGCTTAACAACGGTTAAGTTTTTTCCTTATTTTAAAAACGAGTCCAAAGGGCACAATGGTTTGTTAAGCTATGGATTGTTAGTAGCAACCGCAGGTAGCTGTTTGGTTTGTTTTATATTTTGGTGGTGTTCGACTTATATTTTAGCCTTTTACGAAACAGATGCCCCCCTACTAAGCAACTACCTTTTTTACGTACTGCCTATTGGTGTATTGTTTACCTTTTTTGTGGTATTTGCTGCCTATGCTCGCTCTTTATTACGTATTGTAGTACCTAGCATTTTTTCTAATATTGTGCTTAAAGGCAGCATTGTTGTTTTGGTTTTATTGTATGCTGGCTCTTGGATAAATTTAGATATGGTGGTATATGGCTTAGTAGCAACCTATGGCTTTATGCTGCTAGGAATGATTGGCTACACTTACAGCATGGGGCAATTGTTTTTAACTCGTAACTTTAGCTTCATTACGCCCAAGCTTTTAAAAAAAATGATAACCTACGCTAGTTATGTTTTCCTAGCAGGTTTTGCCAATACTTTAGTAGTACAAGTAGATACCGTAATGGTAGCAAGTTTAATGGATTTGAGCAATGCGGGAGTATATGCGATTGCTTTTTATATAGGCACAGTTATAGAAATTCCGAGGCGTTCGATGGCTGGTATTGTAGCTCCTTTACTGGCAAATGCATGGAAAGAAAACGACCTAGCTGCTATTAACGATATGTACAAGCGCAGTTCTATTACCCAGTTTATTGTAGGTGTTTTATTATTCATTGGCATTTGGGCCAGCCTCGAAGATTTATTTACCCTTATGCCCAATGGCGAAGTATTTGCGGCTGGTAAATACGTGGTATTTTTTGTAGGACTCACCAAGGTACTCGATATGCTGACAGGCGTTAACAGCGAAATTATTGTGAACTCCAAATATTTTCGGGTTAACTTTTACATCATCCTTTTATTAGCTGTACTTACCATCCTCACTAATTTTTGGCTCATCCCTATTTATGGCATTGTAGGCGCAGCAATGGCTACCGCTTTATCTATGTTAATATTCAATATGCTTAAATTTTTATTTTTGTGGTTTACCTTTAAGATGCAGCCTTTTAGCATACAAACCTTTATTGTATTAGGTATTGCGCTTGTTAGTTATGGCGCATCACAATTATTGCCCAGTACAGGCTTGGTATTTATGGATATTGTTTTGAAATCGGCAACCATTAGTATTTTGTTTATTCCTAGTATTTTAATTACCAAAGTATCGCCCGATATTAATGGGCTTGTTGAGAAGGCAATGGAGCAGGTTTGGCAAAAGTGAGCACTAGTCTATAAAATGCAGAAACCCCGCTAACTTCTGTTAACGGGGCCAAATGCTTCGAAATGTAAGTATTATTTCTTTTTGTAATTCTAATTAGCAAATAACATCAGTGCATAATGATAGCAACTAGAATAATTTTTACAAAGTAACGAAACCGAAAATTTGCTTTGTGGTTAGCAATCAAACTTTCACCTACATCCCAATTATTATGAGAAAATGATTTTTATCAAACCCTACTCTTGCAAGATATTCATTTTATTTTAGATTTCCAAGTAAAAAGGCAAAGGAAAAACAAATTGCTTAACTATTCAAGCTTTTTTACTTAATAAGATTTTTGTGCTTGTTTGTGAAGCTACAAAAGCGGAGAACTCAACTCCAATTTTTAAGATTTCATATTGTTATTCCCAAACACCATTATCGCCACCACCGCAACTAGCAGCACAAGCACTTACAACAATAGTAATGGTATAATCCTGCAAACAATCTCCATCTTGTGGCGTACCTGCTGCCGCATCCATCGGATCGATGCTAACTGAGTTGCCTACTATACAAATAACATAAAATTGTCATTGCAATGCATTTTTGTCACAAAAAAAATTATTAAAAATTCAAAAAACATTAAACCGTTAAATAAAAGCGCAACTACTATTATTCCCTTTAGGCATCATAAAAACGACAAGCATGGGTTGGGTTAAGTTGCGTATGTAGTCCCCACATTTAATGCTAAATTGTTGAATGGCTAAATTGTTTTGATATGCTAAGACTGAGGTATTACAAAACTTTAATGGACATATACTACAAAAGCATTTCTTGTTGGAGCCTACAATATCAATAGGAGTTAAGAAACGCTTTACTCTCTAATTTAAAATCCATCTTCGCCATCAACAAAAAAACCCCGCTAACAGTAAAGTTAACAGGGCTGTAAGATTCTGTAATGCAATTTTACTAAATTAATAGTAGCAAATTTGGTTACCAATCAAATTTATAATTACATTAATTTATTAAACCAAAAGTTTGTATCTATGGTTGTGGTTTCGGGCTAGGACTCGGTGATGGAGCTGGTTCTGGTGAAGGACTAGGTTCTGGCTTTGGTGCTTGTCTATTCAGAATTAATTTTTCTGTGTAAACATCGCCATTACTTGTTACTAGTTTCACCATATACATACCATTTGGTAAGTTGCGACCATCAAAAGGAACTTGGTAATCTAGGTTCTTTTCTGCGTTTCCATTGTACAAGTTGCGTACAAGTCTACCATCAATGGTATATACATCAATCACTACTTTACCTGCCTGTTGTATATTAAATTCAATGTTGGTAACATCACTAAATGGGTTTGGATACATTTGTATCATTGCACCATTTAATTTACCTCTACCACGACGTTCTGGTTCTATCCAATACCAACCGATGGTTACATCAGAGTTTGGATCGGTAATGTCGCAATAAACATAAGTTGTGTACCAACCACTAGGTAAGCCACTTACAGAAAGGACACTACTTCCTGTTGTGCCACTATCTACTAGTGTACCATCCTGGTAATAAACCTCGTAATCGTAAGGTGCACAGTCGGGACCGCCACCAGTAATGTTTAAGGTAATGCTACCATTGCCACCACCTGTATCAGAGGTAGTTGTGTAGCTGTCAATATCCAAGATTTCGTTCATCGTACCTTGGTTCACATCATTGTTACTAAACTCAACAATCTCTGTTGGGTCACCACAAGGATTGTCATCGCTTACGGTTACCGTCCATTCAGAAGCATCAGAATAAATAACGGTTAGGGTTGCTCCTTCGGTATCAGGAATGCCGTCACCATCTGTATCTACGAGTTCATAAACAACCGTTGTACGAACATAACCTTCTTTATCCCATTCAAAAATATAAGGAGGTGTACCACCCCAAACAGTCATTTCAACTGTGTTGTAGTAGTAAGTGTTAATACCACCGTTATCTCCTTCAAAAGATTGAACATCAAAACCAAAGAGCTGCTCGCCGGCTGTACCACCTGCATTAATCACAACAGCAGTTGTACATTCACAACCATTAGCATCGATAGCCGTTACATCGTAAGTACCTGCGCCTAAACCAGTAACTGCGCTAGTAGTAGCACCTGTTGACCAGTTAAAGGTATAAGGTCCTACGCCACCTGTTGGGAATATTTCGGCACTACCATCTGCATCGCCTTCACAAGTTTCGTTTACCGAAACAAAGTTGGTACAATCTAATGCAGTAGGTTGTGTTAAAGTAATAGAACCAATAGCAGGGCAACCGCCAAAGTTCATATCATTAACCGTTACGGTATAAACACCTGCAGGTACACCTGTAAGAGTTGCTGTTGTAGCACCATTGCTCCATAAGTAGCTATAAGTACCACTTCCACTTACCATGTTAGTCGTAATACTACCTG
>JAHDBT010000383.1 GCA_020630215.1 Bacteroidota bacterium
TACCAGATTTATTGTTGTTACCTTTTCGCCTGTAAAAGATGAGCAAGGCACCATAATTGGCGCACTTAGTGTTGCTAGAGATGTGAGCGAATTAAAAGAAAAAGAATTGGTGTTAATTGAGCGAGAAGCCGAATTGGTAAAAACTTTAAATGCTTTAACAGAACGGCAAACAATTTATAAACAATTATTTAACAATGCCTTTGGTGGAATTGAAATGTATCAAGTGCTAGAGGAGGAGAACGAGCACAAAGACGGAAAGGAAGGGGCAGCGTTCAATAAAAAATTAGTATCTATAGAAAGAAACAACCAAGCAGTAAAAATGTATGGGGAAGCAAGTATTTGTAATGATATAAGTTTAATGGTGAAAATGAGCCCACCTACTCAACCAAATGGACAAAAAACTGCTGATTATTTATTAGAACAGCGCAAAATTTTATGGAAAAAGGGTAAAGTAAATTACGAATGGCAATATTTAGATTCAAATGGAATATTAAAAACAATTGCTAAATCAGCCTATGTGTTTAACGCAGGAAACACTACTTATTTAATGGCGCTAGGAGGAGATATTACCAAAAGAAAAAAACAAGAAATGTTGATTAGAGAACAGGTAAAAGATTTGCACCTCAAAAATGTAGAATTACAAAAATACATCGACTCTAATATGCAACTAGAAAATTTTGCCTACATTGCTTCGCACGATTTACAGTCGCCCTTGCGTACCGTTATTAGTTTTACCCAATTATTAAATCGCAGCCTCGAAGGGAAATTAACTACCGAACAATTAGAGTATATGGCTTTTATTATAAACGCTACACATAGCATGAAAGCCCTTATTGAAGCTTTGCTAGAATATGCTAGAATAGATACCATTGAACGGAAAATAGTTTCGGTAAGTGTACCAGATTTGCTCGGCCAAATAAAACTAGAATTAGCAAGTAATTTGCAAGAAGAAAATGCCATTATTAATATGCAAAATTTACCCAATATTATTAATGCCGACGAAATTAAATTAAAACAAGTTTTCCAAAATTTAATAACCAACGCCTTGAAGTTTATGCCAAAAGGCGTACAGCCTAAAGTTAATATTACCTGCCAAGAAAAAAAGAATTATTGGTATTTTAATGTACAAGATAATGGTATTGGCATAGACTCCGAATATCAAGAGAAAATATTTTTACTCTTCCGCAGATTAAATAATCGTGCAGCATATAAAGGCACAGGCATTGGTTTAGCAATGTGTAAAAAAATCGTAGAACAACACGAGGGAAACATTGGGGTTGATTCTAAAGTTGGCGAAGGGAGTACTTTTTATTTTTCTATTAAAAAAGATTTGAAATAACTATTTTAGTCATACCTCATTTTACTTTTGGAAAAGTTATAATAAAGACTTATTTTTAGTGTTCTATCTTTTAAAAGAATACTGGATTAACACCAACCAATTCATTATTTGATTAAAAAGAAGTACAGATGAATGTTTACGCTTTTATCACCCCTATTGTTTTATTCTTACTTATTTTAGAAATTATATTTTGTGTACGCAGTAAAAATGGCTATTATTCTTTTCAGGATACCATTACCAATTTAGGTACGGGCATTGGCAACCAATGCGTTAATTTGGCGGTGGCCTTTTTTGTATATAAATGGTACGGATGGCTCTACCAGTTTGCACCGTGGCAAATACCGCCTACTTGGTATTACCTAATTTTATTGTTGCTGCTACAAGATTTTATTTTTTATTGGTTTCACCGCATTGGGCATACCATTAATATTTTTTGGGCTGCACACATGCCGCATCACTCCTCCGAAGAAATGAACTTGTCGGTAGGCATACGAGCTAGTTTTACCCAACGCCTATTTCAGTTTTTATTTTTCGATTGGATACTCGTACTCGTAGGCTTTTCGCCCGAAATGGTGTACGCAATGGCAGCCGTACATTTACTAATGGCCTATTGGCACCATACGCAGGTAATTAAAAAATTAGGTTGGTTCGAAAAATATTTTGTAACCCCTTCCCATCACCGAGTACATCATGGCGTAAACCCTCAATACATTGATAAAAACTACTCGGAGTTTCTAATCATCTGGGATAAAATATTTGGCACTTACGAAGAGGAGGTAGAAGAAGTTTGCTACGGCATTACGCATCCGCCTCGCACTTGGGACCCCATTTACATTAATTTTCAGTACTGGAAACAACTCTGGGACGATGCTGTTGCTGCGCCTTATTGGTGGGACAAAATACGCTTGTGGTTTATGCCCCTCGGCTGGCGGCCTAGAGGTTTGCCCCCTTTTAATCCCAACAACGAACCCATAGGCTATACCAAAGCCGAACAAACCAAATTTGAAAGTAAACAATTTGCCAATAGCAAACCCTACCTCATTGCACAAGTGGTTTTAGGCTTGCTATTTTTAGTCATTACCATTAACTTTGCCCTACCATTAACCCCTATTGATAGAACCGTTATGTCGGCAGGACTTTTCCTAATGATTATTAGTTGGGGCGGAATTATGCAAGCCAAAAAATGGTCCGTTTCCCTAGAAATTATTCGACTGTTATTTATGGGCATTGCCCTAGTGGTTATCCTAGAACGAACAGGCTTGGCCAGTTGGTTGAGTTGGACAACGATTGTAACAAGCCTAGTAGCAGGTATCAGCATTTTGTACATTTCTTTTTTCTTTAGAAAAGATATGTTGGAAGGACGAGCTTCGCATGTGCAGTAAGGGTAATTGTTGAAATTGCTAAATAACAAAATATTTAAAACACAACAATTACGGTGCAGCTAAGCCAAACCGTTTAAGTACCAACTACAAATTTTTTTGTAACTTGTGCAAAATTAGAGCAGGGAAGCAAGGTTTTTTTTTTCTGCTTTTGTTAATTGAAAGAATAATAATGGAATTACAAATAAAAGTAAAGGCAAGTGGGGTAAACAATCTTTCGGATGCGCGCTATTTCGCTCCTTTTGCCGAATGGGTTGGCTTACCTTTTGATACCAATAACCCAACTAACAATGCTTTAACCGTAGACGTAGCAAAGGAAATAATGGGCTGGCTAAGTGGACCTCGTATTGTAGGAGAATTTGGAGCCGAACCTATGGAGGTTATTAACAAAATATGTGAGGAGTTAATGATAGACACCATCCAAATTACAAAGGATATTGATGCTACCAAACTAAGTCCTAAAATTTCGACAATTATAAAACGCATTGTAATTAACGATTTAATAGACGAAGACCGCCTAGAAAGCATGTTGAGTGCAGGAAGTGGTAAAGTTGCTTATTTTGTATTAGATTTTGTAAGTGCCAATCCCAATATTACTTGGCAACAAATACAATTACACGAAGAGCTGCATCCCGATTTATTAAGCGAATTATGCGCTATGTATCCCATTATGTTGCAACTCCCATTAACACCCAATAATGTACATACCGTGCTAGAATTAGTGCCCGATGTACATGCCCTCAACCTAGCAGGAGGCAACGAAATAAGTGTAGGCGTACGTGCCTTCGACGATATTGACCCCATCATAGAACAACTAGAAATAGACGACGATTGGTAAGTTGATACTCAAATCTGTTTTTGCTAGATTGCTAGTGGATAAAAACCACTTGTATAAAAGTATATGGAGTACCTTTTTTTTACACTAAAAGCGGCGCAGCGAAGCGTAGCCGTTAAAGTACCAAGTACCAACTACCCAATACTCACTACTAAAAAAAAGTACTGTTTTACTTTTTTTGCTATAAAAAGAAACTTTCTAAATGCAAAAATTGTAGTATTGAATGTTATGTTGTATATTTGCAACCCTTTATAGCTGTATGCTTATACAACTATAGGTCCTATAGCTCAGTTGGTTAGAGCACCTGACTCATAATCAGGGGGTCCCAGGTTCGAGCCCTGGTGGGACCACATCTTAAATCCATAACTTATTGTTTAGCAATTGGTTATGGATTTTTTATTTTTATGGCATAAACAATAGCATAAACTTTCCGTGATTTTTTCCTGAAAACGACTTAGTAACGTTTAAAAAATAAATCCGACAATTTGTACGTAGAGGTTTTGTGCTTAGACAAGGCGCAAAACGCAGCCATAGCCTAAGCTACGGCGAGTATTTGCAACGCAGGATAAGTGCAAAAGATCAAGTAGAAATGACGGATTTATTTTTTATGCGTTACTTACTTCCTAATAATCGGCACTTTATCCAAGGTTTCTATTTTAACAATTGTTGCGGGCGCGTAACCACCAAACAGCAACTTTTTAGTAGCAATATGTAATAACAAAGTTTCGCTACTATTCGATAAATCGGCAGGTTTGCTGTTCCAGCATTTGTCAAAATCTTCCTTGCTAACATAAAACCATTCTTGGGTTCCATTTTTGGTTGTGGTAAAAATCCTGCGTTTTCCTAGGGTAAGTTCTAAGGTATTAGCCCTAACTGGATCGCCTTGTCCAATATCAATCATCTGAAAAACCATTTCTCTTTCTAAAGTAAACGCTTTGCCGCTAGGAATTCTGTAGCGCAAAAAGGTAAGAATGGCAAGCGTCAATAAAATAAGGATAGTAAGGATTATTATTTTAAATAGTAGTTGCATATTTTTTTTTAGGTAAAGATAATGTTTACATTTTTAACCCAATTCCCAAATAAAAAGTTCGCTGGTTCTTAAACTTCACCCTATCAAATAACACATCCTGTTTTACGTGTTGGTAAGTAGGTATATTCGGGTCTTCGTTTTTGGTGTATATCCACGTAGCACTGCCTAAATTAATGGGGATATGAAAATCTAAAAACCAATGTTTGCTCAACTGTACATTAAAACGAGGTACAATATCTACCGTAGTGCCTAAATTAAATTGCCTAACGGGATAGGCACTCGTGGTAAGATCTTTGGGTTTAAATTTATTGTTGGCCATATAAGGGCATAAAGCAAAACCTAGGTAAGTCTTAAATTTAGCATCGGGATTTTTTTTAAATAAACGGAAGGCATAGTGATAATCAAAAGAGAGCAAAAATAGTGTTTGTATTTGTCCATTTGTAAAATCTAAGCTATCCAAATTAACTCCCGTAAATACATACTGATTCCTGTTTTTTCGATTAAGTATCAACTCCTCAAAAACCAGTTCTTGGAAATTGCCATTGAAGGAAAAAAAGGTAAAAGCAGGTAGCGGATTGCCAAGTGTAAACTCTTTGGTTTTGCTAAGACCTGTTGCTAGGCTATCTGTTTTTTTGCTCGTATTTAACGAAAAATATATTTTAGCACCTACCTTTTTCACAGGCGTTTCGGTTGTTTTTGGAGTAGTGCTAGGCGTAGTTTCTTGAGCTAGAATTGGTAATGGAGCACCTAAAATAAGCCCACAAAAAAACAAGTATAAAAGGCATTGTTGGAAAGTCATAAATGTTAGTGATTGGTTAACAATAATGACTTACTAACGTGGAGAGGAGCTTTTTAGTTTAATAGAAATAATTCTGCGTAATAGCATCGTATTCCTAGGCTTTTACTTTTTAAAAGCAATTTCGCTTATCATACTTTACTCCTTTTTGTGGAGAGGATGCTGGATAAATAACGGAAAAAGTATCGCCTTTGCCTAGCATGTCATAAATTTCTAAGGGAACTTCTACATCGGTAAAAATAATTTCCGTATCGAATTTCCAATTTTCGAAAGCTATTTTGTCCCCGTCACCAAAAAGGTCTACGCTATCAATTTTTTTGATGTACGAACGGTCATCTATAAAACTTACATAACAAATATAACGTACCCCAAAATCCAATTGGTCAATGCTTCTTTTTCGCATAACAGTAGCCGTTTCTCTCTTTCCATTGGCTTCTAAATAGGCATAATCTTTTGTTTTGTTTATTTCTAGCTGAATAATTGCAATGCCAACAATTCCTAATAAGAAAAAAATAAGGAAGGCATTTTTTAAAAAGTCTTTGCTTGCTGATGAAATCATTTTTTTATTTATTTTTTAATACAATTACTGCTTTTTTGGGGGCATTGGGTAAATACACAATGTTAACTTCCTCTTCCTTGTTATATTGGTCAAAAATAGTTTTGCCTACTGGTACGGAAGTGGTAATTAAATCGAAATCAAACTCCCTTGTTGTCCACGGAATTTTAATATCCATTCCTAAATCAACGGTATCGATTTGGTGGGTGTTTTTGTTGGCGGTAAACATAATATCAAATTGATAAGTAGTGCCGCTTTTAAATTTGTGTATTTCGTGTTTAGCGGTAAGCGTAGCCGTTGTTGCGGTTCCGTTTTTTAAAATTTGTTGATAGCGAGCTTGTTCATTTGTACGAATTAAATAAACTGCACCTGCTACAAACAGGGCAAAAAATAATAGTACCGCAGCGATTTTTATTTTTTCTTTATTTGTTTTTAGCATAGAGCTGTTTGTTTTCTGGATGCAATATAATGTCGTTTTCTGGATCGCTTAATAAATACATAATCTCAATTCCATCGGCAATATCACATTGATTATAAATTCTTTCATGGACGCTTATCTTCGTATGAATAAATTCAAAATCAAAACTACTCGATAACCACGAAACACTAAAATCATCGGTTACTTTTATCGTATCCATTTCATAAGCACTTTTATTTGCCGTATAGGTAATGTCAAACATGTAGCTCGTGCCATGTCGGTATGGTATATCGTATTTATCGGTAATGGTAGCTGTTGCTTTTAGACCTTCGTTCAAAATTTTTTCATAATGAGCCAGATCTGTTGAACGAATCCAATAAATGCATCCAAATACAAATAACATGAAAAATAATACTATGACATACAGAAGTATTATGTCTTTGGTTTTTGTTTCCTTATGATTTGACATTATGTTTTCTTTTGTAAATTAGTGTTTAACAATTAATTCCAAGAGTAACTATTTTGTTAACGATATTAGCGAAATAATTATGCAAAAACAATTATGAGTCCACTGTAAAAAGGTCGTTTAAGAAAATAAATAGTATTTTTTACTAGATAAAATACCTGCGTATTCAATCATTAGCCTCTTACGAAATTAAATCAGGTATACTATTTTTAGTGGATTAAACCTTACATAATTGATGATACCAGTAGTCTTATCTTTGTAATTCCGCCTTTAGGTCATCGAGCGTAGTCGAGATGCCCGAAAGGATGCATGGAAATGTATTAGTAACGTTTAAAAAATAAATCCGACAATTTGTACGTAGAGGTTTTGTGCT
>JAHDBT010000384.1 GCA_020630215.1 Bacteroidota bacterium
TAGTAATTAAAAAATTATTAAACATACTTAAAATTCAATTAATAGCATGAAAACACAAATCATTTCTTTAAGCGTTATTTTAATGCTTGTATTATCAGCCTTTACTATTGGTTCTTGGAGTGTTGATACTGACAATAGCAAAGCAGCATTTAGTATTACCAATATGGGCATGAGTGTAAATGGCACTTTTGATAGTGGTGTTACGGGTAAGGTTACTTTTGATGCGGAGGATTTAGCGGGTAGCTCGATTACTGCGGAAGTAGCAACAAAAACGATTAATACGGGAATTGAAATGCGAGATAAGCATTTAAGAAACGAAGACTATTTTGAAGTAGATACTTATCCAAATATTACTTTTACTTCGACAGAGTTTGGTACAGGTAAAGATGGTGGGCATACGGTAACGGGTGATTTTACCATTAAAAAAACAACCAAAAAAGTAACCATTCCTTTTACTTTTGAAAACAATACTTTTAAAGGTAGTTTTAACATTAACCGCCTAGACTATGACTTAGGAGAAAAAAGCTGGGTAATGAAAAATGATGTAAAAATTAGCTTTACGATTCCTGTGAAGTAAATTATTTTAAAGAAGAATAATAAAGCACTTCTACTTTGTTGCGCTTTATTATTCTTTTTTTTTTTGGTAAAAATGTATTACTTTAGACTTAAAAAATAGAACCTTATTTTTTAAATTTCACTTATCCTCCTCATCAAACTAATTGAGTAAAGAATGAATTTAAATAAACTATACTTGCTATTAATTGGCTTTTTATGTGCGGGAGCCTTTTCAACAAGTTTACATGCACAAGACGCAACAACTGCCAATGGATTTGGTGTGAATCATAATTTACATCTTACTTATGGACTAGGTGTTGGTGCTGTGCCCGAATCAGATGATGCGAGTTCCTCCCTCTTATCGCTAAGTTGGACGCACTTTTATGGCATTGGTGCTAAGAAAAATTTGCGCTTGGGTTACGGTGTTCGTTTTAATAGTTTTTCTGGTAAAAACTTAGCCTACAGCACAGCTGATGCGAAGTTAATTTCGGATGACCAAATTGATACCATAGGGGTTGCCAAAGCCAATACCAATAATATTGCCATTACCCTAAACGCCAAATATCGCCTTATTGATAAGCTAGATATTGGTTTTAATATTGATGCCCTAGGATTGGGCTTTGGTGGCGAAAAAGAAACAAGCCTTACCAATACCAATGATGCATCACTAACAAGTTTCGATACCAATAACAATGCCTCTCCCACTTCTATGAGTGTTTTATTGGTTGGCGACCGTGATATAGGTATGCTAAACTCTGAAATATATGTAGGCTACTGGTTTACCGAAAACCTCAATGCTCGTTTGGGTTACTCCTTCTTATTTACCGAGTACACCACAGAAAACGAACTAGGCTTTGATAATGATAGATTTAGAAATAAAAGTGGCTACCTTATTTTTTCGGTAGGATATTCGCCAGGGAGAAATTAAAATTTAATAGAACGTACTTTTGTAGAAAGGATATAAACCATTTTGCTTTACAGTACGAAGTTTTGAAATACAAAGTTTTTGGGAACACTTTTAAGGGTTTAGACAGTAGCAACCGGTTGTTTTACAATCGGTTGCTTTTTTTTTAGTAGCAGTCAGTTGTCAGACCGTTCGCTGACGCTCTCTGCCAGAACGCTGCGCTGTCAGTTTTATATGCTGACGTTTTTTTTAGTAGTCAGTTGGTTTTGTAGGGACTTTTTAATTTAGTAGACGAGGCATGTCCATACCAAGTACTATATACCCGCTACCAATTATTTCTTCTTCTTTTTCTTGCCAAACAAACCTTTAATGGCATCTTTGGCTTTTCCAGCAGCCTGTCCTTTAATGTTGTTTTTAAGCGAATCGCTGGCTCCTTTTATTTGGTCTTTACCATCCTTTAGTAAATCATCTTTAGCTTTTGCGGCTTCTTCTACCGCCATATCTTTGGCTTCACCAGCTTTGTCTTTTACATAATCTTGGGTAGCTTCCATGCCTTTGTTTACTTCGTTTTTTAATTCCTCTTTGGCTTTGGTTACTTCCTCATTGGCCATATTTTTTAACTCCGCAGCTTTTTCTTGTGCTTGTGTTTCTAGTTCGTCTTTCATGGCTTCCGCTTTTTCTACTGCCATATCTTTTAGTTCTTCGGCTTTGGCTTGTGCTTCGTTCATTAAATCTTTTGCTAGGTCTTTTATACTGTTTTGGGCGGCAGCTAAAGTACTTTCATAATCAATGGCTACTTTAGGTTTATCAAAGGTGCCTGTAAGGTTAATTTTTACATCCAGGTTTTCGGGCGCTTCAAAGTTAATGCCTTTTTGTTTGGCTAGGCTGGTTAAATTACCCATTAATGCCCCTGCTTGGCTGCCCAATAATTTGGCAGGAATAGTCGCTAAAATATTGTAATCTAAAGATTGGTCGAAACCGTGCGAGCCGCCTATGAGCATATTGATTCCTTCGGGACTTACGGTAAAGGGTTTTACTTTTACTCGTCCTTTATCTACGGCAAAAAAGGTTTCTAGGTCCAGCACTTCAATGCGTTTCAAGCGATCTAGTTTTAGGGCTTTGCCAACCATTACCAAAGGTTCGCAATTTACCAAGGTTGCTTTTAACATCGCTGCCATCCCATCACCGCTAAAGGTCATCATTTCGGGCATCATGTCCTCCCCTAGTTGCCCGTCTAATTTTAAACTCGATGAGAAAGTACCTTCCACAAATTTGGCAACTGGCACTAATTGTTTAAAGCTGTTAAAGTGTAAAAAAGCTTGTTGTACATCAATATTTTTAATGTCGTAGTCTAAATCTACTACTGGTTTTGCTGTATTTTTAGTGCTGTACGTACCATTAATTCCTAGCTCTCCATCAAACACATTGGTCTGCATATCTTGTAGGCGCACCTTTTCATCTTTTACAATTAACTTGCCCGATACTTTGGTGAGGTTTAAATCATCGTACAGTACTTCTTTGGCATTTGCGGCAATCGTCATATCAATATTACCTGGTACTTTTATAATTTCGTAGGGTTCGGCTTCCGCACTTGTGCTGGCAGTTTCTGTACCTGTTTCCTCCTCCGTACTTGTCATCCATTCGTTGCAGTTTACCTTATTCGATTGCACGCTAATATTTCCTTTTATGGTGCCATCTGAAAGCACATAACCTAGCACATTATCAATTACGCCATTGGCTTTAAAATCGGTGCTGCCCGTTTTGCCGTCTAATTGTTTTAGTTTTACATTTTGAGGGGTAAAATCCATTACTACTGCGTTGAGGTTAACGGGGTAGGGTAAATCTGTTGCTTCGTACAACATATTTTTTATATCGACTTTTCCTTTCACATCAAAATCCTCGTAGCGTTCTTCTTCGTAGGCTTTCATATCACCTTTAATGGCTAAGTTGCCATTTACTTTTCCTGCTAGTTTGGTTACGCCTTCTACAGGATACATTTCGTTAATTTCGGCTAGGTTAAAAGTGCCTTTTCCTTGCACATCAAAACTAGGGTTTTTGCCTAGCATATTTTTAATTTTTCCTTTGCCATCAAAATTCGTTTCACCCATGCTACCGTTTAGTTGATTGAGATTAAATTCTTGGGTGGTAAATTGCATATTTGCGGATGGAATGCTAACAGGCTTTGGCACACTTTCGCCTGCATAATACAAATCGTTTAGCTGCACTTTTCCTTCTATGTTTAAGTCTTGGTAACGCCCTGCTTCTACATCCGACATTTTTCCTTTGGCTACTACATCTGCATCCAACAATCCTTTTAGTGCTGTTACGCCTTCTAGCGGATAACTCTGTACTAAATCTAACAAATTCATTTTTCCTTTTGCCGTTACATCAAAATTAGGATCACTAGTAGGATGTTGTACTTTAGCGGTAATAGCAAACGGATTTGTGCCTACTTTAAAATCAAATTTCGATACATCAATAAGCGTGTTATCCGTAATGCCATCTTTATTTTCGAGGTTCATGTTCACCTGTATATCACTAACCGATTTTGGTAGGTCGGGATATTGAAATTCTCCATCGGCCACATTGATATTGAAATTAAAACCAGGCAATGTTTTATCACTTAAAGTCCCTTTTACAAAGCCATCTACCGATGCTTTTCCCGACGCTTTAACATCTTCATAATCAGCGGTATAAGCGGATGGAAGTAAAGAAAGAATTTCTTTAAAAGCAGTTTCGGCAGCATTCAGTTTTAAATCCATTTTAATACTGTTGCTATTGCTAGGCATTTGCACAAACCCATCTAGTCCAAGTGCTAGGGCATTGAGTTGAAACAGGTTGTCTTTAAAGGTGTATTTGCCGTTGGTATTGTTAATTTCTATATCGGCTTTAGCTTTTGTTTTTACTTTTTTCAGGTATTGTAAGCCGTCGTAATCGGCAGAAAAAGCGGCAATGTTGGTATTGGTTGCGAGGGTGTATACGTCTTGGGTAAAGTTGCCTTTTCCTGTATGATTTAAGCCTACTAATTGTACCTTGGTGCGAGTGCCCGCATCTTCATAAGTAATATGTCCATTTTTGATTTCGTACTTATTTAAGTCCAAATTATAGGCACTTGCTTGTGCTGTTGTTGCGGCTTTTTCGGGAGTTTCGCTAGGGATGGTAATATCCCAATTTGCTTTGCCGTTTGCGAGTACTTTTGCATGGATATTGGGCTGCACCAATTGTATTTTTTTGATGCGGACTTTATCGGTCGTGTTCCAGAGGGTTTTGAGGTTAACAGCTACATTTAAATCTTTAATAGCAGCTAGGGTATCGCCTTTAAATTCTTGGCGGCCAACAACGCTCAAATCTTGCATACCTATATGCAGATTAGGAAAGCTTTTAAATAAGGATAAGTCAATGTCTTTAAAATCGACAATTGCGTTTAAGTTGTTGTTTAATTCTTGCTTGGCAAACAGCATAATATCATCCTTAAAAAAATAAGGGATAGCAATCATTGCGGCAATGATTAGCAAAAAAAGTACGCCGAATATTTTAATTAATTTACCCATTTTTTCTATTTATTTATCTTTACTTAAACACAAATTAGGCCATTGGTTATTTTTGTGCAAGAGTTCCCACGAAGTCACACAGCGTTTTTCACGGGGTTACACGAAGTTTTTTGAGTTTCTCCATCTCCTTTTACTAGTACCTTTAGAGGTTTAAAACTCGTGAACATCTAGTTTGTTTTAGGTGCGTTTTTTACGGGGTTACACAAAGTTTTTTGGGGCTTTGCTGTCTCCTTTTTTTTAATACCGTTGAGCATTTTAAGTCTATAGGTATCTATTCCTATTTCTTTTAAGTGAGTTTTACAGCGTTTTATTCTGCTGACGAATAATAATCATTCCTAACAAACCAAACTTGCACTACAAGCTCTAATTTACTATTAACGATTAAATACCTTACATTTGTTGTTTGATTCTACTTATTTTAAAGCTAATAAAAGTTAAGATGCTTTCAAAAGATTATCTGACTTTTACGCATGAAAAAGATAATACGATATTATGAGTCCAAAGCGAACAGCAAAATTTTGGCGGGTGATTAACCAACGACAATACAATTTAACGGTTATTATTGAGGATGTCCATGATGCTCACAACATTTCTGCCATTTTACGGAGCTGCGATTCGATAGGTGTTTTTGAACTCTATGTGGTATTTACGGATAATGTGCGCTACTGCAAAATTGGACAAGGCGACAATTTGTTGGGTAAACGGGCTTCGGGCAAAACCATTAAATGGATGGAAGTGCATTATTTTGATACAACCAAAGCTTGTTTTGAAGCTGTTAGAAAAAAATATGATAAAATTTATACGACCCACATTAGCGAAGATGCACAAGATTTATACGATTTAGATTTAACGCAAAGTATGGCGCTTGTTTTTGGCAATGAACGAGATGGCGTGAGTGACGAGGCGGTTGCCTTGAGTGATGGAAATTTTTTAGTGCCACAAGTTGGAATGGCACAAAGCTTAAACGTATCAGTTGCCTGTGCAGTAACAATGTATGAGGCGTATCGGCAACGAGCAGTTAAAGGAATGTATGAACAAGTATCTGCGCCGATGGAAATACGACAGGCTATTTTTGATGATTGGAAAGAACGGTAGGAGGTTTGATATTTGGTTTTTGATTTTTGATTTGCTCACGCTAGGAGGGATTTCATTTAAAATTTAGAATCGAAGAATTAGCATTTAAAATTTATTTACCTGCTGATGGCAAGGAGGTGTGATATTTGATATGCGGTTTGTGATTTTTTTACTGCTGATGTTAGTATATCATACAAAAATCCACGCATCCAGCCTATCCAAATTTAGACAATTACATCGGCAGGTCAAAATCAAATATCAGCTATCAAGAATCAAATATCATAAATCCTAAGCCTTAAATACTCATAATAATAATTTGTACAATGCCGATAAAAAATCCTAGGGCGGCACCTACTAATTCAATAAATTTAAACTCCTCTTCTAAGATGCCGAACACAATGCGTTCTAGTTTATCGCTAGAGAATTCGGAGACCTTTTTGAAAACGATTTTTTGAATGTCTAAATTTTTCTCGGCATTATCAATAAATCCGTCGATGGCTTGGGGTAGGATTTCTTCAATTTCTTTGATGCCTTGTTTTTTAAACTGCGCTTTAATATTATCGCCCACAAACATGGCTAACATAGGATATGATTCTGGGAATTTTTCTTCTAAAAACTCGTCGAAGCGTTGGTCTATTAGTTCGTATACACTTTTGAGGTTGTCGGGATGGTTGAGTTTGGTTTTAATATCGTCGAACGAAACCAATTCTTTAGAAACCAGGCTGCCTAGTTTAGCGGCTAACAATTTTTGGCGTTTAGGGAAAATGCCTTGAAACTCGAAAAATAAAAACTTGGTTTTTTCCTTGGGATGGAAAAGCATTTTTACGGCTAAATAGTTGGTAAACCAACCAATTAGTGCGGCAACTAAAGGCAAGGTTAGCATTTTTACCCATCCTATACTTGCCAATGCGAGCATAGTGAACGCTAAGGTTTGGGTGAAAAACAAAAAGCTGATAATCATTTATTAGATTGAATTACTGAAAAAATGTGGTTGCAGAATGGTTGGTTAAGTAAAATGGTTTCTTTTAGGGACGCAAACTAAATAAGGGTCCGTTTTGACTTTATCTTGCCAACCCATCC
>JAHDBT010000385.1 GCA_020630215.1 Bacteroidota bacterium
TATTTAATTAGTTGTCTGGGATTTACCCGAACATAGAAATAAAAAAGACACCACAGCTAACTAAGTAACGGTATTTTTTATATAACTCAACGGAGTATTGACTTACCGCTTTGCTTGCAAAACATACTGCCCGTGCTTATCGCAGTAATGGATAAAGTTTCTATAAAAATCATCATGTCTTAATGTTTCGCTATCGCCAATTACAATTAATTTCTTTTTAGCACGAGTAATAGCTACATTCATTCGTCTAATATCTCTTAAAAAACCAATTTTCTTTTTTTGGTTAGAGCGCACCAACGAAATATAAATCACATCTCGTTCTTGCCCTTGAAAAGCATCAATCGTATTCACATCAATTTTGGTAGATGTCCACAGGTT
Source organism: Bacteroidota bacterium (assembly GCA_020630215.1). Classification (GTDB taxonomy): domain Bacteria; phylum Bacteroidota; class Bacteroidia; order Chitinophagales; family UBA2359; genus JAHDBT01. The sequence continues at coordinate 379 of JAHDBT010000385.1, forward strand.
ATCGTGTTCTTTTAAGGCGGCGGCAATATATTCCACCTGTTCTTTGTAAGGCGCAATAATTCCTACATTGGGCATGGCATCTGGCGAGCATTGTGCTAGGAGTAAATCGAGGTGTTGGCCTAGTAAAAAATATTCGTTGGGGTTGTAATAACTTTGCGTTTGCTGATTTAAGGTTTCGTAGTATTCGCAACCAGCCGTATCAATAAACTCTAGCGGAATTTCATCCTTTACTGCTTGGTTTATTATCGCTCCATCTACTAAAACGGATGCCTCTTTAAAAGCCAATACCTGTTGCTGTACCGATTTATGTGCTTTTAATTTCCTGCCATAAAACTGTTCATTAGAAAAACCCATAATCACTTCATTCATGCGGTATTGCGTATCGAGCAAATACACGCGAGGCTGCCGTAACAGGCATTTTTCTAGTAACGTAATTGCCAATCCTTTTTGCTGTGCTTTAGGCGATAAAATGGTGGGCGGCAATTGAAAAGGGTCGCCAGCAAAAACTACTTTTTGGGCTTTAATAATGGGTATCCAAGTAGCAGGTTCGAGGGCTTGTGCCGCTTCGTCGATGAGTACGGTATCAAAATATTGGGTTTCTAAATAACGGTGGGCAGCACTAACTAGGGTGGTGGTAATTACATTGGCTTGCTTTAAAATTTGGTCAATTAAAAACTGCTCAAACATGCCTGCTTGGTCTCTTAAACTGCTGGCTTCTCTGCGCCATTGTCGGTTTTGTTCTCGTTGTTCGTAAGTGGTATTTTGTCGATGTTTTTTGGCTAGTTTTCGCAATTCGCTGGCTTTGCGTTTCATCTGTATGATGTTTTCATATTCGGGCATTTGGGATAAATGTCCTTCTATGGTATGGCGCACCAAACTTTCGTCTACTCTGGAGAGGTTGCCAATACGTACAACCGTTAAGCCTTGTTCAGCAATTTTTTCGGTGAGCAAATCGGTGGCGGCATTACTAGGGGCGCACACCAACAAACGCTCATTATGCGACACCAAAGCACTTACGGCATGTATTAAAGTGGTGGTTTTTCCTGTGCCAGGTGGGCCATGAATAACAGTTACATCTTTGCTGTGCAGGATTTGGTTAACCGCTTGGTTTTGCGAAAAGTTGAGGTGGTGTGTATAAAAATCACGGTCGTCGTTCATAACTTTAGCGGGCTGGTAGCCTAGTAAAATTTCTCGCAATTCGGCTACTCGTCCTTTTTCTGCTTGTAGTACTACCTGTAGGGCTTTTTCCATTTCGGAAAAACTGCGGTCGTCAAAAAACAGATCCACGCCCAAACGTCCGTTGCGTACCCAGTCTGGAAGTTGTTCGGTGTAGAGGGTAATTTTCATGCGGTTGCCAGCAATAAAATTAACAATGCCCTTTACTTGCTGGTCTTCAAATCCTAATTGTTGGGCAAACAGTTTTACTATTTTTCCTGCCTGAAACTGATGCGGCATATCCCTGTTTTTACGACGTTCCACCTCCACAAACGGCTGGTTGCCCAAGCCATAACCCATCTTTCGCACCTCCAAAGGATACCAACTTAAACCCAAGGTTTGTCGGTGCTTTGGACTGCTACGCAATATCACCGCATTAAACTGCCTTTTATGGGCTTCCTTTTCTTGCTGCAATAATTTGCGAAGGTATTTTATTTCTTTAATAGCACTATTTGCCATGGTAATTTAATTGTTAGAATTGCTTTTTGTTTAAACGGTTGAATGGATTTCTAGGTTAACTGTTGAATTACTTTATGATTCAATTTCTTTTTGAGTTAAATAGTTCAATGTAAAATAAAACACCTTCCAATATTTCCTTAAACTCCTATCAAATTTTGCGCTTCGCCTTGTAGGTAGGATTGAATATTGTGAAACAAAATATCCATCATACGGCTGCGAGATTCGTAACTCGCCCAAGCATTGTGTGGCGTAATAATGCAGTTTTGAGCTTTTATTAAAGCCACCTCTCCTACAGGCGGCTCTACTGATAAAACATCTAGTCCTGCACCTGCTATTGTTCCTTGATTTAATGCCTCCGCTAAGTCTGTTTCGTTAATTAATGCGCCTCTGCTTGTATTAAGGAGGTAGGCTGTTTTTTTCATTGTATTTAGTAAATGGCTGTTTACAAAACCTGCATTATTGGCGGTTAGTGGCAAGTGTAAGCTTACTACATCACTCTGCTTAAAAAGGGTGGCTATATCTACAAAAACAACGCCTGCTACTGCTTTAGCATCTCGTTCGGGATGTTTGTGAAATACTAAAACTTTCATACCAAAGGCTAAGGCAATTCTGGCAGTCTGTTGCCCTATTTTACCAAATCCTACAATGCCCATTGTTTTGTCAACCAATTCTACTAAGGGATAATTCCAAAAGGTAAATTCTTTCGTTTGATGCCATTGCCCTGCTTGTATACTTTGGTGATGCTCGGCTACTTTATTGGTCAAAGCTAGTAACAGCGCAAAAGTATGTTGCGCTACGGAATTAGTACCATACCCTTGAATATTAGACACGGGAATACCTCGTTTTTTGGCAGCAATTAAATCAATATTATTGTAGCCTGTTGCAGTAATAGCAATGTATTTTAAGTTGGGTAATTGTGCCAGTACCGTGTCTTGTATCAACACTTTGTTTACTAACAAAATATCGGCATCTATACTGCGCTCCGTTATTAAGTGAGCAGGCGTATGCTTGTATACTTTTACTTTTCCCAAGGCATTAAATCGCTCCCAACTTAAATCGCCAGGGTTAAGCGTAATGCCATCTAAAATGGTGATATTCATGTGGTGTGTTTTTTGTAGTAAAACCAACTGGGCTTAATTGTTAAACTGTTGAACTGTTGAACTGCTGAAATTGTTAAACTGTTGAACTGCTGAAATTGTTAAACTGTTGAACTGCTGAAATTGTTGAACTGTTGAACTGCTGAAATTGTTAAACTGTTGAACTGCTGGAATTGTTAAACTGTTGAACTGCTGGAATTGTTAAACTGTTTTTTTCCTGCTAACATTTTTTTCATCAAGCATTAGCATTCTTTTGCCAATATAATTATTCGTATCAAATTTTTAAAATAACATTTTGTTCACACCAAAGGAGTTATTAAAACGACTTGCATTCGAGTATATTACGGCTTCCAAAATCCTGTTTCCTCAATGTGTGCATAGGCTTCATCGGGCACTAAATACCTTGCGCTATTGCCTTGTTTTAATTGTTGGCGAATGTAGGTGGCAGAAATTTCGAGCAATGGCACTTTAAGCCTAGTAATTTTAGGATGGTCTTTAAATTTATCGGTTTCGTAACCAGGGCGAGGATAAACAATGAGGTGATAATATTTTAGAATTTGCTCATAGTTTTTCCATTTATGGAAATGTTTCAAATTATCTTCCCCCATAATAATGGAGAACTCATAATCGGGATGTTTTTCGTGTAGGTAGGTGAGCGTGTCAATAGTGTAGGAGGGTTTGGGTAGTTTAAATTCAATATCCGAAGCACGTAGTTTAAGGTTGTCGCCAATAGCTAAGGTTACTAGGTGCAAGCGGTCGTATTGATTTAGCAAATCCTTTTGCGATTTAAAAGGATTTTGTGGCGAAACCACTATCCATACTTGATTTATATTGGGTAGGTTGCTCACCGTTTCGGCAATAATTAAATGGCCAACATGAACGGGATTAAAAGAGCCAAATAATAAACCAATGTGTTTACTCATAATATTACTTGCAAGGTGTGTATAAAATAAATGTGTGGGCAAAGTTAAGCTAAGTGAATTGATTTGGCAAACTTAAAAAAGGATGTCTGTATTTCTAGTAAAAAAGGGAACGCCTATTTTTAATTATTGGATTAGTTGCTTTTGCTAAAACGAAGCCGCTATCCATTCCTTATAGACCTACTTGTTTATTTCTTTTTCTTGTGCGTTTTTGTTATTTTAACACATCAGGCTCAAGCATTCACTCACTCACAACTTAGGGACGCAAAAGAAATAAGGGTCCGTTTTGACTTTATATTTTCGCACTATCCTGCGTTGACAAAATCCTTATTACGCTTAGGCGTAACGCGGACTTTGCCGCCTTGTCTAGCACAAAAATATTTCCTCAAAATCGGACACTTATTTATTCTCCGTCCCTTAAAATTACTAGGAGATAACTATGGCTATTAAAAACTATAGAACTCAAATTGCATTACCTGCAATAGCGGCTGGGTCTTTACCCGCAATATGGCGAACCGTACACCAAGGTAAAACCGATAAAAACTTTTGGCCTAGATTGGGCTTATCTTTCCTCGTAAGCGGCCTTGCCGAGCCTTTTCGAATTTACGAACGCCTGCGCTACAACAAAACCGTAGCAGCTAAAAAAATTGAACATGCACCTGTTTTTATTTTAGGACATTGGCGCAGCGGCACAACCTATTTGCACAATCTTATTTGTAAAGATCCGCAAATGGCTTATGTAACAACTTACCACGGCACTTTTCCCGAAATTGTTTTAAGCCAGCTAGGAAAACTCATTTTTAAGAATTTTATGCGTTTTGCATTGCCAAGTAAAAGGCAAGGTGATAATGTACAAATGGATGCCGATTTTCCGCAGGAGGAAGAATTTGGCCTAGCAAATATTCATGCCTATAGCTTTTACAACTTTTGGTATTTTCCTTTAGAGAGTAAAAACTTTTATGATTTTATTGACTTTAAAAATGTAGATAACGAAGTACTTAGCATTTGGCAGAACACCTATATTCAACTCATCAAAAAAGCATTAATTAATACCCAAGGAAATATTTTTGCCTCTAAAAATCCTGTCAACACAGGACGTATTCCGCAACTACTTAAACTGTTTCCAAACGCAAAGTTTATCCATATTTACCGCAATCCCTACAACGTATTTTTATCGGCCCGTAAATTTATTAAGGCAATGATTCCGAGCCTACAATTTCAAAACATTAGCGATGCTCAAATTGAAACCCATATTACACAAACCTATACCCAATTAATGCAGCAATATTTTGCAGACAAAGCTTTAGTGTCTGCCAATAACTTAATAGAAGTTAGGTTTGAAGATTTTGAAAAACAACCTGTAAATACCATGCAAAAAGTATACGAACATTTACAACTACCTAATTTTAAAACGGCACTCCCCCACTTTAATAAATACGTAAAGGTGCAGAAAAAATATCAAAAAAATAAGCATCAAATAAGTGCTAAACAAGCAGCCCTAGTTGCCAATAATTGGCAGTTTGCCCTAGACAAATGGCAGTATCAATTTCCCGATAATTTAATAATTAAGCAATTCTAAATCCTAATCAAAACTCAATCTTTGTCCTCTATAAAACTCTAAAATTTTAACTCGGAAATAATAGTTAAACTCAGCAGATTGCAAATTGAGTTCGGCAACGGCAAGGCGATTTTTATTAGTTAAATATTCAAAGGTAGTTCCTGCGCCTGCTTCCAATCTTTTTTTGGTAAATTCGAGTGCTTGTTCTTGTGCACTAACGGCTACTTGTGTTGCATTGTAATTTTCGGCGGCAGCTTTCGCATCTAAAAAGGCTTGTTCTACTGTTCGGCGCAAATTATTTTTTTCGAGTTGTTCCGTTAGGCGTTGGTTTTCTAGCCCAATGCTCGATTGGGTAATGGCATTTTTTACTTGCTCTTTATTGTAAATCGGAATGTTCACATTTAAGCGCAAAGCTCCACCAAAATTACTATTTAACTGATAACCAACGCCCGCATTTTCGTAGCTAGGAAAAGCCGTACCTACATAGTTAACCAATTCTCCACTACTGGTTATATAAGGACTTGGCAGTACTAAAATTTCGTCGCCTGCCTCAATCACCCGTTTTGCCAAACTAGAATAACCAGAACTTAAACTTGCCCCCATACTCACGGTAAGCTTTTTACCCGATTCGGCAATTCTAAGCCCTTGTTCTGAAATACGACTACGCATAGCTGCCGTTTTAATTTGCGGCTGTGAGCTTAGGGCTTCCTGATAAACTGTAGCGGCAGTTAAGTCGCTTAACGCATCCTCGTCGGGTACTCTTATCGTAGGTCTTACTACCGCAATAGGTTCGTAATAATCTAACACTTGTGCTAAACCTAAATAAGCGGTTTTAATTGCATTTTGAGCATTAACCATACTTAGTTTATCATTGGCAATTTGCGCTTCAATTTCAAACAAATCACCTTTAGGGCGTGCGCCTGCTTTAATTAGCTTTTGGGTTTGATCTAGTTGTTGCTGGGTTAACTGCGTTTGGTTTTGTAGTACTTTTAATTGCTCCTGCGCTAGTAAAATTTGCAAGTAAGCCGAAAACACATTTAAGGATAAATTATTGTCTATATTCTCGACTTGCAACTGTGCCAATTGGTATTCTAATTCTCGCTGGCTAATGGTATTTTTTAGCCGGTTGCCATTGTACAAAATCACATTGCTATTCAACGATAGCTGCACATTTTGCGAAGCCTGGTTGTTAAACTCATAAGTAGTAGGATCTACATTTCTACCAAAGTTAAGGCTATAGGAAGCATTGCCATTTAAATCGGGCATACGTGCAGCTTTGCTTTGGCTGTAATTGGCTTGTGCCGATTTTGTTTGTAAGGCTGCCTGCTTAATTTGAATATTGTTAAGTCGAGCTTTTTTTAGGCACTCCTCTAGTGTCCAGGCAGCAGCATTGCTTGTAGTTTGTGCTTGTAAAGGAAAAGCTAAAACAATAAATACAAGGAATAAACAAGACAGCATAAATAAGCTTTTACAAATTGGTTTCATGAATGCTTTATTTGATGGATAAATTTTTTAGGAAAAACAAGTAAGT
>JAHDBT010000386.1 GCA_020630215.1 Bacteroidota bacterium
ACTTAGGGAGGTTTGATTGTTGAAACTTGATTTTTGATTTTTTCCTGCTAATGCTAGGAGAGGGATTATTTAAAATTTAAAATCGAGAATTTAAGATTTAAAATTGGTCATTGAAATTTATTTAGATATTGGACTTTGAAAATTGGTCATTGAAATTTATTTGGATATTGATAATTATTGAGCGCATTTGCTTATTCAAAAAACGCTAACAGATAATTCATGTTTAGATTTGAGAACGAATCCTATTTATTGGCATTATTGCTAATTCCTTTGTTAATAATTTTATATTTTTTAGCAAGGAAATGGCGAGCGTCTGCTATCAAAAAATTTGGGGAAAGTAAATTAGTTAGTCGCTTGTTGCCCGATTATTCGCAGCGCAGGCAAAGAGCCAAGTTTATTTTATATCTCCTAGCATTTGCTGCTATTGTAGTGGCATTGGCCAACCCTCAAATTGGTACCAAGTTAGAAACCGTAAAGCGCAAAGGAATTGATGTAATGGTAGCCATTGATGTATCTAAAAGCATGATGGCCGATGATATTAAGCCCAGCCGTTTAGAACGTGCCAAGCAAATTTTATCGAAGCTCATTGAGCGCATGAAAGACGACCGCATTGGCATTATTGTTTTTGCAGGCAATGCCTACCTTCAAATGCCACTAAGCTCCGATTATACCGCCGCCAAATTATTTTTACAAACCATTAATACAGATGTAGTACCTACACAAGGTACAGCCGTTGGCGATGCCATAGAATTGGCGATTAGTTCTTATGAGGAAGGATTGGGAAAAAATAAAGCCTTGGTTATTATTTCGGATGGAGAGAACCATGAGGAGGGTGCAATGGATATGGCAAAAAGAGCTTTAGACGAAGGTTTGATTGTGTATACGCTTGGCATTGGTTCGGAGCAGGGCAGCCCAATTCCCGAAATTGTAAATGGACGAAAAGTAGGGTATAAACGAGATAAAAGCGGACAAACGGTTGTATCAAAACTTAACCAAACCATGTTAAAAGATTTGGCTCGTACTGCCAACGGGAAATACTTTCATATACGAGGAGCTAAAAACGAAATTGCCTATTTACTAGACGAACTAGGCAGCATAGAAAAACGTGATTTTGAAGACAAAGTTTTTACCGATTACTCCCACGGATTCCAATATTTTATTGCCCTCGCACTACTGTTTGTTTTCCTAGAGTTTTTAATTTCTGAACGCCGCAGTGGTTGGTTTAGTAAGTGGAGTTTGTTTGGAGAGGAGGCGACTTAGTAGTCTGTCAAGTTAATAGTGTCGGTTATTTTGGCGATTTTTGCTCCCTAGCGGCGTTGCAAATACTCGCCGTAGCTAAGGCTATGACTGCGTTTTGCGCCTTGCTAGGAAACAAAACTCACTCAAAAGTAACTCGACACTATTAACTTGACAGACTACTTAGGTTTTAATGGTAAAACGACTACTTACGCTTTTGCTAAACTTTGCGCTATCTCTTCTATTACTTTTACTTTAAAAATAGGACTTGCCGAATATTATTAAGTCCTAAAAGTAGTTGACACCTTTAAGCCCGTACGCTCCAGCCGTGAGGCTGTACCAGGCAGCAGGGGCAAGCATCCCCGTTTGAGCCAAATGGGTTCAAAGCCTCCCGACTTGTAGCAAAAAATATAAACCGCTTCGATAAATCAGATCAAAATATTTAATCGCAAAAACCAGCTTACACAGTTTGCAAATAGAGTCGATACCTTAATCTACAACAAAGCTTGTACGCTAAAACACATCATATTCGTTTTTTATAAATCATTTTTCTTAAAAATTAGTCCTTAATTCTCCCTCCTTAACAGTTTAATTTGTAATTTTACAGTTACTCGCTTTTTATCCTCAAAATGCCGCTACACCATCCCACAAAAGAAAAAAACAAAAAGGCGTATTTACAGCTACTATCTTCTGTTTATTCATTTCATCTAGTAAAACAAATTAAACAATGCAAAGAGTTATACTTTCTTTAAGCATATTCCTGTTTCTTACCTCTTTTTCTCAAAACCTCAATGCACAATGGCTTAACTGGCAAGAATATACTAGCAATAGCCTAACGCTAAATAGCATTGCTAGTACCGATAACGAAGAAAAAGATATTGCTACGGGCGACCTAAACAATGATGGGTATACCGATGCAATTGTAGTACGCAAAGAACCTTTTTTAGCCTTCGTTGGACCTGCCAAAATCGATGTGTTATTACTCAACAATAAAGCAGGGCAACTAGTAGACGAAACCACAACCTATGCGCCCCAATTTGCTGCTAATTTAACTTATGCAAGTGATGTGTTGATACTTGATATTGACAACGACGGTTGGCAAGATGTGGTTATTGCTACTACCAATGGACAAGCTCCTATTTTATACCGAAACCAAGGCTTAGACCCTACTGGTACGTGGATTGGATTGCTGGACGAATCGGCTATTTATTTTCCTGCTTTTACAGATGATGTACCCTATTTATGTTCGGTAACGGCTGGCGATATTACGGGCAATGGCTTTGTAGATTTGTATTTTACCAACGCTAAATCTTCTGGAATTGCCTTAGATTATTTATTGATAAACGACGGAACAGGCGTATTTACCAACGAAAGTACAACTCGCCTTGGCAACCTGCGTAACTCCGCTTTTGGTACTTGCGTAGCCATGAACGATATGGATGGCGATGGCGATATGGACTTGCTAAAAAGCTCGGTTGCTTACAATGTAATGCCGTGGAACGAACAAGGTTTGTTTATTTTATTTAATGATGGTACAGGAAATTTTAGCAATCCCCAAAAAGTAAGTGTACAAACAACAGGTACTACTGCCGACTCGCCTTACATGTTTACCGTACTAGATGTAAACCTCGATGGAAAACAAGATATTTATGTGGTAGATGCTCAAAACGATTATCAATTGTTTAATACGGGTGCTGCTCAGGATGCAATGGTCTTTTTTAATACTGCCTACGTTACTTCTACTCGTATTGCAGATAATGGCGGTAATATAAAAGTTGCTGATTTAGATATGGATGGCGATTTAGACATTGCTATTTCAGATGTGGCAATTGATAGTGGACCTTGTGCTTCTGGGCGTTCTTTCGCACTTTTAGAAAACGTAAATGGCTTTTTAGTGGATACTTACGGTAGCAGTACTTATCCCTGGGATGTGAACGTATACGACGTAGGTTTTTTAGATATTGACGATGATGGATTAACCGATTTTCTCCTCGCAGAATGCGATGCTTACACCGTTTATTTATCGGATAATTGCCAACTAACACCTGGCACTTTCGATTTTGATTTGGATGGTGTTACCAACGCCTGCGATCCTTGTCCTACTAATCCCAACCTTACTTGTACTACGCCTTTGGCTATTCCTACCCCTGATTTAAGACACAGCATCGCCCGCCAATGGAATGACCTTTTACTGGAATCTATCCGTAAAGATTTTGCTCGTCCTACCGTTCATGCCCGCAATCTTTTTCATACTTCGGTAGCGATGTGGGATGCGTGGTCGGCCTATGATAATGGCTCGTGTACCTATTTACTCGGACAAACAGTTGATGGTTTTACCTGTGCTTTCGATCCTGATTTACTGCCTGTTCCTAGTGATGTAACAGCCGCCAAAGAAGAAGCAATTAGTTATGCCATGTACCGCATTTTATCGCATCGTTTTATTAACTCGCCACAAATAAGTAGCCTGCAAACTGCCTACAATTTCCATATGGGCCGCCTAGGCTACGATATTAGCATTGCAGGTACCGATTATACTTCTGGTTCGCCTGCCGAATTAGGAAACTATATTGCCCAATGCATTATTGATTTTGGTTTGCAAGATGGTGCTAACGAGCAAAATGCGTATGGCAATACAAGCTATGCCCCAGTTAACAATTCCTTGATAATTGTAAATCCGGGAAATCCCAGTATTACTGATTATAACCGGTGGCAACCCCTTACACTACAAGTATTTATTGACCAAAGCGGCAACCAAATTCCTGGTACAACACCTGGTTTTTTAAGTCCTGAGTGGGGGCAAGTTGCTAATTTTGCTTTAAGCGATAGCGACCTCACCATTAACCAACGCAATGGTTTTGATTACTACGTTTACCACGACCCTGGTATGCCGCCAGAACTAGAAATGACAGGTGGCGGAACCAGCGAAATTTACCAAGAAGCTTTTGCAATGGTTACCATCTGGTCATCACATTTAGACCCTAACGATGGGGTGATGTGGGATATTTCTCCTAATGGAATTGGCAACCGCACAATTACTTCGGCAATTATGGCTGACCCCTATAATTTCTATAATTTAACAAGCGGGGGCACCGTAAGTCCTGGGCATACGGTAAATCCTAAAACAGGGCAACCCTACGCACCTGTAATGGTGCCTCGTGGCGATTATGCACGGGTACTAGCAGAGTTTTGGGCAGATGGACCCGATTCGGAAACGCCCCCTGGTCACTGGTTTACTTTACTCAATTACGTATCCGACCATCCTGCCGTAGTCAAACAATTTCAAGGACAAGGGCCTGTGTTAGGTGATTTAGAATGGGATGTGAAATCGTATTTAACAATGGGCGGTGCTATGCACGATGCAGCGGTAACAGCTTGGGGCATTAAAGGTTGGTACGATTATATCCGTCCTATTTCGGCAATTCGTGCAATGGCAGATTTAGGGCAGAGTAGCGATCCAGCAGGTTTGTCTTATCACCCCGCAGGTATTCCTTTAGTGCCAGGTTATATTGAAATTATACAACCTGGCGATCCGCTTACCATGAACAACAAACCTAATGTAGGTAAAATAAAAGTGAAAGCATGGCGAGGACACGATTTTGTAAACAATACCTTTGTAGATGAAGCAGGCGTAGATTGGATTTTGGCAGAAGATTGGATGCCTTACCAACGCCCTTCGTTTGTAACGCCGCCGTTTGCTGGATATGTTTCTGGACACTCTACTTTTTCTAGGGCTGCGGCAGAGGTGATGACGATGTTTACAGGCGATGAGTTTTTTCCTGGCGGACTAGGGGTTTTTGTAGCGCCACAGGATGAGTTTTTGGTATTTGAAGATGGGCCAAGTATGGATATAGAATTACAATGGGCTACGTATTACGATGCAGCAGATGAGTCGGGCTTATCCAGAATTTGGGGAGGTATTCATCCTTATATAGACGATATTCCAGGGCGTGTTATGGGCAAGGAAATTGGTATTGATGCCTTCAATAAAGCCTCGTCGTACTTTATGGATGCGGATAATGATGGTGTGCAAGATATATGCGATGTTTGCCCTAGTTTTGACGATGCGCTAATAGGCACTATTTGTGATGATAACGACGATTGTACCACCAATGATATTTATACCGCCGCTTGTAATTGTGCAGGCGTACTGCTAGATGCAAATAATGATGGCAGTTGTGATGTGCGTGTAGCGGTAACCGTAATGCTAGAAGGGGCTTATGATAGCGGTACTAATTTAATGACGAATAATATACCATTACCAAACAGCCAACCTTTTAATACTACCCCGTGGAATTATATGGGTACAGAAAGTTTTATAATGAATGCGCCTAATAACGCCATTGATTGGGTATTGCTAGAAGCAAGAGATGGCAACAACAACAACCTTATACTAGAACAAGCCGCAGGTATCGTACTAGCCGATGGAAAGGTAGTTGCTGCGGATGGTTCACCTTTATCGTTTTTTAATATCACGCTGAACGATAGCTATTATGTATCGGTAAAAACTCGCCATCACTTAGCAGTTATTACGGATGCTCCTGTAGCCCTTCCTAACAGCACTAGCCCTGTTGATTTTACGGATGTAAATATCATTATGGCAGGCAACACACAAGTTAACCTAATGAGCGATGGTACTACCTACGCCCTTCGTGCTGGCGATTTTAACAGCGATGGCGTAATTAGTGTAGAAGATTTTAACGACTATGTAGTAGATTCATCTGCCGTAAACCAGTACCTTGATACCGATTGTAATTTAGATGGAAACGTAACCATTGCCGATTTTAATAAATACATGCCTAATGCCAGTAGTATTGGCGTGCCAGCTATTCGGTATTAATTGATTTTTAGTAGTAAATATTTTTGTAGAAAGTAGAAGGATTGCCGCTAGGTTTTATCGTTCTACTTTCTACATTTCAATTTCAATTACCCAAAAAAAATGTCCTCACCAAAAAAAAGGAAAAGCAAAGGCAAACAAAAATACAAGGTGTACGATATTTACTGTGGTAAATGCAATACGCACCTACTTACCTACCATAAATACGGCGCAGGAAAAGGCATTTTACGTTTGTATTTAGCCAATATAGCCTCCCCTAATTTAATGGCAAACTTTGTAGAGGCAGGCTACGAACAAATCAAGCAAGTACCTAACCTAAGTTGTGCAAATATTGATTGTGGCGAAGTACTAGGCGTACCTGCTTTGAGCAAAAGTAAAAAATGGGTATTTAGAATGCGACAAGGGTATTTTCACCGCAAATTAATTAAATAGGTTTAATTGTTTAATTGTTTAATTGCTTATATGTATGCACTGAACGATTATGTTAATGGAATTGTATTAATTCAATAGATGTAGAGCGTTTGTTAATATCCAATTTAATTAAAAAGAATGTTGCAAAATTATACTTATCCGATTCAATATATTCAGCCTATTATACTAGACCACATTGGGTTTTGTGTATTTCCATATTTATTACAGTTCCTATTGGAGGTGTTATCTTTTTTGCTACAAGCCAAGAGGCTTTAAACCCGTATGGCTCAAGCGGGGACGCTTGACCCTGCGTTCCTTTTTTGTAAAAAAAAGAACGCCCGGTCCAGCCTCACGGCTGGAGCGTAACGGGCTTCAAGCGTCTCGCTTGATGTAAATGTCAACAATTATTTGCACAAAACCCGATGTGGTTGAGTATACGTTGAGTGATGGCACTATCATTCAGTTGCGTCCTATTCATCCTACAGATGGAAACCAGGCTAATGAGATAAGACGCAAATTATCGGACGAAAGTTTATACAATAGGTTTTTGGGATATATTCCTAACATAAGTCCCAAACTTATTAAACAACTTAGTAACGCATAAAAAATAAATCCGTCATTTCTACTTGATCTTTTGCACTT
>JAHDBT010000011.1:0-16465 GCA_020630215.1 Bacteroidota bacterium
GGATTTTTGATTCTTGATTTTTGACCTCTTGACGTTAGCATAGCATCCAAAAAATCCATACATCTGGGCTATCCAAATTCAGACATTTTCACCTGTTAACGCTAGAGGATTTTTGATATGTTGATGGTAGGAATTTTTGACGACTTCCGTTTTTCTAGGTAATTAGGAAGGTAGTTGTTTATTAGTGTTATTTATTTCGATAAACAGATCAAATTTGGACATTAAAAAATTGATGATTATTTGAGAATTGCGATTTGATAATTGGTCATTAAAAAACTACCCCTCCTCTGGCAACAACCTAAACGACATCCGATGATGCACCGTGGCCCCATGCACTTTAATAGCCGCTCGATGCGCCTTCGTAGGATAGCCTTTATTGCTTACCCATCCATATTGCGGAAATTGTTGGTGTAAATTCAGCATATAATCATCTCGGTAAGTTTTCGCTAAAATAGAAGCTGCGGCAATAGCACTATACTTTCCATCCCCCTTAATAACACACTCGTGCGGAATTGTTTGGTAGGGCTTAAACCGATTGCCATCTACCAAAATAAACTCAGGTTGCTGTTGTAACTGTTGTAGGGCCTTATGCATCGCCAAAATAGAAGCGTTTAAAATATTTATCTCGTCAATCTCTTTTTCACTCACCATCGCTACGCCAAAAGCAATCGCTTCGGCTTCAATAATGGTTCGCAAAGCATAGCGGTCTTTTTCCTTTATTTTTTTAGAATCGTTGAGTAAATCGTTGTGGAAAGTGGGAGGGAGGATAACCGCTGCTGCACACACGGGTCCTGATAGACAACCTCGTCCTGCCTCGTCGCAGCCAGCTTCTATTTTATTTTTATGTAGATAGGGTAGTAGCAAATTTATTGGATTTTAAGCCTTTGTAGTGTTAGCCCATATTGATATTGTAGTCCCCAATAAAAAAATATAATGTATTTCTATTGAAACTTTGTAATACTTCGGCGTTAGCATATCAAAACAATTTAGCCATTTAACCCTTTAACATTAAATATAAAATGTAGGGGACTACATAGGCAACTTGGGTTAGTTATTATGCTGCAAAGGTTTTGCTTTTTAGTTGAAAATCCAAGACCTTAAATAAAAAAAAATCCCTTTGTTTATAATATTTAGGCGATCCTAAACGCTTATAATAGCATAAATACTCCATTACTCAATAGCACCTCCCAACAAGTCCTCATTTAGAAACCTCTTTATCTAAGTGAACAACTATTGTTCATTCAGCTAAAATAATTAAACATAATCCTGTCCTATTTTGGTAAAAACCATATCTTTGTTCTTCCAAAAAAGAGAAGGCTTATGCTTATACCAATATGGCAACGAAATGGTAAAAAAAACAGGACGGATAATCAATGATTTATAGCATCCTAAACAACCATTCCTACAAGGCATCCGTCATTAACAAAACAACCTAATAAAACGCAATGAAGCACATATACCTAGATAATGCCGCAACTACCCCCGTCGATCCGCAAGTGCTAGAAGCGATGTTGCCCTACTTACAGGCAAACTATGGCAATCCGTCTTCTATACATGCTGCAGGGCGTAAAGCACGGGCAGCCGTTGAGCAAGCACGTAAAACAATTGCCCAGCATTTACAAGCCTCTGTTGGCGAAATATTTTTTACTTCTGGCGGCAGCGAATCCAACAATATGGCCATTAAAGGGGCGGTGCAGCACTTAGGGGTAAAACACATCATTAGCTCATCCATCGAGCATCATTGTGTGTTGCATACCGTAGCGGCATTGGCAAAATCAGGTCAGGTAAAGCTCCATTTAGTGCCACTTATGGCAAACGGTCATGTTAATTTACAAGCACTCGAAACACTCCTCAACAACCTACAAGCCGAACCTAAAATGGTGTGCTTAATGCATTGCAACAACGAAATAGGTAACTTGTTAGATTTTCCCCAAGTATCGGCCTTATGCCAAGCGTATAATGCCTTTTTTCATACAGATACCGTACAGTCCATCGGCTTTCACCCTATTGACGTGCAAGCGCATCCCGTGCATTTTTTATCTGGCTCGGCACACAAATTATACGGGCCTAAAGGGGTTGGGTTTATTTATATTAATGCCGACAATAGCATTCCTCCAATGATACTAGGCGGCTCGCAAGAACGAAATATGCGAGCAGGCACCGAAAATGTTTGCGGCATTGTAGGACTAGGAAAAGCCGTAGATATTGCTTACACCGACATTGCAAAAAACAAAGAACATATTTCGACACTCAAAAACTACCTCGCTAATAAGCTAATAGAATACATACCTCAAATACAGTTTCATGGAGATTACCCCAATCAATCTACCTATAAAATATTAAACGTAGGTTTTCCGCCTAGCTTGCAAGCCGAATTATTACTACTCAATCTCGATATTTCGGGTATCTGCGCTTCAGGCGGCAGTGCTTGCAGTTCGGGGGTAGATGTTGGCTCGCACGTTTTAGAAGCTCTCCAAATCGATCCAGATTTAACTAACATTCGTTTTTCATTTTCTAAGTTTAATACCATAGCCGAACTCGATGTGGTAATAGATAAGTTGCTTGACATTTTGAAAATTAAGCAGCTAAAGTCTATTGTAGAGTAGGTGATTAGGGGATTTGTACCTGAAATTTTCAAGTAAAATAACAATTGGCAATAAAATTTGATTGTTTTATATCGTTACTTGGGTAATTTTAAATATTTTTGCATAAAAATTAATACCCAAAACAATGAGGTTTGAGTTACATTGTACATTGATCTCTTTATTCTTTTACTTTTCACTTAGTGTACGACACGGCTTTTTAAGGATGGTAAAAAAATAAATTTACAAATTTCCGCAAAGAGATTTTTTAATAGACAAGGCGCAAAACGCAGTAATAGCAGCGCTATTACGAGTATTTGTAACGCAGGATATTGGAAAATATCGAAGCGGAAAATGTAAATTTATTTTTGCACCATCCCTTAACTATTGAGCAATACTAGTGTCTAACGATTTAGCCTAGGGTTTAGCAAAAAACTAGGTCTTTTTTTTAGGACGGTCTTAATTTCGTAGCACTAATTTTTTTTTGAATTTTATCTTTTTGTTATAGGCAAATATAAAAAATTTGAAATTGCCCTCCTTTATGCTATATTCACCTCAAAACTCATGGGACATAACAGTTAACTAAATATTATTGCTCCTGCAACGTTTAGTGCATAAAGCTGCGTTAGGAAAGAGCTAAACGCTTAGTTTAACGTGTTTAATGCGTTAGCTATTGGTATAGTAATACCCTATAATTAAGTGTTACTATTTAGCAACGAGTAGAAAGTACTTTAATATAAAGAGGGTTCGCTAGATTCATTTTGAAGGTAATTGATTAGACCATACTAAAAACTTTTGCTCCAATAGTCGAATCGAAGCCTTCTTTATACCTAAAGCGAAGCGTACTTTCTACCTTCTACTACATATTTAGCGAATGCTGAATAGCAACAATTAAGTTTAATAATGCATTAAACAAACCATTTAGAAATATCATTCAACAAACATAAATAACAAAACACATACGATTATGCTATATTCAAACAATTTAGCAAGGTGTATTTTTTTACTAATTAGTATCATGATGAGTGCCCCCGCAATGGCACAAAACATTGTTCCTAATCCTAGTTTTGAAGACAATGCTAACTGTCCGAGTGGATTGGATAATATTGGTAGTTTTGGTACTGCCAGTGATCTAGATAATTGGTACAATCCTACTGATGGTAACCCTGATTACTACAATGCCTGTGTAACTTCTTCTACAACGGCAGGTATACCCGCCAACTTTTACGGCTTGCAGGCTACCATTACAGGCGATGGCTATGCAGGTTTCCTAGCCTATGACGAAACTAATGGCTCGCGTGATTACCTATCTGTAGAGTTAAGCGAACCGATGGTTTTAGGCAATACCTATTGTATTGAGTTTAGCGTAAGTTTAGCAGAATTTACTTATGTGGCCGTTGAGGAAATCGCCATGCTGTTATCTAACAATCCGCTTAATGTTACCAATGGTGGTATTCATTTAGGATTTGTACCACAAGTTGTAAATACCAGCGGTCCTATTACCGATAAAACACAGTGGACAAACATTAGTACCACTTTTGTAGCTACCGATAATTACCAGTACATTACCATTGGCAACTTTAATAGCAATAGCAATACTAATGCCGTAGATTTATCGGTGCCTGGTATTGATGGACCACAAGTAACCCAAAGCTATTATTACCTAGAGGATGTATCTATTATTGAAATGCCCGAAATTACCGTAGACATTACGCCTTCGGTTGTAGTTTGTGAAGGAGGAGAGGTAAGTTTAACCGCTACAGGTGGCGACAGCTATTCTTGGGCTAGTTTAAGCGACCCTTTTACCGAATTAGGCGACCAAGCTACCCTAACAACAACGGTTAGTGGTGCCGAAAGCTTTATTGTTACCGTAAATAATGGTATTTGTGTACGAAGAGATACTTTTGCTATTCCCGTAGAACCTTTGCCGGTTATTGATTTTGAATATGCAGTACCCTGTGCTGGCTTTAATACCATTTTTACCGATAATTCGACCGACGTATTTAGCGGTGCAGTTTACCAATGGGATTTTAATAGCGATGGAAATGTAGATGCAACCGCTGTAGGAACCGCAACCTATAATTATCCTGCCGCAGGTTCGTATACCGCTACCTTAACCATCTTAAATGCAGCGGGTACCTGTCAATCTACAGGTACTATACAAGTCGAAATTTTTGATGATTGTGACCCTTGTACTGAGCAACAAATTGTTACCAACCTAGTACCTAATCCTAATTTAGAAAATTTTGATGTTTGCCCCGAAGACTTAAATTCGGTAGAAAGCGCAACACCGTGGTACAATCCAACTTCGGCCTCTTCCGATTATTATAATACTTGTGCAAGCGACTCTACTGGCGTGCCACAAAACTTTGTTGGTAATCAGGATGCACTAAGTGGCGATGGCTACTTGGGTTTCTTTGCTTATGGTAATAATTACAGAGAGTATGTATCGGCGCAATTACTCGATCAACTAGAAGTAGGAGAAAGCTACTGCATCAGCTTTAATGTAAGTTTAGCAGATAGTACGGGGCAAGCCATTGATAATCTTGGATTGCACTTTTCTACCGATTCGATTGGCGTGAGTACGCAGTTTCCTTTAAGCTTAACGCCACAAGTAAACAATACCGCTGGTAATATTATTACCGACGAAATGGGATGGACCAACATTGCAGGCGTTTATACCGCTACCGATGCGATGGATTGGGTAACCATTGGTAACTTTAACGAAGATTTTAATACCATGGTAATGAGTACGCCAGGCGGACCTGCCAACTTAGATATTTTTGCTTATTACTACCTCGATAATATTTCTATTTCGCCACTACCAGCCTTAAATTTAAACATCGTAGAACAAGATGCTTGTATTGACGAGGAGATTGATTTAATGGTAGATGATAACTATTGTGATTATGCATGGGTAAATGCCAACGCAGTAAGCGATACTTTAAGCACCGACCCAACATTGACCGTAACAAGTGCAAGTGCAGGAATGGAGCAATATATTGTATATGCCAGCTTTGGCGATTGTACCGTTTCGGATACGGTAACTATTAACTACCAAGCATATCCAACGCCTAACTTTGAAGTACTTGCCAATTGTGCTGGTGCAGCAACCGCATTTTTCGATAACTCTACTAATGTAGAAGCAGGCGCAACTTATGCTTGGGATTTTAATAACGATGGAACCGTAAACAGCACCTTGTCAACAGGAACGGCTGCTTACATTTATCCTGCTCCAGGTACTTATACTGCCGAGTTAGTGGTAACAAATCCTGCTGGCTGTGCCGATGCTATTACGGTAGAAGTAGTTATTGCCGAAGCTTGTGACGACCCTTGTGATGCCGAAAATAATGTAGTAGAAAACCCTGGTTACGAACTAGGAGATTGCCCCACTACTTTAGGAGGAATTGACGATGCTACGGGATGGAGTTCTTTAGCAGGAAGTGGCGCAGGCGATTGTCCTAGCTTCTCCAATGCTTGTATTACCTTATCTGCCCTTCCTTTAATTACCAATGCCGATGGTTCGGTAACACACCAATATACTTTGACGAATGATTGTGGTCAAAAACTAGAATACATTGCTTTTGAATTGCCTTCTTTAACTTTTACCAATCTAGGAGCAGGAAGTACTTACAATGGTGTACCTGCATTAGGATTTAATTATCAAGTAAATTATCCTACTGCTGCACCAGATATTCCTTTCTTTGCCATCCAATATACCGAAGTTTTAGGAGATGGACCTAATGGCGGTGATACTGAGTTTTTTGAATATACTACAGCTGTAGGCGAAACGCCATTAAGTAATGTAGGAGTAGTGGTACAGTTAGCTAGTAATAATTATTTGGTAAATATTGATATTGGCGATGATAGTTGTAGTCCTATTAATCCAATTAGTGGAAGTCCTATTGTAAGCGGTACGCCAGCCGACTGGTTTAACAGTTGTGCAGGTGATGGCGCAGTAGGCATTCCAACCAACATTTACGGTACGCAATTGCCACACGGCGGTGCGGCCTATGCAGGTATTACCGCCTACAGCAACGATGGTGCCGACCAACAATTCCTAGTAGGAAACCTCGGTACAGCACTCGTGCCTGGCGAAACTTACTGTGCTAAAATGTTTGTGAACTTAGCCGATAGTAGCCAATTAGCCATCGACCAATTAGGTATTTACTTCTCCGTAGGTATACCTAATGCAAACGATATTAGTCAATCACCACAAGCCAATAATCCTGCTAATGAGTTTTTGCTCGACCAAGAAGCTTGGATGGAAATTGGAAATACTTTTGTAGCAGATAGTGCTTACCAATATATTGCTATTGGTAACTTTAATGATTATACCACCAGTTCACTAATTTTAGGAAGCCAAACCGATGGCGTAGCCTACTATTATATTGATGATGTTTCGGTAGTGCCAGTAAGTGTTACGGCTCCTGCCGATGAAGAAATTTGTGAAGGCGAAACCATAGAGTTAATGGCAAGTACCAATACTTGTGATTATTATTGGATTGATGAAAACGACCCGAACACAATTTTAAGTGCCGATACTTTATTAACTGCAAATCCGAGTACTACCACCAACTATGTATTTGTAGGAAATAATGGTACTTGTAGCTTAACAGATACAGTAACCGTAACGGTTAATCCATTGCCAGTTGTTGATGCAGGAGCAGACGAAGTAGTTTGTATTGGCAGTTCGGTTAGCTTAACCGCAATAGGAGGCGATGTATACGCATGGTCGCCAGATGATGGCACTTTAGATGATGCAAGCTCTGCAACACCTGTAGTAACACCTATTGCAGTAGGTACGGTTAATTATGTAGTTACCGTTACCAATCAAGCAACGGGCTGTTCGGCTATTGATTCGGTAAGGGTTATTGCCAATGCATTACCTGTTGCTAGTACCGTTGCCGATACGCTCTATACCTGTTTGGGCGATTCGGTAAGTCTAGGTGCATCAGGCGGCGTGCAATACCAATGGGAACCTGCTGGTCAGTTATCCGATCCAACGCTTCCCGACCCATTAGCTACCACAACAGATGAAACAACTTTTTCTGTAACCGTAACCAATGCCGCAGGTTGTACAAATACTGCTTCCTTGGTATTAGCAGCGCAATCTGCCTATGTTGCCGAAACAGTAGATGTGATTGTTTGTGCAGGCGATTCGGCAGTATTAAATGTGCCAATACCACCAGCAGCAACGAGTTACAGTTGGTCGCCAGATATTAACCTATCTGCCAGCGATGTAGCTGCACCAACAACCTATACAACTACCGATGCCACTTATACTTTAACCTATACCGACGACACGGGTTGTTCGGGCGAGATAGAAGTGAATGTAAGCATCAATCCTATACCCAATGCAGGTACCGATATTCAAATTTGTGAAGGTGGTACAGCACAATTAAACGCCTCGGGCGGAGGAGCTACTTACGCATGGTCGCCAGCAGGCGATTTAAGCGATGCCAATATCAGAAATCCAATAGCAACGCCTGCGGCTACCACTACTTATGTAGTAACCGTAACCTACCTTGGAGGAGGAGATGCCTGTCAGCAAACAGATAGCGTAACCGTATTTGTAAGCCCTGGCGGTATTGTAGAAGCAGGGGAAGGGGCTACAATTTGTGCTGGCGAAGACGTGCAGTTAAATGCAGTAGGGGGCGACACCTTTGTTTGGGCAGCCGACCCTTCTTTAAGTGATGTAAATATTTCAAACCCAGTAGCAAGTCCTACGGTAACCACTACTTATTATGTAGAATCTACCAATGGAAGTACAGGTTGTGTGGCAACCGATAGTGTAACGGTAGTAGTAAATATCAGCGCACCACCAACAGTAGCAACCATAACAGGAGATACCGTTTTCTGTTCTAATGCTTTTGAAATCATTGAGGTTTGTTTAGATCTAGTGTACGATGGATGTGAAGAATTAATAGTCGATGTAGCGACTCAGCAAGGAAGTAGTTTTGAGTACAATGCAGCCGATGCCTGCTTTACTTATCAAGCAGCCTTTGCCGATTTACAGTCAGATACGTTACTTCTAAGTTTATGTACACAAGGAACACAATTATGTGATGAGTTAGAATTAATTATTGTAGATTGTGATGACCCTCCTGTATGGCAAGCCGATACTTTAATTACTAGCAGTTGTTTAGGCGTATCTACTTCCGTAGATGATGATTTACCACTAATCCTCGACCCTGACCTTGGCGATTTATTATCCTTAGATTTTAGCCAAGCTATTAATGGTTCGGTAGCGTTTATAAACAGCGAAATTACCTACACCCCTAATGCAGGTTTTATAGGCATTGATTATTTTGATGTGTATACTTGCGACTATTTATATCCAATACAATGCGATACCTTAACGGTAGCCATGAGTGTAGGAATTAATACCAATCCCGATGCCAACAACGCTTCGGAAACTACGCCATTTAATACACCTGCCGATATCTGTATTACTTATACCGATGCCGAAAACCAGGATGTAACGTCTAGTATTACGAGTGGGCTAAACAACGGTACTGTTCTTTTTACTAGCGGCGAATGTTTAACCTATACACCTAATGCAGGTTTTGTAGGCAGCGAAACTTTTATGGTACAAGTATGTGACGAATGTGGTTTATGCGATGATGTTAATGTAACGGTCAACGTAGAATCGGCAGGCAATACGCCACCAGTAGTACAGGACATAGCCGAAACCATTCCTTTTGAAACACCTGTAACTACTTGTCCTAATATTATAGAAAACGATCCTGGCGATGTAGTTGTTTTAACAATTACTAGTAGTGTACCTAACGGGACCGCTACGATTGATGGAAACAACTGTGTGGTATTTACGCCAGATGCTGGCTTTACAGGGGTAACCAGCTTTACGGTAGAAGGATGCGATTTGCAAGGCGAATGTGATGAGGCAACGGTTACTATTACGGTAATAGAACCAATAAACAACCCTCCAATTGTAGCAGATACTACTGTAACAACTGCCTTCGAAACATCCATTCTTATTTGTCCTGAAACTATAGAACCAGATGACAATCCGGTAACCGTTGGGGTATCCAACCCACCTTTAAACGGTATTGCCAATGTATCAACCCTTAATCCAGAATGCTTTATCTTTAATCCAGGTATTGGCTTTACGGGGACCGAAGATTTTGAAATTTTAGTTTGCGATAACTTTGCCGCATGTACTAATGCCACCATCAGCGTAATCGTATTACCAGAACCTAACGAAGCACCAATAGCTAGCGATACTACCATTAATATTTTGCCTGGCACAGCAAGCGTAAATATTTGTTTAGACATCCTAGAACCAGAAGGGGATGTTTTTGCCATTGATACTTTACAAGGACCTTCTTTTGGTACTTATACGCCTGTAAATGCTTCGTGTTTCGATTACAATGTAGGACCACTATTTAATGGTTCGGATGTAATTGAAATAGAAATTTGCGACATCTTTAATAACTGTACCGAAGTAACGGTATTTATTAACGAGTTGCCAGATAATACGCCTCCTACCGCCAACGATACTACTTTAACTACTTTCCAAGAAACGCCTGTTAACTGGTGTTTAGAGGTTATAGAACCCGATGGCGATGTAGTGACTACTTTCCTTGTTACACCAGCAAACGACGGTAGCACAGATATTACAGGGACTTGCATTACTTATACCCCTTTTACCGATTTTAATGGGATTGACAGCCTGCAGTTGGCAGTATGCGATTTACCAAATCAGTGCGATACCGTATGGGCAGTTATTAATGTAATTCCTGATTGTGATAACGAGCTAGTAGTTGTTTGTACTGATATAGGCATTCCTGTTGATGTGTGTGTAGACTACTGCGGACTAGACAATGCCATTATTGATGGTGGTGTTTCTGTAGTACAAAATGGAAGCATTACAACAACGGACAATACTTGCTTTACCTATACTCCTAACCCAGGTTTTGCTGGTATAGATAGTGTGCAATTAGTCGCTTTCGATAATATCGTAAATGCAACCGATACTGCGCTCGCTATTATAAATGTAGGTTGTGGTATACCCATTGCCTTTGATGATGTATCGATTATTGAAGCTGGATTTGATGTAACCATTGAAATCCTAGACAACGACATTAATCCTTGTGGCGACGACCTAGCAGTAAGCATTGTAGAACAGCCTGCACATGGTACGGGTTCGGTAAATAACCAAGATGTAATTTACGACCCAGAAGAGGGGTATTTTGGTTTAGATACCATTGTATACAGTATTTGTAACGAGTGTTTATCAGGTACTTTCTGTGATACCGCTTATGTATTTATCCAAGTATCGGCAGAGGTGCCGCCACAGGTCGAAGATATGGTATTAACAACACCTTATGAAACCGCTATTGATTCGTGTTTAACGATTGTAGAACCAGAAGGACAAGACTACACCGTAACCATCACTACCAATGCGACCAATGGTACGGCGGTATTAGATGGCGCAAATAACGATTGTTATACCTATACCCCTGATGCCGATTTTTCTGGAACGGATTCTTTTGAAGTAGAAGTATGTGATACTGATGGCAATTGTGTTACCGCAACTGTTACCATTATCGTACAACCCGACGACAGTAATCAGCCTCCATCTATTGGCGATATTACGGGCGCTACTCCTTTTGAAACCGATACGGAACCCATTTGCTTATCTATTAACGACCCTGACCATGCAAATGCCGATTTGGTAGTGAGCATACAAACAAATCCTAGCAATGGAACGGTTACTTTTGTAAACGACACCTGTGTTATTTACTCGCCAGATGCAGGCTTTACAGGCATCGACGATTTTGTAGTAGAAGTATGCGACCCTGATGGCGCATGTGATACAGGCTTAATTACCATTACCGTAACCGATGATACCAATACGCCACCAACCATTAATGATATTGCAACTACCACAACTTTTGAAACGGCAACCGATGAGCTTTGTTTAAGCATTGATGATGTGGAAGACGATTTTGCGGATTTAACCATTACGGTGATTACTGCACCATTAAATGGCTCGGGTACTTTTACTAGTGATTCTTGTATTGTATACACCCCTAATCCAGGCTTTATTGGTGTAGACCAAATTGAAGTGGAAGTATGCGATACGAACGGAGAATGTGCGGTAGGTACTATTACCATTACCGTAGAAGCAGCGGTTAATGAGCCACCAACGGTAGGTAACGAAACGCTTACTACACCTATTAATACCACACTAGAAGATATTTGTCCTGAGATTAGCGACCCTGATAATACTTTGGGCGAATTAATCTTTAACGTAATTAGCGGCCCATCTAATGGTACGGTTGATATTACTGGAAACTGTTTTGACTATACGCCTAATCTAGGATATAATGGTGCCGATATTATTACCGTAGAAGTATGCGACCCAAGTGGCGCATGTGATACGGGTATTATATCTATAAATGTGCTAGGAGATAACAGCGCACCAACAGTTACACCAACCGATCCTATTGTAATTGCACCTGGCACATCGGAGGAGGTTTGTATAACTGCTACCGAACCTGATGGCGAAAATATTACCTACAACATTCTTACGGTAAGCCCTAATGGTTTAGGCACTGCTACTATTGATGGCGAATGTGTAACTTTTGACGCAGCAGCAGACGAAGTAGGTTCGGTAACCATTACCGTAGAGGTATGCGACGATTTTGTAGACGGACCGAATTGTGCAACAACAGAGATTGTATTTATCTTAAATTCGCCTCCAGTAGCAGAAGACCAAACATTAACAACTTCGCAAGTCTCGGCAGTAAACGGTTGTTTAGAAGTAACTGAACCAGATGGCAACGATTATGATGTATCCGTTGTAGGCGATGCCGATAATGGCACTTTTAGCATTGGTGATAATGATTGCTTTACCTATTCCCCTAATCCAGATTTTACAGGTACCGAAACCATTATAATAAGCATTTGCGACGACCCTTATGATGCTTGTACAGAAGTAACCATTACTATTATGGTATTAGATGATTTTATTGCCATTAATGATACAGCGAGCACAGAGGATGGATTACCCGTAATTATTAATGTAGTGAACAATGATAATTTTCCAAACTTCGACGACTTATCGGTAAGTTTCCCTAGTACGGCAAATAATGGTACGGTAAGTTATAATGACGATGGCACCTTTACCTACACCCCTGATGTGGGATTTGTAGGGGAAGACAACTTTACTTACGAAATTTGCGACCCAATATTGGGCTGCGAAGAAGCTGTTGTGGTAATTACCGTAGTTAATGAATTAGATGCCAATAATGATGAACAAATTGCAACCTTTGAAAATACACCTATTGATATTGACCTCTTAGGAAATGATGACTTTAATTGTGGCGATGACTTAGAAATTACCATCATCAACGTAGGGCTTGTGAATGGTGCGGTTAGTCAAATTGGTACTTCGGGCGGTATTTTTACCTACCTCCCTTATGAGGATTTTGTAGGAATAGATACTTTTTCCTACATTATTAGTTGCCCAGGATCAGGTTCCGATTCGGCGGCAGTAATAATAGGCGTGCTAGACTTGCCTTCGGCACCAACAGCCATTGACGATACGATAAGCACAACGCAAAACGAATCGGTAGTAGTGGATGTGTTAGCCAACGATACAGACCCTAATACAGGGGAATTAGTTGTGGTAGACATTTTAAATGAACCTGCAAATGGTACGGTGGTAATTGATTTAGATGGAACCCTAAGTTATGTGCCTGATACTGACTTTACGGGCAACGATGTATTTACCTACATTGCATGTAACCCCGATTTTGGCGACGGGCAAAGTGTTTGCGATACGGCAACGGTGATGATAAATGTAGCGCCTCTTGCCAATTGCGAAATTTTAGTTTTTGAAGCCTTATCGCCAAACGGTGATGGTAAAAACGATTATTTAGAAGCCGAAGGTTTGGATTGTGAGGACAATGACCAAAACGAATTTGTAGTATACAACCGTTACGGAAACATTGTGTACGAAGCAAGCAACTACGGTACTGGCGACTGGTGGGATGGTGTATGTAAAGATACAGGTAATTTAGTGCCAGATGGTACTTACTACTACATCCTAAAAATACCTAGCAAAGACTTTGACCAACAAGGCTTTATTGAAGTACAGCAATAATTGTTCGCTATAAATGAGCAACCAATTTTTGCCTCCTTTATAAACGTATAAGTATATAAACAAAATCCCTTTTAGGTACGAAATACCTGAAAGGGATTTTTTTATTGCGTAGCAGGAATACGATGTGCCAGCTAGGTTTCGTTGTTTTTAACTTTAGGACACATGCAACCATAATACAATGTTAGCTGTTTAACAATTGCGACATAAAGTGAATGATGACGTATAAAATCGTAGATTATTCCTAATTTTGCATCATTCCTATAGATTAAGGAGTTAGATTTAGCTAAAATAACACTATTATAATGATATGTTTTTACTATAAAGCCACACAGTTTATTAAGGAAAAGACATTTGTCCATTTAGGATTAAATTTTTTTAGCCGCTTTTTTATCGGTTTAATTTTATGCTATCCTACCATTTTGCAAGCACAAGATTTGCCTCCTGCTACCGCAAATTTGGAGCTAATATCGGCAGGCTCGTATATTATACCAATGGATAAAAGCAAGCAATCTATTAATCAAACCAATGCCTTACTAGACCTAGAGTTTGAGGGTTTAAATTTGGCTGCGTATGGATTGGCATACGAATTTTTAGCCAACGATATTCCGATAAAATGGGTTATTAAAGCAGGAAAAGACAAGGATGAAGCAGATTTTACGGCACAAGCAAAACAACTATTTCCTATTGAAGGACCTGTTATGATGCACGATTTTATTAGTAGTGCTTTTATTGTACAAACGAGTTCTTGTTTTCCCGGACTAACTGCCAGCGAACAACTTAATGAAATTATCAGCAATTTTGGTAGTGAAGTAGCCGTGTATGAACTGGTAGAAAATGTAGAGGTAGATGTACGCTACCAATTGAACTATCCGCCACAAATAGCGGTATTAAACGACGGACCAGCTATTGAAATACATACCGATGTATTAGACGATGCACGTATTCCTTACACAGAGATAGGCATTAATGCATTTTTTAGTGATTACAGTTGCTACACCTTTATTTCGCAACCCCATTTAGATTCAATTGCAGAACCCAATTACGTATCTTTTGTAACTGATTTTGTAAACAATGGCGGCAATTTTTTTACTCAATGTTTTACCATCAAAGAATTTGAAAACGCAGGACATTTTCATTCTACAGGAGGAATTTATAATCCAGATATACCCAATACCGATTATACTTATCTCAATCATGATATGCCCATTATGCAATTTGAAGGGGAGCTTTCGCCAGGATTGCATGGCTTGTTGGATGAGTTTGTTTTAGGAAGCAGTAGTGTATGGCAACCAACAACTTATATTGCTTTACTTAACCAAGAAGACCAAGTCCTCATTTCATCGGGCGATTTAAATGGAGCAACTTTGGGGGGCAACATCATTTATTTAACAGGTCACGAGTTTGAAGGAACAGACATTCCTTCATTAGCCTCCCAAACCAACCCTCCTTATCCTCCCGAAATAGTAGACGAACTTTCTTATAATCAACAGCATAAGCGGGTATACCTTAATTCGGCTTTTATTCCTGCCAATGTTGCTTTTGCCTGTGCAGGCAACGATGCCTGTATTTGCCTAGGGGAAAGCGTTACCTTAGGCTGCGAAGAACTAACCAGCACCATAAATTACACTTGGACACCACCCGATGGATTGACTTGTACCAACTGTCCCAATCCCGAAGCATCGCCTACCGAAACCACGACTTACACCATGACCACCGATAATGGCTGCTCGGCTTCGACGGTTACTGTAACAGTAGATAATGTAATTCCTGAAGTATTAATTTCTGGCAATGAAGATTTACCTTGTAATGTAGGCAGCAGCGTTAATTTACTAGTAGAATTTTTAGCAGGAAACCCTCCTTTTCAGTTTGCTTATGCATTTGATGGCAATACTATAGATACCATTACTACCAGCGAAAACAGCTATGCTTTAAATGTTGACCAAGTAGGAGACTATACCATCACTTCGTTTTTGGCAACAGGTTATTGCAGCCAAAACATTATTGGTGGCACAGCTACCGTTACCAAAAATGGCAGTTTAACCAGAAGCGATTTACCAATTACCGAACTCATTTGTGCTGACGCAGCTACTCTGTTAGATGCCAACTATGGAGCTGGTGCGGTTTACTTATGGAACAATGGCAGCACAACGCCTAGCATTACCGTAAACGAAGCAGGCACTTATTGGGTAAACATTCTGCTAAACGATTGTGAGACCACCGATTCGGTAGTGGTGAGTAGTGCCAATGCATTAAACGTACCTACCCTTCCTAGCAGCTACAACGCCTGCCAAAGCGAAGGATTAAGCATTGATGTAACCAGTAGTGGAGCAATAGATTATACCTGGAGTACAGGTTTAACCGAGCCTGTTATTGACCTTACCCAAACGGATATTTATAGCGTAAGTATTAGCAATGGCTGTGAAGAAGAAACCGAAATTCGCAGTTTTGATGTTGTTTTTGAACCGATTGATGAAACAGAAATTTTTACGGTTGTTACCGCTTTTTCGCCTAATCAGGATGGAATAAACGATGTGTTTAAGCCTTTTCTAAACCTTAGGGTAGAATTGTTGGACTATGAAATCCAAATTTATGATCGTTGGGGGAAGCAGCTGGTAAAATCGACGGATATAGAAGTAGGATGGGATGGAACAGATGGAGGAGCAGACTTAGAAATGGGCGTTTATGTGTGGATGATTAAGGCAAGGGTTAATAATTGTGCCGCCGAGGTAAACGTGGTAGATAAGGG
>JAHDBT010000011.1:16565-18708 GCA_020630215.1 Bacteroidota bacterium
TTAACAAAAAAAAGCAAAAGGAAAAAGGCTTTATAAGGCAACAAATAATTTGTTTACAGTTTATCAGAATTAAACAATAAAGGTTTTAAGGTTTCCCTTATTGGCATATCCCTTTATGGCTGCTTCTTCATGGCTTTAGATATAAAGAATAGCGCACTAATTACTGTCCGTTACGAATACGATACGTATGATAACTATTACAAGTTGCGGTTTACAAAACACATTTTCCTTTCGCAATGCTAAAAATAAATAATGGTTCACTACGCCATTATTAACATAAATTGTACTAAGAACTAACTAACAATGGTTCACTACGTCATTGTTAACATAAATTGTACTAAAAACTAACTAACCAATTATAACTAACTAACAAGGAACTTTAATATTTTTAATGTTGATTGAGGTAGTTTATTGAAAACGATGAACTGATTATTCTCCGAAAAACAGCAGCATCTCCAAGAAAAAAAGAAAAAGACTTTGCTCCTGCTATGAACATGAAAGAAGCAGAAAGACTAAGGCATAGTGAGAGAATAAAGTTACAAGTTTCCACAAAGAGATTTTCTAATAGACAAGGCGCAAAGCGCAGTAATAGCAGTGCTATTACGAGTATTTGCAACGTAGGATATTGGGAAATATCGAAGTGGAAAATGTAAATTTATTTTTGTACTATGCCTAAGGATATTTTAGGCAAAGAAGTCTTAAAGAGCAAAGCACTTTTTCCTTTTGTTAATCAAATAAATTGTACTAATGTAACGAGTACTTCAATCGTTACTAAATAAAAACTAACCAATTACTAACAAAGAACTTTATATTGGATGAAATAGTTGGGCCTGTTTTTTATGGGCGTTCTATTTTTGAAGATAGAATAAGGAAAAGGTTTTGTTGATGCATGAACAGGAAAGATGCGGAAAGGCAGATTCTATTCTATGCTTGCCCTTTTCAACAAAACGCTTTTCCTATTTCCCAGACTAACTAACTTTCGATGCAAATATACGGCGCAAATTCTAATCTTGCAAGCTTTTTGCTATTTATTTTAGTTTTTTATTAAAAAATATAATTGTTTGGCTAAAAAATAGTTGTTTAAATACGGTCTTTCTTCTGTAAGGGATTTTCTATTCTTTGGGTTTTTCTAGTGATTAATCGTGTCAATTTTAACCAACAATCCTATCAAATTTATATTAATGAACTATAGCGTAATTTGCTCTTTACTAGTAATTTTAATAAGCCTATTAAGTGCCGCTTGT
Source organism: Bacteroidota bacterium (assembly GCA_020630215.1). Classification (GTDB taxonomy): domain Bacteria; phylum Bacteroidota; class Bacteroidia; order Chitinophagales; family UBA2359; genus JAHDBT01. The sequence continues at coordinate 17,810 of JAHDBT010000011.1, forward strand.
ACTACATCGGTTAATGATGTAAAAGCCATTTTTACCAAATCTAAATCCAATACAACAAACGAAGCGGCAAACCCAGGCGTTTGGACAAAACCTGCTCCTGTTTATCCTAGTAAAAGCGCTGAACCCCAATTGCCTCCTAAAGTAAGCGTGTTGGTTGATACGGCAGCGCATGTTAAAAAATACAATCAATTAAAAAAGAAAATCGCAAGCTATCAGGATAACACACAAGTGCGTTGGCGAAAGGCATCGACCGCCAATAAAAAGAAGATAGCGCAGGAGGTGAGCGATAGTTTGTTGCAATTAATTACCCAACGCCTAATGCCCCCGTGGTACGGCACGCCTTGGGAGTTTGACGGCATTAGCCAGCAACCTCGTACCGATTATATTGCTTGTGGTTATTTTGTAAGCACCATTATGCGAGATGCTGGTTTTAAAGTGCAGCGCATTAAATTGGCGCAGCAGGCATCGAGTAATATTGTAAAAACACTGTGCAACAATTACCACAGCCGCACCTACAACAAACTACCCGATTTACTAAAGTACCTACAACAACAACCCAACGGTTTATTTGTGGTAGGCTTAGATTACCACGTAGGTTTTATTGCCAAACTGCCCGAAGGTTTATATTTTGTTCATGCCAATCCTTACCCACCTCGAATGGCAATGGAAGAACCCTTGACGGAATCGGCTATTCTAACAAAATCGAAAGTATTTGTGGTAGGCAACATTTTAGGACACCCCGATTTAATTAATGCATGGTTGCAAGATAGGAAGGTGAAAACGGTTTATTAGTAGTTGGTATTTGGTAGAGGGTAGTAGGTATTTGGACGGTTTCGCTTCGCTTCACCGTTTGTAAAGTGTTGAGTTTTTTTTGCTGGATAAATTGGTAGTAGGTATTT
>JAHDBT010000011.1:18808-25190 GCA_020630215.1 Bacteroidota bacterium
TTTTTTTTGCTGGATAAATTGGTAGTAGGTATTTGGACGGTTTCGCTTCGCTACACCGTTTTTAGAAGAGGCAATTTTTGTACTTAGGAAAATAGGTGCTAATTTTGCGGCTAAACAATTCAAGAAAATGAGTTTAGAAAAAGAGATAGTAGAAAAGGTGAAAGCCAGTTTTGCCAAGCAATTATTTATGGATACGCTAGGAGCAAAACTAACACTAGTAGAAAAAGGTAAAGTGAAAATTACCTGTGCCTACCAAAAAGGATTGAGTCAGCAGAATGGGTTTTTTCATGCAGGTGTGTTAACGAGCATTGTGGATAGTGCTTGCGGTTATGCCGCCCTTACTATGATGCCCAAAGAGGCGGATGTGTTAAGCGTAGAATTTAAAATTAACTTATTGCGACCTGCTGTTAGCAACAAAATTGTAGCCGTAGGAACAGTATTTAAAGCAGGCAAAACCTTATTTGTATGCGATGGCTTGGTGATGGATGCCAAGGAAGAAAAAGTATTTGCTAAAATGACCGCAACGATGTTTGTATCGAGAAAATAAAATAGCTGGAATTAGCAAATTTTTTATGTAAAATATTACCTAAAAATCAAAAATCAAAAATCAAAACCCCAAACCATGAACATCTACATTGCTCCATACAACCCTGAATGGCCACAACAATACGAAATTTTGCGCCAAAGCATACAAACCGTAGGTGGTGAAATGATTGCCGCCATAGAACATGTTGGCAGCACTTCGGTAGAAGGATTAGGAGCTAAACCCATTGTTGATATTATGGTTGGCTTGCAAGATTTTGAAAAAGATGCCAACGATTTTGCGGTAAAAATGCAAGCAGCCCATTTTTTATACATTGATAAATGGGAGCAGGTAATGCCCTATCGTCGTTTTTTTAATTGGTACGAAGGCGAGCAAAATAAATCGAATATACATACGGTGCAGCTAGGAGGGGAGTTTTGGAATCGGCATTTATTGTTTAGAAACTACTTGCGTAAGTTTCCCGAAAAACGGGATGCTTATTACCAACATAAAGTAAAACTCGCTGCACAGACCTGGGATAGTACGAGTGATTATGCAGGTGCTAAAACGGCATTTATTAGAAGCATGGAAGCGGAGGCTGGGGAGTATTTTGGCTAAGGATGTTTTTTCCTCCCCTGCTTTAAAAGCAACTGCCCAGCTAAATTAGAAATGCTATAATAAATCCAAATATTCTCTTCTCGGTATTCCCCAAAATTTCGCTCTGGATCTATTAGTACCTCATTAAGTGCCCCTGCTACAATTACCGCTTCAGGCTTATCAAATTTACGCTGGAACAAATGTTCCCAAAAGTCTATATCACCAGCTACATTCATAGAATTGCTACACACTTTAATTATTTTCGCTCCTTCATTCAAATGAACTCGAATCCAAGGATCGTAAATTTTACCTTCCAACTTAAAATGCATATACTCTTCCATTTTCATTTCGGGGTATTTCCATTTCAGGGTTGGCCTAATAGGTAGAATATAGTTTTTAAAGTTTGCTTTTTCCATCCGTTCTTTACCTATTGCTATTAATGATTTGCTGTATCCTTTTCCTTGGTAGCGTTTAAGAATATTTATTTGAATCCCCCCTAAACAGTTTGGTTGGATATTATTTTCATAATCATGAATCGCCTTCATCAATAGCCAATCCCAACCTTCTTCTGGTAATTCGGCTAATGGTCGATCCCAAAATAATGGGACGGCGTTAATAAATCCCACTAACTCATTTTCCCTATTTAGTATAACAACTTGGTAACTTGAAAAATACGTTTCCAATTTATCCCAATGATTTTTTATCACTTCAGAACATAAAACCAATGCTGGATAAGCATCAGTAGTCGCCTTATCATATTGCGCTTTTTGAACATTGTTTAATTGGGAAACATCAAGTATTTTATGTAAATCAGACATGCTAGTTCAAATGTTTCAAATGAATGAATAAGGGCTTGAGAATTATTATTTAACTGCTGTTACTTAACCGTTTACTTTTTTCTCTTCTGCTTTAAAAGCAACTGCCCAGCTAAATTAGAAACCAACCATTCTTCTACAATCTTACCATCTTCAAAACGGCTTACCACCATCTCCTGCCAGGTTATTTTTTTGTTCGATGCAGGAATCCCCATCATGTTTGTTTTGTGGGTCCCTTGTAAAGTGCGTTCCCAAGTAATGGTATCACCTGCCTCCATCAAAAACACCACCTTTTTTGTTTTAATATCTGGAATTGCCAACCGAATTTGTTTAGTAAACTTTTTAAGAAATGGATGACCTTTGTATGCTTTGCCTTCTGCATGAGCAATGTAATTACTAGAGAAGATTTGATCTATTGCGGCTAAATTCCCTTGTTCTGTTACTTGGTTAAGGGCATATTTAATTTGTTCTTCTTTGTGCATTGTGCGTGTCTTGGTAGTTTGTAATTAAACTGTTGTTTTTTGATTTTGTAGCGACGCAAAATTTTGTGTCGCTACAAAATCAAAAAAAACTAGAATAGATATATTTTAGTGCTTAACCCTAGGCACTCAACAAATCCCCACCTTCATTTTTTTGTGGTAATAAAGATTTTCCCATTAGGTAGGTATCAACTTGGTGGGCAGCTTCTCGTCCTTCCGAAATTGCCCAAACTATTAAAGATTGTCCTCTGCGAGCATCGCCTGCGGTGAAGATATTTGTTTTTTTGGATTGATATTTTTTAGTGGTTAAAATATTTCCTGCTGCATCAATAGCTAAACCAAATTGTTCGGGTAAGGATTTTTCGGTGCCTGTAAAACCAAGTGCTAGTAAGGCTAATTCGCAAGGCCATGTTTTTTCACTCCCTTGCACTTCCACTAATTCAGATTTATTGTCGCCTACTTTTTGCCAATCTACTTCTACGGTTACCAAGCCTATTAAATTTCCGTTTTCATCGCCTAAAAACTCCTTGGTCATAATGTTCCAAGCTCTTTGCCCACCTTCTTTGTGGGAGGAACTATTGCTTAGTTTAAAAGACCAAAATGGCCACGGATTTTCAACAGTTCTGGTTGCTGCAGGTTTGGGCATTAGCTCAAAATTGGTGAGGCTTTTTGCTCCGTGTCGCATCGAAGTGCCTATGCAATCGGAACCCGTATCGCCACCGCCAATTACAATTACATTTTTGTTGTTGGCTTGGTATTTAGCAGCCCGATTTAATTGGCCATCTACTACCTTGTTATTATGGCTCAAAAAATCCATTGCTTGTACTACGCCGTTTAAATTGGCTCCTGGTATTGGAAGCGGCCTTTTACTGCTTGCTCCTGTACAAATAACGATGGCATCAAATTGGTTTTCTAGTGCTGATGTGGTTATATCTTTTCCAATGGCGGTATTGCATACAAAGGTAATTCCTTCTGCTTCGAGCAAATTAACACGGCGGTCAATGATATGTTTTTCCAATTTAAAATCGGGGATGCCATAGCGTAGTAAGCCGCCAACTTTATTGTCTCTTTCATATACAGTTACCCCATGTCCTGCTTGGTTTAGTTGTTGGGCGGCAGCTAATCCCGCAGGGCCAGAACCAATAATGGCGACCTTTTTGCCAGTTCTTTTTTCGGGAACTTGTGCTTTAATCCATCCCTCCGAAAAACCACGTTCTACGATATTTTTTTCTAGCAATTCAATCGCAACAGGCAGCTGGTTAATGCCTAACACACAAGCATCTTCGCAGGGTGCAGGACACAGCCTACCCGTAAATTCAGGAAAGTTATTGGTTGCTTGTAAAATGTGGAAGGCTTTTTTCCATTCGTCGTTGTAAACGGCATCGTTAAAATCGGGAATTAAATTACCTAGCGGACACCCACTATGGCAAAAAGGAACGCCACAATCCATACAACGACCACCTTGTTTTTTTAGCTCCTCATTAGAGAGGGCTAGGGTAAACTCCTTGTAATTTTGGATGCGTTTTGTAGGAGAAATTACGTTTTCTTCCTTTCTATTGTATTCAATAAATCCTCTTAATTTTCCCATAATATAACGTGATTGATTAATGGTTTTTTATTTGATTTTTAGGGTAATTTGCAGAACGGTTCTTTGCTTTTTATTTCACCACAGATTACGCAGATTAGCACAGATTCTTTTACTTAGCAAGCCGCTAATATCTTCGTGTTCTTTAATAAGCTTTGCTTCGTGACCTTAACCGATTTGCCTAGTCGCCAACCGAAAATTTTTCGTGCGACAAAATGAGGTTTGAAATACCCTGTACTTTCTATCTCGAGATAGAAAACGGCTTACCCGATTTGTGAATAGGTATCTTAACAGATAGTCGAAGCACCCTATTTAAACGTGAACTAGAGATTAGTTTTAGCCTAAACTATTAGCTTTGATTTTAATCTTCAGCTCACGTTATTTTAAATACTCGTAATCTTAGTACAAAAAAAATGCTGCTCGGCAGTTTTTTCCTATCTTAAAGTTTCGGGTTTTTGCTTGTCATCTGGAGATATCAAGTACAGTTACTCCGAATTACCTTAGAGACGATAATCCGATTGTTTTTTTGTACACAAGGTATCTCTACACGATATAAGGGGTACGTCTTTGTTGGAACTATTGGCTTCAAAAATGATTTTTAAACCCGCAGGTTATTTTATAAAACTCAATAAACTCAGAGCTGTAAAATCATTCTTTCCTGCAAAATTTAAAACGCCTAATGTAATTTCCCCACCAATTCCTGTTTTTTTTCTTTAGCTAAAAGTGCCAATGCCTTTTTGTAATCGGTAGGCATTATTTTGGTAAATTGGTTGGCGTTGTTGGGCCAATCTGCTAGGATGCTACTGGCTTTTTTACTAGCCGTATAAGTTTGATGCTGCTGTAATAATTGGAATATCATTGTTTGGTCCTCTTCTAGTAATTCCTCTAGTTCTACCATTTCGAGGTTAATTTTAGTAGCGTCTATTACTCCATCTTCACTATAAATATAAGCAACACCGCCACTCATGCCAGCAGCAAAATTTCTTCCAAAGTTTCCTAGTATTAATGCCACGCCACCCGTCATGTATTCACAGCCATGATCGCCAATGCCCTCTACAACGGCTAATGCGCCAGAGTTTCGTACACAAAAACGTTCTCCTGCTACGCCATTAATATAGGCTTCTCCGCTAGTAGCACCATACAATGCCACATTGCCAATAATGATGTTTTCGTCGGCTTTAAAAGTTGCTGTTTTAGGAACTTGGGCAATTAACTTTGCGCCCGACAAACCTTTGCCAAAATAGTCGTTACCCGTTCCAATTATTTTCAGGAGGAGTCCTTTGGCGGCAAATGCGCCAAAACTTTGTCCAGCAGTTCCACTAAAATTAATGCTAATGGTATCTTCGGGAAGTCCGTTTGCACCATATACTTTCGATATTTCGTTACTAAGCATGGTTCCAACAGAACGGTTGGTATTTTTAATAGGATAGCTTAAATACAGTCTTTCTTTTTTATGAATAGCCGCTAAAGCTTGTGCTATCATTTTAACATCTAATACATCGTCTAATCCGTGATTTTGTTTTTGGGTATTGTAAATAGCTACGTGGTTTGGCACATCAGGTTTGTATAAAATATTAGCAAGATCGATGCCTTGCGCTTTGTAATGCTTAATAGCTTTGTTGGTATTTAATTTTTGAGATTGCCCCACCATTTCATTAATGGTTCTAAAACCTAATTGTGCCATAATTGCTCTTAGTTCCTCTGCTACAAAGTGCATAAAGTTAATAACGTGTTCGGGTTGTCCTTTAAAGTTTTTGCGTAATTCGGGGTCTTGTGTAGCAATTCCTACGGGGCAAGTATTTAAATGGCAAGCACGCATCATAATGCATCCAGAGGCAACCAAAGGAGCAGTAGAAAACCCAAACTCTTCGGCACCTAATAGGCAGGCAATTGCTACATCTCTTCCTGTTTTCATTTGTCCATCACATTCTAAAACCACCCTAGAGCGCAAATCATTTAACACCAATGTTTGTTGTGCTTCGGCAATGCCTAGTTCCCAGGGTAGCCCTGCGTGTTTAAGCGATGTTAAAGGAGATGCACCTGTACCACCATCAAAACCAGCAATTAAAATTACATCGGCTTTGGCTTTTGCCACGCCAGCAGCAATGGTTCCTACACCTACTTTAGATACCAGTTTTACATTAATTCGCGCTGCTTGATTCGCATTTTTTAAATCGAAAATCAATTGCGCCAAATCTTCAATCGAATAAATATCGTGATGTGGGGGAGGGGAGATCAAACCAACATAAGGCGTTGAGTTTCTAATAGAGGCAATGTATGGATTTACCTTAGCACCTGGCAACTGCCCCCCTTCGCCTGGTTTTGCCCCTTGGGCCATTTTAATTTGTATTTCTTGGGCAGCACTTAGGTAATGGCTCGAAAC
>JAHDBT010000011.1:25290-38452 GCA_020630215.1 Bacteroidota bacterium
CTTGGGCCATTTTAATTTGTATTTCTTGGGCAGCACTTAGGTAATGGCTCGAAACGCCAAACCTTCCAGAAGCAACTTGTTTAATGGCGCTGTTTCGCCAAGTACCATCCAAATCGGGTTCAAACCTATTGGGGTCTTCGCCTCCTTCGCCAGAGTTGCTTTTTCCTCCTATTTGGTTCATGGCAATGGCTAGGTTTTCGTGTGCTTCGGCACTAATAGAACCTAGCGACATAGCACCTGTTTTAAATCTTTTTACAATTTCGGTCCAAGGCTCTACTTCCTCAATAGGAATAGGATCTAAACTGCAAAATTCAAACATGCCTCGTAAGGTCATTAGTTGTTTGCTTTGGTCGTTAATGAGCTTTGAGTATACTTCGTAATTTTCAAAACTATTTTGCCTAACTGCTTGTTGCAATTTAGCAATACTGCCAGGATTAAACAGGTGTGCTTCTCCATTTCTGCGCCAGCGGTAATCGCCGCCTACCTCTAGCGGTAGTCCTGTAAGTCCTGTTTTGTTGTAAGCTTTTTCATAACGGGCAGCAATTTCCTTTTCTATTTCATAGAGGCCTATTCCTTCAATTCGGGTGGGTGTACCCGTAAAATATTTAGTAATAAATTTTTCATTAAGTCCTAGTGCTTCAAAAATTTGTGCGCCACGGTAAGAGTGTAAAGTGGAGATGCCTATTTTGTTCATGACCTTAACAATGCCCTTAGCAATGGCTTTGTTAAAATTATCAATGGCTTTTTGGGTGCTGATATTTTTAATCGTGCCGTTGTTAACTTGATGTGCAATCACTTCATTAATCATATAAGGATTAATGGCACTTGCACCATAAGCAAAAAGTAAAGAAAATTGATGCGGTTCTCGTGGTTCGGCCGACTCAATGACGATACCAAATTTGGAGCGACTATTAAATTTTTTCAAGCCATGTTGCGTATACGAACAGGCAAGCAACATAGGAATCGGTGCTTGTGTTTCAGAAACACCACGGTCGGAAAGGATAACAATATTAGCTCCTTGATCGACTGCTGCTGCTATTGCTACAAGCATCTTGTCGAGTGATGTTTCTAGTCCGTTAAGTCCTTTCTCTATTTCGTAAAGGGTACTTACCGAAACGGCTTTAAAATCGGAATGATTAATGTATTTTATTTTATCTAAATCTTCGTTAGAGATAACGGGATTCAATACTTTTAACTTTTTACATTGCTTAGGACTTGTTTCAAAAATATTGAAATCGCTGCCAATATTTAAGCTAATATCGGTAACAATTTCCTCTCTAATGCCATCTAAAGGCGGGTTGGTTACCTGCGCAAAAAGTTGTTTAAAATAGTTGTAAATCAATTGTGGACGATCTGATAAAACAGCTAAAGGTGTATCTGTACCCATCGAGCCAATGGCTTCTTTTCCGTTGGTGGCCATTGGGTTGATAATGGTTTTGAGATCTTCTTGCGTATAACCGAAGAGGCGTAAACGGGTTTCAAAATCTTCTTTTTCGGTTGGGGTAATATTGCCCGTATAAGGCACGTCTTTAAGCGGAAGCAAATTTTCATCCAACCATTTTCTATACGGATGTTTACCAACAATTTCTTTTTTTATTTCTTCATCTTCAATAATGCGGCCTTCGTCCATATTTACCAAAAACATTTTGCCAGGCTCTAGGCGGCCATGTTTTTGTACATTGGCAGGGTCAATATCTAGCACTCCAGTTTCTGAAGACATTACTACATACCCATTTTTGGTTACCGTATATCTGGAGGGTCTTAGTCCATTTCTATCTAGTAGTGCGCCAATGTATTTACCATCGGTAAAAGGAATAGAAGCAGGGCCATCCCACGGCTCCATGATGCAGGAATTGTATTCGTAGAACGCCTTTTTGTTATCATCTATAGAGAGGTGTTTTTCCCATGCTTCTGGCACTAACATCATCATTACCTCTGGCAAAGAGCGTCCCGTTGCCAACAGCAATTCTACCGACATATCTAAGGAAGCCGAATCTGATTTTCCTGGTAGGATGATGGGAAATAGGTTTTTAAATTCGTTACCAAAAGCATCACTTTTAAATAACTCTTGGCGAGATTGCATTCTATTAATGTTTCCTCTTAGGGTATTAATTTCTCCGTTGTGGCACATATACCGAAAAGGCTGTGCTAAATCCCAAGTCGGAAAAGTATTGGTAGAAAAACGTTGGTGAACCAATGCCAGCCTTGTTACTACATCGGGTTCTTTTAAATCTTTATAGTATAAATCAATATCTTCTGGAATTAATAAACCTTTGTAGATGAGGGTATGCGTAGAAAGACTTGGGAAATAAAAATAATTAGCTTGAGCAAGTTTAGAATTATAAACACTATTTTCTGCTTTTTTACGAGCAATGTATAATTTTATATTAAATTCTTTTTCGGTTAATTGTTGTCCGTTTTTACCGATGAAAACTTGTTTAATTACGGGTTCTGTTGTAGCGGCTATTTGTCCTACATGGCTGTGGTCAACAGGTACATTTCTCCATCCTAGTATAGATAAACCTTGCGATTGAATGGCTGCTTCGAAAGTGGTAATGCAAAAGGCTAATTGATTTATTTTTGTTGGTAAAAATACCATGCCCACGGCATATTCGTGGATATTGGGAAGTTTAAAATCACATTGTTTTACAAAAAAATCATGTGGAATCTCAATCAAAATTCCTGCTCCATCTCCTGTTTTTCCATCAGCACTTACTGCTCCACGGTGTTCCAGTTTCACCAAAATATCTAAAGCCTTATGTATAATGTGGTTGGTTTTTTTTCCTTGCAAACTACAAATAAATCCTGCGCCACAATTATCGTGTTCGTTTTCGGGAGCATATAGTCCTTGTTTTTTTGGTAACATTGAAAATTATTTTTGTTTAAGGAAAAGGTGCAAGTGCTTATAGATAGATAATTCTTTTTTTTTGATAAAAGCAAGTGAGCTTATTGCGTAGGATAGTTTGGCAAATAGTATACCAAAGAATCTTGCTTTTTTAAGAGAATTGTAATGGTGTATGAAAGTAGTAGTAGCTTTTTTATTGAAGGTAGCTAGTCAAACTATGTTCTTGGGGAATAGGTTAATTTACTTGCCAAGTTATAATATTAAAATATTTGACTCCTTCTGTGAATTTACCCTACTTTATCCTTTATAATTACATTTTTTTTAGCGACATTGTGGTTTGCAAAGCAGTTATTTCAATTTTAAAATGCTGATTACTAACAAGTTGCACCTATTTAACTACTTATGCCCATATCAAAAACAAACGATTTATTTCGCTTAATAAAATCATTAAGCAAGTCAGAAAAGCGAGCCTTTCGCCTTTTTGCGGAGCGCATAAAGAGCAGTGAGGAATTGCTCTATATGCAGGTTTTTGATATTATGGATAAACAAAAAAAATTAGATGAACGAGCGATTGTTGCTAAATTAAATAAGCTTGGTTCGGTAAAATATGCGAATGCAAAACGGCATTTATACGAGCAAATTTTAACCAGTCTAAGGCTGCTTAATAAATCCAAAAAATCGAATATTCAACTTCGAGAATACATTGATTTTGTTTACATTTTGTATGGGAAAGGTTTTCATTTACAAGCCTTAAAAATTTTACAAAAAGCCAAAAAAATAGCTACACACAACCAATACGATTTTAGTTTAATTACCTTAATAGAGTTAGAAAAACTCATTCATTCTCGCCATATTACTAGAAGTGAATCTCGTCCTATTGATGAATTGATTGAGCAAGCATCTGATAAAATTGATGCCTTATCTAATCGGGTAAAACTGAGTAACCTTCGTTTATCCCTCCATAAGTTTTATATAGAAAAAGGGCATGTTAAGAATGAAGAAGAAGCTAAACAAATAGAAACCTTTTTTGAGAAAAACCTTCCCCCGCTACAAAGTAGTTTGTTAGGACATTTAGAAAAGGTATTACTTTATCAATCTTATGTTTGGTATTATTACATTTTAAATGATTTTGAAAATTGCTACGAATTTGCTTTAAAATGGGTGCAGTTATTTCAGGAAAACGATGAGTTAAAAGCTAGGGATACGAATTTATATTTAAGAGGGTATCATTATTTATTGACCTGTGCGTATAATTTAAAAAGGCAAACGGCCTATGCTTTATTTCATCAGGAGTTAGAAAATTTTAGAAGAGATAATTATTTGCGATTTAATAAAAACACCCAAATTCTTTCTTTTTTATATGCTCATTCTGGCCGCTTAAATTTGCATTTTTTAAATGGCACCTTTGAGGAAGGCGTAAAAGGAATTGACAGAACCCTAGCCAGACTTGGCCGCTATAAAGACAAATTAGACAAGCATAAGGTGATGATTTTTTATTACAAAATTGCTTGGATGTATTTAGGAAATGGAGAACCTGCCAAATCTATTATTTATTTAAATTACATAATAGATATGACTAATGTTTCTTTGCGTTCGGATATACAGGCTTATGCACGCTTGATGTTTTTAATGGTACATTATGAACTAGAAAATGAAGAATTGTTAATTTCTTTAATTAGAAATTACCAAGCTTATTTTACCAAGAAAAATTTAAACAATAAAGTACAAACTTGCTTTCTACAATTTTTTAAAACCATAATTAATACGCCTTTGCTTCAAAGAAAAGATACCATGAGAAAGTACTTAATTATATTGCAAGATTTAGAGGCGAATAAATATGAGCAAAGAGCTTTTCTTTATTTGGATTCTATTAGTTGGTTGCAGGCTAAAATAGTGGGGAGGTCGATGGGGGAGGTAATTAGGGGGAGGAAGTAGGGTTTATTAACTACATTTTTCCGTCTTTTAATCTTGTCCATAATTCAAGAGCAGGGTTGCTAGCATTTTTAAATTCCCCGTTTAGGTTTTCTAATTTAATAGCTATTAATTCGTCAGCATCGCAAACTATAAAATACGAAATGTTATTAGACTTGTTACTCTTTAAGAAACACCTATCTGAAAATATTTTTTTCCGCTATTTTCCTCGAAAAAATAAGTCCGTAGCTAGGCTATGCACTGATTTTTTCAAGAAAACTATCAAAAAAATCTAAATTTCATATAAGCATTTCTCAAAGGGTAACAAGTCTATTGTTAACTCTTGCTGACTTTCCCCTAACTTTAATTCCTTCTTTTCCTAAAGAAATTAAATTAAACTTTTCTGGGCCTTCTTGTATTTGGTAAGTTAATAAGGCATCTATTTGATTATTGAGTGCTGTGGGAATTACTTGTTTATTCGTTTTGGCAGATGTGCTATCTAAACAAAAATTAAATAGACATGCTTCTCCATTATTAAAAAATACGGAATAAATAGCTGCAATTTCGGAAAGGCTTAAGGAATAATTAATTATTTCGTTTTTATTTTTTAAAGGTAAATTAAATGCTGAAAATTGATTGATAAAAACCACATCCTCATATAATCCCAATAAATTAGTTGCCATTTTAATTCCTGCAAAATTTTTAACAAAAGCATCTTTTACTGTAATTTTATTATCCCATTTTGTTTTATTATCTCTTGAAGAATCTTTAGATGAAGGACTATCATTATCAAAGAAAGGGATTTTAGGGCTAGGAAAATAACTACCCATATGGTGGTAATTTTATTTTTCTTGAAAGATAGTGCTGTAAAACGAGCGACCATAAAATTAAAAATGTCCCATTGTTCAAAATATTTCCAACTGCCAGCAAAGGCATAAGCAATAATTTGTTGTGCTTTATTTGTTGCTACAAATAAGCCATTTTGTTTAATTATTGCTTCAATTTGCGAGGTGGTAAATGGAGTGGTAACAAAACCTTTGCTTCGTTCTTTCTCATTTAAATTACCGTATAAGTTTTTTTTCTGAAGCGCAAGCATTCCCGTTATATCAGCTGTAGTAGCTATTCTTGTTGTTATCATTGTTTTAAGTTTCTAAGTATTGGTTTGCACCTCATCCCAATCTTGGTTTTGGTAGTTGGTTAGCCAGTTTAAAGCATAATGCCTTTCGTAAATTACACTTGGGTTAATATTTCCTCCTACTGCTTGCCCTTTAATTCTAGCATCAACACAGGCCCAATTCATGCGGTAGGTTTTATCGAGTTCGGCTAGTATTTCTTCGGCGCTTCTTAGGGTAACCGAAGCGGTAAAGTCTTCCCTTGAAGGGGTAAATATTTGACCAACTACTGCCTCTACATCACAAATTTCATTGGGGTATTTTAAATTGTCCATTTTGCCCAATGCCCACAAAATGGTGTATAAACTTTCGTATCGCCAAGTGGCATAAGCTTGTTCTTGTTGACTCAATGCTGCTGCTTGAAAAATATGCGTTTCTTTGGGCGAAAAAGAATGGATGTTTTTTTCTTGTACGGTTCTGGTTAAATGTTCTTGTTCTACGCCTTCTCCTTTGGCAGCAATTAATAAGAGGGCGTAGGCTCTATCAATTACCGCTTGTACGGTTCTTATTTTTGTAGCCGAAACATCAGGAGCAGCAGGCAAGTTTTTATTGACTTTAATGCCTTTACTTTCTAAAAAAGATTCGGTTTTTGCTTTTCTTTCTTTTTGTGCTGGGGTGTAATTTTCGGCAGGTTGGTCGTGGTATTTGGCATTTACGTTTACGGTAATATCGTTTATTTCGCAATTGCCGTTGGTATCTAAAATTAAATTAAAATGCTTATCCACAAAATGTTGAGTAGCCGATTTTTGGAAAAAGGAATTGGGCTGTGCAAAAATAAAAGCATCTAACTCCGCTACTATTTTTTGTAGTACCGATTCAAACTCTTTATTAGTACCAGGTTCTGCCATAAAGGCCATTTCGCAATTTGCTGCCATTACCTTATGTAAAAACTTGCTTTTTACTTTTTCATTTTGAGAAGACAACGATTGAATAAAATTGACCATGCCTGCCAAATTTTGGGTTAATCCACACTCCACCTTATCTAATTTATAGGATGGGTTTTGGCGTTGCCGATAATTAATTTTTAAGGTTTTCGTTTTTCCAAAAAAACCACCCTTAATGGTTGCCATTAAGGATTTTTGTAGGCCGCCATCGTTCAATTCGACTTTGGCTTTTGGCAAGTTGTTTTTGACAATTTGAACTACTTTTTCAAATTCTAAATTGTGACTGTAAATGGTACAATTTTCCATTTTTATTGATTTGATTTGTTGTAATTGTTTTTATTTTAGAGCTATTACAAGCTTCCTAAAATATTTTTCACATCTCGTTTTCTAAACCATAAGAAAAGACCTACCGTAATTACTACTAAACAATGATTAATTGCCGACACGCCACAATTACCACTATAAATAGACCCCGAATATTGTTTCCAATGCCAAGGAAATACTTTGTCAATAATGGGGAGGTTTAAACCCAAATTTTTATTTAACATAGTGGGTAATAGGTCGATTATATCTGGCAAAACACAACCTGTTAATCCTCCTAGCATAATCCATTTATATTTTGATTTACTAAGTGCTAGTAAGCCTAAAATTAAAAGTAAACCCAAACTCATATCTATTTTTGTATTAACTGGATAGCAGTGCGGAATATAATCCAAGGCTCCATGAGCAATTACGCCTATGCACAATGCTAAAGCTGCAATTGGCAAAATGGATTTTAATGGCGCATTACTTTTTATAGTGTGGGTATCGGTTAGTAAAATTACGGTTCCTAATCCTGTTGCAACGTGGAATAGTACGTTCATTATTTAGGTTTTGCTGCTATATATGCTGATCAATCAAAATAGTATTCCCATCAGGATCCATTACCATAAAACTAGCGGGGCCAGTCGTGTTTTCATCGGCTTCTGTTACTAAGGAAATACCTTTTTCTTTTAGTGTTTGTTGGATGTTTCTTACATCATCGTAATTTGCCAGGGTATCAGCATTTTGATCCCAACCTGGGTTAAAGGTCAAAATATTGTTTTCAAACATTCCTTGGAATAAACCAATTAAGGAGTCCTCATTTTTCATGATGAGATAGTTTTGTTTGATGTTGCCAGCAAAGACTTTAAATCCAAGAGCTTCATAAAACTCTTTGGAAGCGTTCAGGTCTTTTACGCTAAGGCTTACAGAAAATGCGCCTAATTTCATGTGGTTGTTTTTTTATTTAAAATTCTCCAAAAAAATAGATTAAGTAACGTTTAAAAAATAAATCCGACAATTTGTACGTAGAGGTTTTGTGCTTAGACAAGGCGCAAAACGCAGCTATGAACGAACGATTTTTGCGTAGCAAAATAAATGCATATTGATGCATTTAAGTGTAGAGAACCGCTTGCGGCCGACATACAGTGCTACGGCGAGTATTTGCAACGCAGGATAAGTGCAAAAGATCAAGTAGAAATGACGGATTTATTTTTTATGCGTTACTAACATCGTTATTAGCGATATTAGAAAAAAGCAGTTTAGTGCAATATACATAAATATGGTTTTTATTTTTGCTACTACTTGTTTTTGTTGTAGGCAAGGCTATTTTTCAACGCAAATAGGCGTTTTAAACCTTCGTTGTTCATACCTTCTGCTACTTATTTTAATGCTAAATTTAAGTTAATAGTTCGGTTTGTACAGTAGGAATCTGCAAATTAATATTTTCTTCTAAAATGTCTGCTAAAACAACTTTTTTTAGTTAATACACATCCATTTAATGAAGGGGGAAACGTTCCTCTTGTATTTTTCGTTTTTTACTACATTAAATTAAGTGTATTTTTACACCTTTATTTTTTCTAACAAACATCTCCTTAAATTAAATAATGCCATACGTGAATAAGCCAAGCTATATTAAAACCTATATAAAATTACTGAGCGTACTGTTAGTGAGTCTAATATTTAGTTTTTGTACTAAAGAACAATATGCCGATTTGCCTTCTCAAAAACTCGAATTTTCGGACGATACGCTGAGTTTTGATACCGTTTTTGCTACCATGGGTTCTACTACCAAAGGATTTTTAGTATACAATAAGTACGATAAAAAAATGAAAATTAACAGTATTAATTTGGGTGGGGGAGAAGCCTCCGCTTTTAGAATGAATATTGACGGCGTACCTACTTACAGCACCACAGAGGAGGTAGAAATATGGCCGAACGATAGCCTCTATATTTTTGTAAATGTTACCGTTGATCCCAACGATGTAGCTACACCGTTTGTAGTAGAAGATTCGATTTTATTTGAAAGTAATTTTAATACCTTTAAAATGCGGCTAGTAGCTTGGGGACAAAATGCCAACTTTTTTGGCCCTGGCACGCCTAATGGATTTAGGGTAACAAGCGATAGCACTTGGACGAATAACCTGCCTTACGTTATTTATGATGGTGTGATAGTAGATTCGTTGGTTACCCTAAACGTAGATCCTGGCGTGGAAATTTATATGCACAATGGCGCACTGTTTTACGTACAAGGCACGCTGCATATTAATGGCGGCCTCGATAGCACCGAAATTGTACACATGAGAGGTACCCGCCTAGAAGAAGACTATGATAATGTGCCTGGACAATGGGGAACTTTGTATTTCCCAGCAGGAAGTGTTAACAATACCATTAATGGCGCACTCATAGAAAATGGCTATGTGGGCATACGGGTAGACTCGCTGCCTGCATCGGGTTCAAATCCTAATTTAGTTATAGAAAATACAACGATTCGCAATATGTTTGATTCGGGTATTTTGGGAGTAACGGCGGTAATTGCTGGCGGTAATTGCTTGGTTTATAATTGTGGACGATACAATTTGCAGTTAGAATATGGAGGGGTTTATGCTTTTGCTAATTGCACTTTTTACAACCAAAATAGTTCCTATATCGAACATAAAAATTCGATTTTTAGAGCAAGTAATTATTTCCCAACGGATGCAGGTGTATTAGCTACCGATTTAAATGTAGCCATGACCAATTGTATTGTTTATGGCAGCGAAGACGAAGAAATTGACTTAGATCCTATAGAAGGCGTTGGCTTTGATATAGCCTTTAATAATTGTTTAGTGAAAACAGAAATTAGTGCCGATAGCATTATTTTTACCGACGTTATTCGCAATCCTAACATGGGCGACACCTTGTTTGTAGATACTTACGAAGGTGATTTTAGATTGAATGCCCTCGCACCAGCTATTGATGCTGGACTAAGTGATTTTGGTCTTAATGCAGGTGATGTGCAAATTGAATTAGACAACGATTTAATAGGAACCGAACGGGTAGAACCTTGGGATATTGGCTGCTACGAGTTTTTAGAAGAATAAGCCTAGTGACTCAAACCCTAAGTTGCTGATGATTAAGTCGTAGTTTTTTTTTCTAATAGCAAAACAACCATCCCCACAACGATTGAACGAGCCATCTATTCTTAGTCCCTTAGGCATATTAATGAGCACCTATTTAACTAAAACCATAAAGTTAGAAATTGCAGAAGGCGTAAGTGCGGCTAGAAAATAGGAATTAAAAGATGTAGAGGAGGCAGCATACCCACACCATCTTACCCAAAATACTTTTTTACAGTTTGGACTAAGTAACGTTTAAAAAATAAATCCGACAATTTGTACGTAGAGGTTTTGTGCTTAGACAAGGCGCAAAACGCAGCCATAGCCTAAGCTACGGCGAGTATTTGCAACGAAGGATAAGTGCAAAAGATCAAGTAGAAATGACGGATTTATTTTTTATGCGTTACTAAATTTCGTTCCTCAAAAAAAATAAATAGAAGTCTAATAAAATTCCGTAACTTGCAACAAGTAAAATTGACTGCCAATATGCTAGACGAAAAAGACCATCAACGACCAGATATAGACATTGACAAGATTAACAACTTTCTAAGTATTTTCGCGCCTAATCATGGTAAGGAAGAGGAGGAGGATTTGCCTTTTGAGGAGGTAAATGAAGAGATGGAGTATTATGGGTCGGATGATATTACGGGTATACGGATGAGTCAGTACCAAGCAGCCAATGTACCAGATGCTTTGGGCGAACGTATTGCTCGTTTAAAACGCATTGCCCAAACCATCGAAAAAAAGGTGATTGAAACGGCTGATGCACACGAGGTAAGCGAAAATATTGAATATAAAATTGATTACAAAAACAGCTTAAATCCGAGTCAGTATTTAGCAGCAACTACTATTAATGGGCCGGTTTTGGTAATTGCAGGAGCAGGCAGCGGCAAAACCCGAACCGTAACTTACCGTACTAGCTACTTAATAGAAAAAGGCACGCCGCCCGAACAAATTTTATTGCTCACCTTTACCCGCAAAGCCGCCAACGAAATTGTACGCCGTACCGCCAGTCTACTACAAGACCCCAAAGTAGAACGCATTATGCGAGGCACTTATCATGCCTTTGCCAATCACACCCTACGCAAGTACGCCAACATGATAGGCATTCCCAGCAGCTTTACCATTATCGACACCATAGATGCCGAAGATATTATTGACCTGATTCGCAGCGAATTCAAATTTAGCAAAAAAAGCAAAGCCTTTCCTCGTAAAAGCAGGGTGCAAAAAATCATCTCTAAATCTCGAAACTGCGATATTCCTATTAGTGAGGTCATAGAAAAAGAATACACGGGCTTGCTAGAATTTAACGACGATATTGAAACCATCGCCTTTGCGTATAGCAAATACAAACAAGCCAACAAAATTTTTGATTACGATGATTTAATGGAAGTGCTACGTAATTCACTACGAGACAATATGCCTTTCCGCAGAAAAATACAAAGCCTGTACCGCTACATTATGGTAGATGAGTTTCAGGATACCAATGTAGTACAAAAGGAAATTGTAGATTTTATTGCAGGCGGTGCTAGAAACATCATGATTGTAGGCGATGATGCCCAAAGTATTTATGCCTTTAGAGGTGCTAACTTTGAAAACATCCTCACTTTTCCTAGCACTTATCCCGATTGTAAAGTAGTTAAATTGGTACGTAATTACCGCAGTAATCAAGACATTCTCAACTTTACCAATGCCATTGCCAACAATGCTACGCTAGGTTATAAAAAATCCTTATTTTCGGAAAACAGCAACCCGTTTAAACCCCAAATTTGCCGCTTTTACGACCAGCAGGAAGAAGCTGAGTTTATCGTTTCTAAAATACTAGAACTCCGAGAAAAAGACATCCCATTAAATCATATTGCGGTCTTGTATCGCTCGTCTTATCACGGTAATTTTATACAAACCGAATTGCTAAAACGCAGCATTCCGTATGTAGTAGTTGGCGGCATTAAATTTATAGAGCGCAGACATGTAAAAGATATTAACGCCTATTTACGCATTGTACAAAACCCCTTTGATGCGGTAGCTTGGAACCGAGTATTAAAATTAATACCAGGCGTAGGAAAAGTAACTGCCGGAAAAATAATTCAGAACATACAAGCCAACAAAGGGAAGATGGAGTTTAGCCAATTTGAAAAGAAAAAATTTAGCAGCGACCTCCTAAAACTACAAGATGCACTAAGGAGTGCCATGCGCCCTACTATTACCATTTCTAGCAAAATAGAACTCCTTTTAAAATACTACGAACCCCTGCTAAAAACCAAAGAAGACGACTACGATATTCGCCTACAAGATATTGACGTGCTAATAGCGATGGCGGGCAAATACGACGACCTAGAAAAGTTTTTATCTGCCTTTGCCCTAGACCCACCCAACGCCAAATTTCAAGACCACAACAGTCCACTAATTGATGAAAGCGAAGACAAACCCGTTACCCTGTCTACCATACACTCTTCCAAAGGATTAGAATGGTATTGCGTGTTTGTACCCCATTTATTGGATGGTTTATTCCCCACAACTCGCTCCCTAAAAAGCCTAGAAGACCTAGAAGAAGAACGCCGTTTATTTTACGTTGCCTGTAGCCGTGCCAAGGAACAATTATTTTGCACCTACCCCTCGTACTTCAATACTTGGGATAACTTTTTAACCATGCCCTGCCGCTTTATGGTAGAAATAGGCAATGCCAATTACGAGGTAATGGATACAGGACGTTAGCCCTACTGTAGAACGGACTTCAGTCCGTTTTTATTTGTAGGAGGGCAGGCCTAGGAGACGTAGCAGTGCCACGTCTGTACCAAGAATTTTGCTGTCAAGATAAAATTTGTTCATTTATTTTTTTCTAGCAGCCCATTCTCTAAATTTGGATGGACTGTATGGACTGTATGGACTGTATGGACTGGATGGGCTGCATGGATTTTTTGTAGAACGGACTTCCCTCCGTTTTTATATTTT
>JAHDBT010000387.1 GCA_020630215.1 Bacteroidota bacterium
GGGAAGCCTGTGGCTTCCATAATTGAAATTTGGCCCCCAAATATCTTAGAACTAGGAAAATTGTGATTTAGTAATTGGTCATTAAAAATTTGGTTATTTTCAATAAAACCACCGTAAACATTTACGCCCAATTTATTGTTATTCATAAAAAAACGAGGTTTGCAATTGCTGCTAAACAACAGTCTAAAACTTCTAAAAAATAAGCATGAACAATACCATTATTGTTTGGTTTCGCAACGATTTACGCATACACGATAATGAAGCCTTACACCAAGCATTACAAGATGCCGATAACATTATACCTATCTACTGCATTGACCCTCGGCATTTTGAGAAAAATACCTTGGGTATTGGCATAGCTAAAACGGGCGTTTATAGGGCGCAGTTTTTACTAGAAAGCATTCAAGATTTAAAATACAAGTTGCAAGATTTAGGGGGCGATTTAATTGTGCGTTCGGGCAAGCCAGAGGAAGTGATTTTTGCCTTGGCAAAGTTTCACCAAGTAAAAGCCGTGTACTGCCAACAGGAAATAACAAGCGAAGAAGTACAAGTAGAAGAATTGCTAGAAAACAACCTAATAACCGAAAATATTCCAATAGATTTTTTTTGGGGAAGCACCCTTTTTCACTACGACGACCTGCCTTATGAAATGGAGGAACTTCCTGATGTTTTTACTGAATTCCGCAAAAATGTAGAACAAAAAAGTACGGTCAGAAACCCTTTTCCTAGCCCTAACACGATTCCTGTTTTTAAGGCGGTAAAGTCTGGTGATATTCCTAGCTTACAAGATTTAGGCTACGCTCCTATTGTACCAAATCCTAAAGCAGTATTGCCATTTAAAGGAGGGGAAACGGCTGCCTTACTGCGCCTAAAATCCTACTTTTGGGAAGGCGATCATCTACGCAATTATAAAACAACTCGTAACCAAATGCTAGGCGCCAATTACTCCTCTAAATTTTCTCCCTGGCTGGCCAATGGCTGCATTTCTCCTCGCAGCATTTTTAAAGAAATTACCAAATACGAAAACACCCGAATTAAAAACCAATCTACCTATTGGCTATTTTTTGAATTGATTTGGCGCGATTATTTTCGCTTTGTTGCCCTAAAATATGGTACTGATATTTTTAAATATGGCGGCATAAAACAAATCGCCTTAAATAGCCAAAATAACAAAACTTTATTTGCCTGTTGGTGCAAAGGGCAAACAGGCATTCCGTTAATAGATGCCAATATGCGAGAGCTGGCCCAAACGGGTTTTATGTCGAACAGAGGACGGCAAAATGTGGCTAGTTTTTTAGTACACGATATGCAAATAAACTGGCAATGGGGAGCCGCTTATTTCGAGAGTTTATTAATTGATTACGACCCCTGCAGCAATTACGGCAACTGGAATTATATAGCTGGTATTGGCAACGACCCTCGCCCTAACCGCTACTTTAATATACTTACCCAAACTCATCGCTACGACCCCGATGCACAGTATATTAAGTATTGGTGCAAAGAATTAAATAAACTACCTACCCGTTTAGCCATACAACCCTATTTAATGAATACCATAGAACAAAATTACCTAAAAGTACACCTAGGAAAAACCTATCCAAGTCCCTGCATTAATCTGCCTAAATGGAAAGCAAAAGCCTAAGGGATAGTGAAAAAATAATTTACAAATTTCCGCAAAGAGATTTGCTAATAGACAAGGCGCAAAATAGGAGCGTGCGATTTTTACGCAGTAAAATAGGAATGAGTGATTTTTGCACAGCAAAATAAATGCATTTTGATGCATTTAAACGGAATGAACCGCTTGCGGAGAAAGGCGATATTTAAGCTAAGTGAACCGCTTGCGGATAAATAGCAGCGCTATTACGAGTATTTGTAACGCAGGATATTGGGAAATATCGAAGTGGAAAATGTAAATTTATTTTTGCACCATTCCTAAAGCCTCCTAAATTTATTTTCCCAGCCTTCCTAGATTTGTTAAACTGTTAATTATTTCTTACATTTGCTATTACAACCAATAACAAACATCTTACATTTACTAAACTCCCATTCTTATTTTTAGATTAACCTACCCACCTAAACTATTAGTTTTAACTAGTAGATGAAATTATTATAACTACCCTACATATACAACAATTATAATTTTTAGTATTGATTTTAGATTTTAAGTACGGTATTTTTCAAATACTTATATAAGTGTTAAAAACAACATGCGTTTTTATAAAAATACTGTGACTAAAAATACCATATTCGTCATACACTTGACACCTAACAAAGGAGTCAATATTTTGTTTTTTAAATTTTAATGCTATGAACGTAAATTTACTTGATCTATTAAAAGGTCAAATCGGCAGTCACCTAATTGGTAAGGCAGCTAGTTTTTTAGGAGAAAGCAGCAATGGTGCTACTTCTGGATTAAACAGCATCCTACCTTCTATTTTAGGTGGTTTAATGTCGCAAGCTTCTACTCCTGATGGAGCAGGAGGTATTATGGATATGTTAACAAGCGGCGGTCACGACGGCGGTATGCTTGATAACTTAGGCGACTTATTTGGTGGTGGCGATGCTACTACTGGATTGGTTAATTCTGGTGGTGGTATTGTACGCAGTATTTTTGGCAACAAACTAGGGGGAGTAATTGATATGATTACCTCTGCAAGTGGTATGAGCCGCAGCTCTTCTACTTCTATGATTAGTATGTTGGCTCCTATTGTAATGGGTATGATTGGCCGCCAAAAAAAGGAACACAATTTAGATGCTAGTGGATTAGCTCAAATGTTGATGGGTCAGAAAGACCATATTGCAAGCGCAGTTCCTTCTGGTTTTGCCGAACATTTAGGCTTTGGCAGCTTCGACGATTTGGAAACAAAATCGAAAAGCAGTTGGGGTTCTTTATGGTCGAGTGCTACAGGCGCAGCAGGTGCGGGTGCTGATTATGTGAAAGATACTGGTAGTAGAGTTGCCGAAGGTGGCCAAGAGGCTGCTGCCGCAGGTGGTGGTATGCTGAAAAAACTATTGCCTTTATTATTACTACTGGGTTTAGGTATTTTACTATTCCCAATGTTACGTGGTTGCGGTGGCGAAGCTGCTGATAAAATGGGTGATGCCGCTGGTACACTTAAAAACAAAACAACCAATGTAGTAAAAGCAACTGGCGATGCAGCGAAAGGTGCGGCTAAAGCGACTGGCGATGCAGCGAAAGGCGCAGCTAATGCAGCTGGTAATGCAGCGAAAGGTGCAGGAAATGCAGTTGGCGATGCAGCAAAAGGCGCAGCTAATGCAGCTGGTAATGCAGCAAGTGCAGCAGGCAATGCAGTAAAAGGCGTAATGGGTGCTATTAAATTACCTGGTGGTAAAGAATTAAAAGTGCTACAAGGCTCGGCAGAAGAAAAATTTGCTAATTTCTTAGGGAAAGGCGGTAAAGCTGGCGGTAAAGAAATTTTTAACTTCAACGATTTAACTTTTGCTACGGGTTCTGCTAATTTAGATGCCGCTTCGCAAAGCCGTGTTAAAAACTTAGCTGCCGTTTTACAAGCGTATCCAAAAACCAAAATTCGTTTAGATGGACATACGGATAACACAGGTGATGCGACTAAAAACCGTACCTTATCTAAGCAACGTGCCGATGCAGTAAAAGCCTTATTAACCAAAGCAGGCATTAATGCTGGTCGTATTGCTACTCGTGGCTTAGGAGATACCAAACCTGTTGCTCCTAATAATACTCCGCAAGGTAAAGCTAAAAACCGTCGTATTGAATTACGTGTGGTTAAATAATAACCACCTAACACTCATTGGATAGCATGATTTATATGCTGCCAAAAGCTACTAAATAATACAAAACACAAAAGCAGTTCGAACATATAGTTTGAACTGCTTTTTTTTTATGGCTAAGTTGTGTATGTAGTCCTCCATATTTATGCTTAATGTTAAATGGATAAATTGTTTTCATATGCTAACGATAAGGCATTTCAAAATTTAAACACATTGGTTTTGTTATCAATAAATACTATATAAATATAATCTAAGTAATGATAAAAAAAACTACTTCAGACACCTAATAGCAAAGTTAGTGCATCTTATGAGATGAGTAGTAGCAACATTAAAAATTCATTTTTTGCTATTACTAATTATCATTCTAACTAACCATAATCATAACCAAACCATGAAAAAACTCCTCTTTTTAGGCACAATTGCACTAGTATTAGTACTCGGACTTAATGCGTATAACTACCTATCTCATAAGGGTTTTGTCGCAAGTAGTTCTAGCGAAGTAAATGCAATTGCAGGTATAACTAATTTATCCAATAAGCATCTTACAACAACCCCAACAGTAGCAACAGCCAACAAACCCAACAAAAACAATTCAGCAGCATCAGATATTCCAGCTCCTTCTATTGAGTTGATTTTTTGCTTAGATGCAACAGGTAGTATGTCAGGACTTATTCATACCGCAAAAGAAAAAATTTGGGAAATCGTAACCGTATTAACCGAAACAGAATCTGCCTCTAATATTGAATTGGGGATGGTGTTTTATAGAGATCGGGGAGATGAATTTGTTACCAAAAAAACAACCCTAACAACAAACATAGACAGTGTGTATAACGAGTTATTAGCCATTACGGCTAGTGGCGGAGGCGATACTCCTGAAAGTGTAAATCAAGGATTAAACGAAGCAGTAACACAAATGCAGTGGGGGCAAGAAAAACAAGTTTATAAAGCTATTTTTTTAGTTGGCGATTGCCCCCCTCATCAGGATTATAAGGATGATGTACCCTATTCAACAACTTGTGAATTAGCAAAACAACAAGATATTTTTATCAATACCATTAAACTAGGCACAAGCTGTTCGGCCGCAAAAGAACATTTTAAAGCCATTGCAGATAAAACGGCTGGCACTTATTTAGAATTAGGTATTAATGCCGATGATAGAATTTACACGACCGCTTTTGACGATAGCATTGCTCATTATTCAAAATTAATAGATGCATCTAAAATCTATTATGGTTCTCAACAAATCCAATCTACAATGAATCAGAAAAAAGAATCTTCTCTAAATTTATATGATAAATCTTCTAAAAATGCAATAACTACTAGAGCCAAGTTTAACAATTCCAAAGTAGGCAAAACCAATTTTTATGGACACAATGAATTAATTACCGATATTGTTGATGAGAAAGTAAATATAAATGATATTTCGGAAAGCGATTTGCCAGAAGAACTAAAGGAAGTTGCAGCCGACGAGCGATTGGAACAAGTAAAAAGTATGGTAAAAAATAGGGCGCAGCATATAGAAAAACTCAAGGAGTTAACCAAAAAAAGAGATGAATCCATTATAGAACAGAAAAAACAAAACAAAGACGAAAACGGCAGCTCTTTTAGTGAGGAAATTTTTAGCATTGTTCAAAAACAAGCAGCCCTTAAAGGAATAACTATTAATAAGCGATAAGCTTGTCCTAGGTTGCGTATGTAGTCCCTTAGTGTTTAATATTTAATGCTAAATTGTTTTTACCTACTAACGCCGAGGTATTACAAAGTTTTAATGGACATATGCTGCTAAAGCCTTTACTGTTAGGGACTACAATATCAACATGTGTTGTGGTTTTGGGCTTATTCGGTTATAATCAAAAAAGACTTACTATTTTTTAAAAAAATAGTAAGTCTTTTGTTTATAGCTTTATAATTGGGGGCTAGATTAAGGACGTAAAAAATAACGCGTATCACCAAATTCAATAACTTCTATTTGCTGTTTAAAATTAATATACACCATCATTTTCTTCATCTTTCCTTTTAAGCTTATTTCAATCATAGAACGTACCGCAGGATGTCCTTTTAGTTTGTACTGAAAAGTTTGTGCTTTTTTTACTGGGAAAGTGCCTAATGGCGTAACTACATTTTCTTCGTTAAAGGTTATCTTAATCCCTGCCGATTTCTCGATAGGTTTCGGCGAACCTTCGCCTGCTTTAGCAGCTTGGTAAGGCACTACTTCTTTCTCTAATAAGTTTTGGTAACTGCGAATAAAGTACTGCTCTTTAGAAGTAAAATAGCTTTGCTCGGCAGCAATGTCTTCCTTCGATTTTTCGGCCATGTAAAAGGTGTGTTCTCCTAGCGATTTAGAGTAAAAGTAAACAAGGTTAACATACTTATCCTGGTCTACTACTACCTTTAATTTAGCAGGCTTGCCTTTAGCATCCATTAACTCGTAAATATAGCCAATACGGTTGCTAGATTTTGATACGACCTGAAATCCTTCTAATCCTTTTACGCCTTTAATGAGTATTTGCTGGTCTTGTAATTGAATGGCCATTTGTCCAGGAGCAATTTCTCTTGCCTGCCCCTGCCCTTCTTGGTAACCTGCTGGAAAAAACTTTTCACCTGCCAACTCATGAATAATGTCGTAGCGTTTGTCGGTAATGTAGGTGTAGGTTATCACATCGGCTTCTTTTTCTACGTCCTGACTCACTTTATCACTCATAGGAACTAATTCATCATCTTGAGCACTTAGATTCATCACTGCACCAGTTGTTAATAATAACAATGCAAAGATTCGTAACGTTGTTTTCATGTTTTAAGCTTTTTTTTAATTTAATTGAATGGTTGGATAATTTATTAGGGGATACTTGTTTTTTTTATTTATTGTTGGGTTTTTGCTTAGGGATGGTGAAAAAGGATAAATAAAATGGGTCATTACGCGCGATTGTTTTGTTCAAGTTATGAACGAACGGTTTTTACACAGTAAAATAAATATCCCTTTGGATATTTAAGTGTAGAGAACCGCTTGCGGACGAATGGCCAATAGCGAGCTATTACGAGCATTTGTAACGCAGGATTGGGCAAAACAATAAGTAATAATGGTTTATTTTATCACTTTCACTTATCTCTGTCGGTAGTAAAATCTATTGTATATAACGAGATTCTAACCAAAGTGTTATATAGGGAAAACAGAAAAAAGTAGAAAACTTAGCTCTATTTATCCAAGCGGTTTACATTTCTAGGCGCAAGCCAGCCGCTTGAATACCGTTTGGCTCTTGACCCTGCATTCCTTTTTTTAATAAAAAATGAACGCCCGTTCCAGCCTCACGGCTGGAGCGTAATGGTATTCAAGCCTATGGC
>JAHDBT010000388.1 GCA_020630215.1 Bacteroidota bacterium
AGCACAAA
This sequence comes from Bacteroidota bacterium, assembly GCA_020630215.1. Taxonomy (GTDB): domain Bacteria; phylum Bacteroidota; class Bacteroidia; order Chitinophagales; family UBA2359; genus JAHDBT01. The sequence continues at coordinate 9 of JAHDBT010000388.1, forward strand.
ACCTCTACGTACAAATTGTCGGATTTATTTTTTAAACGTTACTAAAGTACTTTCTACTCATTAGGGTAGTAACGCCGATATTTAAAATGATTAAGGTGCGGTTTCGGCTTCCCACTGAATCATTAATATTTTACTTCCGAGGTGTGCAATTACAAATCCTTTTCCATGTATATTTTCTTGGTGTTTCATATACTCGCACACTTCTTCCACACTCATTATTTTACAGTTCGCTTCCTTTAGTTGACGTTGAGGCACTTCCCTAAAAAAGTGTTTTACCCATTTCATTACCGTTACATGGCTTACCCCTAAAATACGTTCAATTTGGCGATACCCTAGGCCTTGCAAATAAAGTTGTAATGCTTTAATTACATAATAATTGTCGATACGCTTACCGAGTTTATCGACTGTAAAATGATAGTTACAGCTTTTACAAAGGTAGCGTTGTCGGTCGTTGGCTTTACCACTTTTAATGGTATTATTTGCACTGCATCGAGGACAAGTCTTTTCGCCCATAACATTGGGTTAATGAGGGGATGTATAATAGGCTTCTAATTTTTAGGTCTATAAATATATGGATTTATTTAAAGAACAAGAAATAAAACACTAACTAATGTTCGTTATCTACCAGAATTTTCTTTTTGCCAATGTTTAAGCCTTCCTTTAGTGATGGTGTGGACAGCCAATGCTACAGCCGAGGAAAGAGGAGAACAGACTAATTTTCTTAAAAAATAACTTTGGGCCTGCTGAATTAAGTGAATGAGAAAAAATAAAAAAGCTATGGCTTACTGATACAAGTATCAAGAAGCCATCGCTTTAAGAAAATATAATAAGTTAAGAACTTCGTAAACGTATAATTAGTTTACAGCAGCTTCTAGTTCTTTACCTGGTTTAAACTTAACCACTTTCTTGGCAGGTATTTGTAACGTAGCACCTGTTTTAGGATTACGTCCCTCACGAGCTTTTCTCTCTGTAATTGAGAAAGTACCAAAACCAATTAAGGTAACTCTATCATCGCCTTTCAATGTATTTTTAATAGCATCGGTGAATGCGCTTAGAGCGTCGCCTGCTTGACCCTTCGTTATGCCAGCGTCAGCGGCTATCTTGTCTATAAGTTGACTCTTGTTCATGAACAACAAATATTTTGTAAATAAAATAATTCTTAATTAATAGCCACAAATGTAAGTGCTTTTAAGGCTTTTTACAAAACTTTGCATTTAAATATTGACGAAATACCCCTAAAAATGGCAATTTTTGACAAACATCTGGATTTTTTGTTATACTGACTTGAATAATGCAGTATTTTAACAGTAGCGAAACCCCTTTTTTTTCCTTTTTTTGTAAAAAACAAATGGCATTTAATTCGTTAAGCTTTTATCTTATTAGACAAATACTATAATTAAAAAGGATTATTTTCCATAGTTTTCTTATATAATCATTAATAATAAAGTACGACTTATTGTAAAAATTTTCAATTCTAATTACTTTTTATCTCAAATAATAATGCATTGTAAGTTACTATTTTTTCAAAAATCAAAGTAAGTGATTTAAGTTTCTTGTTATCTTGTTGCTACAAGAGTTTATCTTAAAGCACACCGTTTAATAGTCATCAAAGCTAGTGGAGGTATATTGTGTTGGGTGAAATTGAAACAGGAGGAGAATGGACTAAAGGTGGCTAGCAGTTAATCGCCTATGGCATTGCTGTTACTTCTGTGTCTGCTGTTTTTACTTTAGGTGCAGGATACGGGATAGCATCTAGTTGTGGTTTAACCGTATTCATATGTTGTTGGTATTGGGCCAGGTATTTTTTGGCTAGGGGTTTTGATGGCGGCATTTTTTGTTTAAAAGGATCTACTTGTACGCCATTTTTCCAGAAACGGAAACATAAATGCGGTCCTGTTGCTAATCCAGTTTTACCAACATATCCTATTACCTGCCCTTGTTTTACGCTGCTTCCTCTTTTTATTCCTTTTCCTATACGAGACATGTGTAAGTACTGCGTAGTATACGTGCCATTGTGTCTAATTTTCACATACCTACCATTTCCTCTGTGGTAAGTTGCTGCAATTACGGTTCCGTCTCCTACTGCTAAAATAGGTGTGCCTTTAGGGGCAGCATAATCAGTGCCGAGGTGCGATTTGTAGCGTTTTAAAACGGGGTGAAAACGACGCTTAGAATAACGGGAAGAAATGCGGCTAAATTTTAAGGGAGATTTTAAGAATGCTTTTTTTACCGATTGCCCTTCTTCATCATAAAAACCTTCGTCTTCGCCTGCTATATAATTAAAAGCATAATTTTCTTTGCCAATGTGCTTAAAATAAGCGGCTTTAATATTGCTAATGCCTACCGATTTTCCATCTACAAACTGCTCTTCGTAAATGGCTTTAAAACTATCGCCTTTATGTGTATGGAAAAAATCGACGGTCCAGGCAAATACTTCGGAAAGGTGTACGGCTAGTACGGGATTAATATTATTAGAAGTCATGGTTAGCCATAACGACGACTCAATAATGCCGCTTGCGATGCGTTCACGGGTTTCAATTTCTCGTTCGCAGGCATATACATTGATGTGTGCAATATCGGTAAAATCGTACACGATATAATCAATTGCCGAGCTTTCGTAAATAAAATGTGTGGCACGTTTGCAACTATCTTGTAAAATAGTATAAGCTTGGCCTATTTTTAAATCTCGCACATCAAAAACACCTTCGGAAGCATTAACGGCCTTGCTAATACTCTGGTAAGAAATATCTTGCTTAGTTAAAATGGACGATAAAAACTGGTTTTTCTTCACCTTATCCGAATAGACTTCGTGATGTTCGGCAACAATACCATAATTATGTTCTACTCGTTCCTTATCTGTTCTAAGATCTTTTAGTGTTTCTGCTGTTATTTCCTCAGCAACTTCCCTCGGCACTACTATTGCATCTGTTTGCTCCTCTACTGCTGCAATATGCTCCTCTTCTATAACCTCTTTCTCCTCCGTTACTGCTGCTACCACTTCGGTTGTTTGTCTTGTTGCAATATCAAGTTCTTCGCTTTGCGAAGTGCCTGTTTGCTCGTTATTTGTTGTAACCGTAGTAGCAGCAGGAAGGTCTGCTTGCAAAGTTGGGGTGGAAGTTGGTACAGATATAGGGGTATCATTAGCAGTAGTTGCTGCAATGCCCTCGTTTTGCATAGCGTTTGGGGCTTGATATAGCTCTTGCTGTTGAGTGGCAATGCTTGTACTTGCTATTTGTACCGAATTATTATTAATCAAAAAATAGCCAGCAATTAAGCCAACTACCAATGACATAAAGCTAATATGTTTCTTCAAAATGGGATTGTTAAGTTGAGTCGAATTGTACTTACCTGCTCATCAAAAAATTTGACATTTAGGGAGTACCTAACAAGAGGATACAAGCACGCTTGCACATTGTTTAATGACTAAAAACGGACAAATATAAGAACTAATTGCTAATTTTTCACAATCCCATTAGTTAATTAACCTTTCCTTGATACAGGCATTTAAATTTATTCTGGTGATGTTTTTTGTTAGGTGCTAGGATTTAAAGCATCTGCATTATTTTTTTTGAATTGTAATAATTTGGTAATGAAGTATTTGAAGTGTTTATTTTTTCAATTAGGCTTATTTGCCCATTCATGGAGGTAATTGCTATTTTTATTGAACAGAAAGCCCTTAAATTTATTTATAAGGACGCATCTACTTTTTCTTGAACCGATAAAATAAAGCCTACTTTAAACACCGTTTCTATCTTTATTCGAGGGTCTTTTTTTAGGCGTTTTCTTATTTTGGAAATAAATACGTCAAAGCTTCGCCCTAGGAAATAATCTCTTTTGCCATAAATTTTATATACAGCGTCCTCTCGTTTTAAAATTTTATCTTTATGAATACATAGCAGTAAAAGCACTTCGTTTTCTTTGGGCGTGAGTCGCATTGTTGTTCCTTGGTATTCTAGTTCCTGAATATCGTATTTAAAGGTATAATCGCCAATAGCAAATTTTTTAGGATAATGGTTGGCTAGGACATTGCAGTAGCGTTTTAAAATAACCTGTATTTTGCACAACAGCTCTTCGTGATGGAAGGGTTTGGCAATATAATCTTCTGCGCCTATATTATAGCCTTTCACCTTGTCTTCAATCATAGATTTGGCGGTTAAAAAAATAATGGGGGTTTCGTATCCTGTTGTTCGCAGTTTTTTGGCTAAAGAGAAGCCATCCATTCCAGGCATCATGACATCGAAAATGCAGAGGTCAAAAATTTCCCTTTCTGCCAGTTGTAATCCTGATAAACCATCTTTACAAAGTTTTGCATCGTAGTTTTCACTTTGCAGCAAATCTATTAGGAGCAAACCCAAATGTGGGTCGTCTTCTACTATTAATATTTTTTTCTGTATCATGATTTTAAATTGTTGGTAAACCTATTTCAAACTGGCTGCCTTTATGTAACTCACTGTTTACTTTAATATACCCTCGATGCAACTCTAAGGCTTTTTTCACATAAGACAAGCCAATTCCAAATCCTTTCGATTCTTTAATATCACCTGTATTTACTCGCTGAAATTTTTTAAATATATGGGCTTGGTCATTTCTACTGATGCCAATACCATTATCGGAAAAAAGCAGTTTATACATTCCGTTTTGTTCTCGAATAGAAATTTGTACTTGTGGTTGTTTTTTACAATACTTTAGCGCATTATCAATTAGGTTAACACAAATATTGTTTAGGTGAAATTTATCGCCTTTTACAATACAAGGGCTAACAGGAAAATCCGTAGTAATTTGTCCATTTTTTTCGTTGGTAATCATTTCCATATACCCAATGGCTTCTGTTACAATTTCTTTTAAGTTTAGTTCGGTTTCTTGCAAAGCATACCCTTCGCTTTCCATTTTAGATAAATACAATACCCGTTCTATTTGGGTAATGAGTTTGGTATTTTCTTTTTGAATAATGCCGAGGTATTTATTGTTTGCTTTATCTTTATTTTGACGATTGAATAAACTTAGGGCGAGAGTAATATTGGTAAGAGGGGTTTTTAATTCGTGTGCGGTATTGTTAAAAAAGTCGATGTTGTTTTCGGTAATTCTTTCTTGTTGTACGAGTGCTTTTAAAATAATAAAAGAAACAACCGCTAATAACAAGGAAATTAAAATACACGATAAAATCATGAATTTAAGCTTATCAAAAACATAGTCGTCTCTACAAGGAAAAGTAACAGAGAGTTGGTAATCGGCCATTTCTTGAACCGTAGGATTAATGGCGCAACAGTAGGAATTAGAGGCTTTGCAATAATTTTGCTTGTTTAAAATCGCTACATCGTACTGCTCCTCAATGCCAAAACACGACATATAACCCGACAAGGTTGCTAACAAGGTATCTTTTTCTGCGCCTAATATTTCGTCTACCTGTCCTTCAAAAAAATAACAGGCTTTATTATCTACACAGGAGTTAAATTCGTTGAGCAACAATTCTTGGGTGTGCTTGGCATTGTAATCCGTAAGCGTGCTGCCTAGTGCTAGACTTACTTTCTGGTCAAACTGTTCTTTCACCATATCTCTGGCCGTTAATAGCCAATTAACCTGAAATACAATTAACAAGGTTAAGGCTACACAAACGGCTGCAAATAACAGCGGAATTCGATATTGGTTTATCCAGTTCTTCATGTTTTTTTTAGTAGTCAGTAGTCAGATCGTTCGCTGCGCTTACTGTCAGCGGTCAGTTTTTTATGCTGACGATTTTCATAACCAAACACCAAGATCAACATAAAAATATAAATACAAAAATAAATAACACCTCTTAACAACTTTTTAACAGGCTATCTTTTTAGCTGCAAAAAATATGCCTTTCCTCTCCCCTGTTTACTAACATCTTAACAAGTCGATCACAAGTGATTAACAGGTTTGTAACATCGAAATGGATGTGTTGCCGCTATCTTTGCCTTATCGTTTTTAACTGGTAACTCAGCGGCTCTGAGTGTAATACTTAATTTTTTATCTTATGAAATATTTAAAAGTTTTTTTAATGTTCGTTTTTTGCATGACGATTACCTTGGTAGGTTTACAGGTACAAGCTCAAACATCGGCTAAAAAATGTACGGCTAACAAAACTTGCAAGAAAACCTGCAAGAAAAACGCGATGGAACAAAGTGCTGCAAAAACAGTTGCAATGGAAAGTAGTAAAGCTGGGAAAACTTGTACGCCATCAGCAACTTGCAAACCTTGCCCGATTAAATGCTGTAAAGGTGCTGCTGCTAAACAAGCCAACGCAAGTACCAATAACTTAATGGTTAAAACTAGTAATGCTCCTGAAAAAGCAACTGGGCTTTGCAGTAAAATTTGTCCGCCAAAATGCTGTAAAGGTGCTGCTGCTAAACAAGCCAATGCAAGTACCAATAACTTAATGGTTAAAACGAGTAATACTACTGAAAAAGCAGATGGACTTTGTAGTAAAATTTGTCCACCAAAATGTTGTAAAGGGGCGGCGGCTAAACAAGCCAATGCAAGCACCAATAACTTAATGGTTAAAACGAGTAATACTACTGAAAAAGCAAATGGACTTTGTAGTAAAATTTGTCCGCCAAAATGTTGTAAAGGGGCGGCTAAGGCAGGTGTTAATGCTAGTGCGGTTGCACAAAAAGCAGGTGCTTGCAGTAAAACTTGTAAGCCTAGTAGTTGTAAGGGTGCAACTCAAAAAGCGGAAAAAGGAAACAAAGAAAACCCAGCAATTATTATTACCGATGCTACAACGGCTAAATAATTGTTGACTGGTTACTACTCACCACCACGATTTAATGTTGAGTTAATAGTTCCTCATTTAACTAGCAATAGGTTAGGCGGCGGAGTAGTAACCTTGACTGTTTTTAATGATTGATTGAAAAAAAGCATCCGATTTAAATAACGACCAACCAAACCAACCTTTGGGTTTATTATATCGGTTATGCCTACTGCATTTATTAAATGCTTTGCTTAAATATTGCTCCATTAAACCCAATTAATGGAGTAATATTTTTTTATTTGCTTTTCAGCTTTTTTACAATCGCCGCTGCATTGGTATTTTTAGGATCGAGGACAAATGCTTTTTCGTAATTTTTAATGGCT
>JAHDBT010000389.1:0-5804 GCA_020630215.1 Bacteroidota bacterium
TGTCTTAATGCTCTTAAATAAATATATGGTTTCATATTTCTTAATTTTTAAATTTAATTAGATTTTTTAAATTGATACTCGAAGCGAATAAGCGTAATAAATAACGGAAATAAATCAGAAGGTAATTCTATAACAGCATCTTTAACCGCTTTAAACGTTGCTGCCGCTTCCTTATATTTCGACATTAATTCAGTAAGTTTTTCAATGAATTCCTTGAGTGTTTTTGCAGATTGCACATCATCACTTAATCGAGATTGAGTTTTTTTGGTTTTTTCTCTTCCAGTACTAACACCTTTTTCTTCAAAGTCAATCAATACTTGTGCGACTTGTTCTGCTAAAGCATTTAATTCTTTTTTGTTATTCAACATAGCTATTATCCAAGTTTTAAATATGTAAAAATTTATAATTTCATTATTGTATTTGTCTCTTGCTTTTTGTTGGCGAATTTCAAAGTCTTCAGGATTTTCATCTTTCTTTGTTTTGATATTCGGGTTAGAAAATTTATAACTTTTCCCTTGTGCATATTTAGCAGTTCCTGAAGGCATAAACGCTCTTAGTTTACTTGGCTCCAAAGCTTTCATCCCAATGCTACCTAGCTTACAGGCATTTTTTAAATTGTAAAAGGTAGAATACATCTGCTCAAAATTTTGATGATTTTTCCTTTCATTAGAAAGCTGATACAATTGTTCTTTTAAGATAATTAAATTCCTAACTTTGGGTAATCGAATATTAACAAAACCAAGCGTTGTATTTGTTTGAGAAAGCGTATATGTATAAGCCGTAAGCGTTTGTTTTGGATATTTCCTTGATAAAGCAAAAATAACTTTTACCCAATCAATAGTAGGAATAGCCAATCTACCTAATACATTTTCAGGTTTCGGGTTAAATTCTGCTAATGGATTATCTTTATGATAATACTCTCCGAAAACATGACTAAGCCAATGCCCATTCCACGTTTCAATTTGCTTATCTTTTAAATTTGGTGTTTGAGAAAGATAAGTTCGATAATATTTCCATCCTTGATAAAGTGTCCATAATATTTTTTCTTCATCAATTTGCATTGCCAAACCACCACTAACGCCAATTGCCAACGCTTGTCCAATCCAAGAAGCATACATTTCCTCCTCTTCAAAATTAAAAGGCATAGAAGTTATTTGACCAGAAGAGGTTGCTACTACATTTTCAGCACCATAGCCAACGAAAATAGAGCCGCTTGGAATACCTTCTCCAATTTTAGTATGAAGATTGTATAATTGTGCTTTTGCTTTTGAACCATGTTCTTCAACTGCCTTTTTAGTAGGCTTTTGAAAAAAAGGAGAATTTCCCACATGCATTAAATGCTGTTCATTATCAAAAAACAATGGAAATAAAACTTCATCAAAAAACTGCCGAGCAGTAAACTCATTAGGCAGCTTTTTTTTCTTTCGATAAATCTTTAAAAATTTGTTTCCTATATAACTTGTGTACATATTATAAAAAGATTTCAGGTTCAACTAATTCTAATCCATATTTTAAATGTTCTGCTTCCTCTTGCGGTATTACAAAGGGATAAGAACCATGTTCTAATTGTTCGTATTGATTTTTATATCGGGCTATAGTTCTAATGCTAATAGGTATTTCCATAGGAATACGATCGTTCCATTTAGCATTTAAATATTTTTCTCTATCACATCTTAAAATACATGTTGCTGATTGAATTTCTAAGGCTTCTACAAGTACTGCACTTTGTCTATGGCAAAGTTTTTTTATGCGATATTGTCCATTGTAATAGATTAAATGCACATCAATTGGTTTTGTATCTAATGATGGATAAACTGCATCTATTTTTGCCTGTAAACTTCTTTCTTTTAATAAAACCTTGTCTTCCAGTTGGTCATAACTTTCCTTCAAAGATTTGGTTTGGTAGGGTAGAGCATTTCCTTTTAATTTTATAACATGAACTGGTTTATATTTACCAATTGTATCGTTTGACCGCTTTCTATTTACACGACCAAATCGTTGTATTAATGCATCTAAGGGAGCAACTTGGGTAATCATTCTATCAAAACTAATATCCAAACTAACTTCTACAACTTGTGTAGAAACTACAAAACATGGCATTAATCCATTTCCATATTTTTCCGAACCATCACCATTAAATTCTAGCTTCAATCGTTTTTCTAATGCAAAACGATCTGCTCTTCGAAAACGACTATGAATAAGCATTGCAGGTATATTGGGGAATTTTTCACTCAATCGAATAAATTCCTTTTGTGCTTTTTTTACGGTATTGAAAATAACCAAGACTTTTTCTTTCTGTTCGAAGGCTGTTTTTAAAACAACATCTATTTCTTTTTCATCCTCCATTTTGTGAACAATATGTCGGTCAAATTCATCTAGAACTTCATCTGCTAATTTAACTTCGTAGACTTCTCCATTTTCTTTTAATAAGTTCAAAACTTCATTGTATAAAAGCGAAGGCATAGTAGCCGTTCCGATGTGTATGCGGCAATTTAATCTTAAAAGTGTTCTAATAATTTCTAGCACCATTGAGCGTCCTACATCTGAATAAGTATGAATTTCATCAAAAATTATATCTGTTTCTTTTAAATCAAGCATCATACTTTCAAATTCTACTGTACCAAAAATGATAGATGCTAGTTGGTGAGGTGTTAAAATTTTGATAGCTGCACCACCAAAATGTTGTAAACTTTCTGCCGCTTTATCACCTTTTACTAAAAGTGCAGATGTTGAATGAAGCACACGAATCTTTTCTTCAACACTTTCATTTTCTTCTTTAATATCATCCTTGATACGTTCATACATTGCATTAATAGAAGCCTGAAAAGGTAAAGTGTAAAAAATTCTTCCTTTGCATCGTTTTAATAGAAAATCGGTTTTTCCTGCCCCAGTTGGTGCAACTACAATTGTATGAGGTCTTTTATCTTTCGTATCAATTTTAGAAAGCGGATATAAATCACTTCCTCGATTAGGATTTGTATAAAAACTCAAATCAGGAATAGCAAAAAGGTTTTGTAACTTTTCTTGAATATCATTTGGAAAAGCAGAGGCAAAGTGATCGGCTGACATTAGTAAACCTCTTAAAGGCGACCAACCTAAACTTTTTCTTTTACAATAATTTAAGACATACTCTAAATTTTCTTCTGCCTCTTCCTTTTCTATTAATCGTAGATTTATATTTTCAAAATTAAATTGTTCTAAAATTTTTAACCCATAAGGCGACCAAGTTTCCCAATCAATCAAATGATTTGCTAACCAAAATCTACAGGTTGAATCTAGATCTATAATGCCTCGTGAGCTTTTATCATCCTTTATTGATTTATGATGAGCTACAACCATATCAATAAGCGGATGCCATTCTTCTTTGGGAAACAATGATAGAAAACCTAGGGAGGATAATTCATGACGATGTATATAATTCCAGTCGTCTTTTTCCATCATAGATTTATAACTTTTATTTTTTTCTATTTTATGCTGAAAGTGAACATGTGCTTTCCCTAAATCATGTAGGGCTGCGGCTTTAATTGCAATATTTTTATCAAAATTAAATTGATATTTTTCGGCAAATACTTCAATTGCCTTAGCAACGTGTTTAGTATGTTCTAAAAGTGTTGTTCCCCCCTTATCTTCGCTTTTAGCTAGTAGTTTGTTTAATGGCTTCATTAATTTTAAGTTAACGATTCACGAATAGGATTACCAAAAACTTTCAATTGTCCATACATTTCCGCAACATCATCAAAACGATTATGACCAACTTTAAACATAGATTCTTCATCACCTTCAAAAAGTAATTCAAAGCCTTCAATATCTTTGTCAAAATCGCTTTTTGACTTGATAATGATTTCACTAGGAAGCATTACATCTTCATTTCTACAAAGGCATATATGCTGTTGCATTGCTTCTTTTGCATCTATTTCATTTTCAAAGGCTAAATATAAATGAGGTTCAAGCATTATACCTCGTAAAATAATGGCAAGGTTAGTTTTGTATTTTCCTTTGTCCATTCTTGCCTTAAACCCACCTTTTGACCATGTTCTTTCTTGTTGAACATCAATACCCAAATAATTTAAGCGATGCCGTTTTATTTTTTGAATACCTTTTGTTTGCAATAGTTCGGGAAAAATCTTTTTTTCAATTCCCTCAACAATAGAGGGAGTCAAAAACTGCTGAGAAAAAGTTTCTCCATCCCTCACCGCAGTCCACGGTTTTATAAAACCAAAATGACCGTCGTATTTTACTATATAATACATCATTGCTAAATTTTAATGTAGTGAACCAAATCCAATTCCAGTACTATTACCTATTCCAACATCCCAAGCAAAAGCAACAGCTTCTTCAGAACCTTTTACAATAACAGAGCATAAATTTGCTTTATTACCAATACCTTTATAGGTAACCAATTTTGTTTTTGCTCTTGTATCGTTATTGTCAAATTCAACAAAAACATTACTATCATCTATGTTAGCCAATCTCAATTTTCTACGTAGTGTTTCGGTTAGTAAATCATTAACGCCTTCATCGTTAAATTTATACTGTATTGTGTTTTGTTCCTTGTCCCTTTTTACTAATACAGGAGTTGCTACATGAAATTTTGCACTATCAGAAAACTTAGGTGTTTCCTTAATCATGACTTCATAAACAGACATGCCAAAAGCTATTTCTGGCGATTGTTGTATGCCTGTAATTACTTTTTTTATTAATTGCTCTTTAGGAGAACTGATAAACCATATTGCCCCAGCAGGGAAATTTAATTTATCCGTTTTCTTTTTTCCAGCAGATAACCAAGACATAGAATACAAGGACATCTTGTTATGGATTTGATCTCGTCCAATCCATTTATAAAAAGCACCTACCAAGTTTTGTTGATAGTTAAATGGGACTGGTTTATTATTATTTGTTAGTTTTAAATAAATTCTCATGATTTTTATATTTTACGCTGCTTTTTTATACTCATTTATTGTGATTACTTTTTGAAGAGATTCTGATTTAGGGTAAATCCGTAAGTTAACATAAAAAGCATTTCCGCTTAAAAGTGATTGGTAGTGTAAGTAACTATATTGTTGTAATATATTTAATTGATTTTCTAATTCCCTAGTGTTTAATTTAGGAATTGTAATCCTATCATTTTTTTCTACAAGGATTAAACGAGGATTCTTGTATAAAATAATTAATCGCAAGTAACCATTATTATCAACCTTTTTTTATGTTTTGAACATAAAAACAGTAAAGGTTCTAAAATGTGTTTTTTTGCTAGTTGCAATTTGTTTTTTCTAATACTCAGCATAATTTTTTTTTACAAAGGTAAAGTAAAAAAAACAAAAATGCAACTACTTAGGTTATTAATAAACTAGGTAAATAGGTAATTGATAAACTAGGAATTAAGAAAAAATAGCTACATTTGCGCTATCAATCAAAGACCAAATGAACAACAAGTTATTTTCCATAAAATATTATATTTGGTAATTTTTCAATCGTACTTTACTGGAATTGAAAAAGTTTTTGAATTACCTAAGTAGTTTTTAATCGTACCTTAATGGATTTTAAAGGCAGCAGATGCTGCCTTTTTTTTATTCTAACTTAGGGAAGGGTATTTGCTTCTTTCTTTAAGAAAAAAAAATTCAAAATCCTAAAAAAACACTTTTAAATCTCAAAGTATGGTTTTTTTAGCAAAAAACTTCCTAAATAAATCACCCCACAAATATACCCAACAAAAGGCCAACTCACTTACCCCCCCCCTCTAAAACACAAAAAAAAAACATAAAAATTAAAAATCTATAGAAAAAAAGATATAGTAACTACTTGTT
>JAHDBT010000389.1:5814-6156 GCA_020630215.1 Bacteroidota bacterium
ACACAAAAAAAAACCATAAAAATTAAAAATCTATCGAAAAAACACGCAGATATAGTAACTACTTGTTATAAGGAATGACAAATAGCTGTTTACTCCCCAAAAAACCGTCCCCTCGCCGCCTCCAATTCCTCTTCCAAATGCTCCAACAAACTATCGGGCAACAATATTTCTTCTATTTCCTTATAGTAGCCCATTACAAAATTACTGAGCCTAACAAAACGATGATTCACCTTGCATTTAAAATCAAAAATAGCCTCACTAGCATCAGGTTGTAAGTAGCGTTTGGTAGCAGGGTAACGTTCTGCCAATGCATTGTAAGCACCAACTTTTAGGCGTAGGTGT
>JAHDBT010000389.1:6166-7083 GCA_020630215.1 Bacteroidota bacterium
ATTTGATGGCGGGTTTCGTATTGCCATTTAGTATCCTGTAATGTTACTTGGTTAATACGTAAAACATCGAAGTTTTTAAGCTGCCTACTTGCCACTTCAAAAGCATGTAAAACGCCCGATTCCAAATCGAGATGAAAGGGTTCTACTAAGCGGTTGCTAATGGTGTTGCTATTAGAGGAGTAATAGTTTTTTAATACGACCTGCAATTGCTGACTTTGTGCTTGCTTGAGCAATGCTATCTTGTCTAAATAAGGTTTGCGTAGTTGTGGGTTTCCAAACTGAAGGTAGTCGTAAATATGAGTAATTTTCTTTTTGATGCGCTCGCCTCTTTTATGCTGTGCGGCATAAGCATCTATTGCAACTCGAATATAATCTTGGTCGTCTCTAGTAAAATATTGTAGTTCTTTTAGTTGTTGATACAGCTTGTTATCCGAAGCCAAAGCATAACGGTGTTTATTGTCTCGTACTATTCGGAAACGCTCGTTTTTAAGAATTTGGCAATCTCCTTTAAGGGTACTAGAAGTTGTATCCAACCTTTCAATCAGTTGTTTTCTAGTATAGTAATATGGTGCTTCAACAAGTAAGCATATTAAACGTACTATTCGTGCTCTTGTTCCATAAGGTGCATCATTCATAACAGGTGGGTTTTGATTACATAAAGTAAAATGGATTACGCTTTTTATAATGAATTAACTGGGTTTGTTACTTCAACATCTCCACACACCCAAACCCCGTACTATTCTTTTCCCCCATACCAGCCATATAACCAATATGCAGCAACTCGGGAGGAGCTGTCAATTCAAAATCGTAGGTGTAGCCTCGTACTTTTATTGGATATTTACTGTTACTTTTTATCTGTATTAATGTTACTATTCAGCACAGGTAATTACTCTCTAAGCTTTTGTTAGCATAGCAGT
>JAHDBT010000390.1:0-4742 GCA_020630215.1 Bacteroidota bacterium
TGATACAAAATTACCAGTATACTTTTAAAATACTTTCACTATGAACAATTTAGAGATAAATAAAGTTAAACCAGTTAAGTTAATAAACAAAACTTTGGTAGAAAGATACCATGATTTTTGTACGCAACAAAAACAACATTGGTTTTTATGGTTCCTTATGGTATTAGTTGCTTTTCCTATGGTGTTGATGCCTATTGGGATTTTTGTTTTACGAGATGCTAGCTTTGCAACCAACTATATTACCCTTAGCATGTTACTCTTTTTACTCAACATTTGTTCACATGTAGGCGGATTAGGAACTAAAACTAGTATGGCACTCTTTTTTACAACTATTCTTTTTCATCTTTGTACGATATGGTTGTATTTAATTGGCGTACTCTAAAAATAATACTTTGAGATTACTATTTATTTTGCTTATTGTTGGCATTTGGATTGGACTGCTTGTAGGACTTTCTTTTATTGAAGCACCTTTAAAATTTCAAGCCCCTAATATTACGTTAAAATTAGGCTTAGGAATTGGACAAATTATGTTCTATGTTTTAAATAAAATTGAAATAGCATTTGCCTTGTTGCTTATTGGGCTGTACTATCCGTTTGGTAAGCAAATTGGTTATGGATTAGGTGCAGCATTAATTGCTTTGTACGCCTTGTTAATAATACAAACTTTTGTTCTTTTACCTGTTTTAGACCATAGGGCAACACTAATTATCCAAAACCAAGAGGTGGTGCATTCCTATCACCATATTTTTTACATCGTTGGGGAATGTTTAAAGCTGTTTTTGCTTTTCTTTGTTTTTTTTAAAACCGTTCCGCTTTTGAAACAGGCGATATAAGGAGAAGATATACTCAACTATTTTTGGCAGCGGTATAGTAAAGTCTTAATAGACCTATACTGCAAAAGCTTTTATCGTTGGAACTGTTATATCAATATGGGGTAATGTAATGCGAAACTGTCCAACTGCCCAATACTCGCTACCCACTACCAATAAAAAAGCCTTTCCTCTTAATAAACGATTAATCTATTAAGGGGAAAGGCTTTTTTGTAAAGCAGTAAATGGATTGGGAATTTAATTTAGTTTTTTAGAACAAAATTCCTCCTCCATTGTACTAATTAGAGTACAATATGTTTTTCCTCGATCATTTTACGCATATTAATCAAGGCGTAGCGCATACGGCCTAGGGCAGTATTGATGCTTACATTGGTAATAGCGGCAATTTCTTTAAAACTCAATTCGGCATAATGTCGTAAAACCACCACCTCTTTTTGTTCGGAGGGAAGTTGGTCAATTAATTTACGTACTTTATGATACGTTTGGTTTTTAATCATGCGCTCTTCTGCATTGTCTTCTGCGAACTTCAATATTTTAAAAATATCGTAACCATCGTTGTTCGTGACGGTAGGAGTTCGTTTGACCTTGCGGTAGTGATCGATACACAAATTATAGGATATGCGGAGTACCCAAGGCAAAAATTTACCTTCTTCGGAGTACTTACCCCGACGCAATGTTTCGATTACTTTAATGAATGTGTCTTGAAAGATGTCTTCTGCCAGTATTTCATCCTTTACAAAGAGGAGAATAGAAGTGAAAACTTTATCTTTGTGCCTTCTGATGAGTTCGGCCAAAGCTAAGTCATTGCCAGACTTATACATTCTGACTAAAGCTCTATCGCCAATTAACTTCATAGTCATGGTATGTACGAATTTTAAATGATGCCTTAACACACTATATGTTAAGGAAACCAAATGCTTATGTATGAAATAATTAAACGTAGATCTTTAATCTATAGGCAGATATTAGGTGAATAATATGAAATACTATAAAACAAAGTTAAGAATAATTAGGTAAAATACAAAAAGTCATTTGTAATTGTTTTGAAAAAAGCATCAAAACTCTTATTCTTAAACTTCAAAAAACGCTAAAAGTTTAATCAAAAACGATGAGCAAAACCATAAAAAACGCTAATCCCAAGCAATTTATTATAATTAAGGGGGCAAGAGTCCATAATTTAAAGAATGTAGACATTGCCATTCCTAGAAATCACCTAGTCGTTATTACGGGTGTATCGGGGTCTGGAAAATCGTCTTTAACCATTGATACCCTCTATGCCGAGGGGCAACGCCGATACGTAGAAAGCCTGTCGTCGTACGCTAGGCAGTTTTTAATGCGGATGAATAAACCTGATGTAGATTATATCAAAGGCATTAGTCCTGCTATTGCTATTGAGCAAAAAGTAGTTACTAGAACAACTCGCTCAACAGTGGGTACTTTAACAGAGGTATACGACTATTTAAGACTTTTGTTCGCTAGAGTTGGTCACACTTTTTCGCCTATATCTGGAAAAGCCGTACAAAAACACGAAGTCGCTGATGTAGTAGACTATGTTTTTTCGCTTCCTAAAGGCACTAAAGTGCAATTACTCATTCCGTTTAAACTAAAAGATAGCCAATCTCCTAGCGATCAATTGTCGCTTTTACTGCAAAAAGGCTACACTCGTGTACTATTAAACAAAAAACTGACCAAAATTGAAAATATCACGCTAAAAGATAAACAATTACAAAAACAGGATATTCAAGTTTTGATTGATCGCCTAGCCGTAAAACCTAATGATGAGGATACAATTGGGCGTTGTGGCGATTCGGTAAATACGGCGTTTTTTGAAAGTATGGGCGATTGTATAGTGGATGTGATTGATGGCGAAACCAAAGCTTTTTCTAATCGTTTTGAGTTAGACGGTATGCTGTTTGAAGAACCGAGTCCACACTTTTTTAATTACAACAGTCCTTTTGGTGCTTGTAAATCCTGCGAAGGGTTTGGCACTATCATTGGCATCGATCCTAATTTGGTGATTCCTAATCACAGCTTATCTGTTTTTGAAGAAGCGATTGCTTGCTGGAAAGGGGAAAAAATGAGTTACTACAGAAAAGAACTCGTTCGCCATGCTGCTAAATTCGATTTTCCCGTTCACCGCCCTATCAAAGACCTCACCCCCGAACAATACGAATTACTATGGACGGGCAATGAGTATTTTGAAGGTATTAACGCCTTTTTTAAACACGTAGAAGAACAGACTTACAAAATTCAATATCGGGTAATGTTGGCGAGGTATAGAGGACGAACGGCTTGTACCGATTGCAATGGTTCTCGCATAAGAAAAGATACGCAATATGTAAAAGTAGGAGGGCAAGATATTGGAACTTTGATAAACTTACCCATTAAGGAAGTGCAAGTGTTTTTTGAAAACTTGGTACTGCCCGATTATGAAATGGAAATTGCCAAAAGAATTTTAACCGAAATAAAAACTCGCCTACAAGTAATGACGGATATTGGTTTGGGTTACCTAACCCTTAACCGTTTATCAAGTACTTTAAGTGGCGGCGAAACCCAGCGCATTAACCTTACTCGTTCGCTAGGAAGCAACCTTACGAATGCCATGTACATTTTAGACGAACCTAGTATTGGCTTACATCCTAGAGATACGGAACGATTGATAAAAGTGTTGAAAGATTTACGCAATTTAGGCAATACCGTAATTGTAGTAGAACACGAGGAAGATGTTATTCGCTCGGCAGATTATATTGTGGATATGGGGCCAATGGCTGGACACCTAGGAGGCGAAGTTGTTTTTGAAGGCGCAATTGACACGCTTTTAAAATCCAAAAAAAGTTTAACCGCCGATTATTTACTAGGCCGCAAAGAAGTCGCTATTCCTGCATCTCGCAGAAAAATGGTAAACCATTTAACCATCGAAAATGCAACTCAAAACAACTTAAAAGATATTACTGCCAACATTCCCTTAAACGCTATTACGGTGGTTACAGGAGTGAGTGGTTCGGGAAAAACAAGCTTGGTAAAAGATATTTTATTTCCCGCACTTATTCGCCATATAAGCAAGGTGGGCAATGCGCCAGGGATGCACAAGCAAATTAGTGGCGATATTAATTCTATTTCCAGAGTAGAGTTAATTGACCAAAATCCGTTAGGGCGTTCTTCTAGGTCAAATCCAGTCACGTACATTAAAGCGTACGATGCCATTAGAGGTTTGTACTCGAATGTGCAGTTGGCAAAAATACGAGGATTTAAGCCTAAACATTTTTCGTTTAATGTGGAGGGCGGCCGCTGCGAAACGTGCAAAGGAGATGGCTTTGTAATTGTAGAAATGCAGTTTTTAGCTGATGTGCGCCTAGTATGCGAAGAGTGCGAAGGCAAACGTTTTAAGCCCGAAGTAATAGAAGTAAAGTACAAGAACAAAAGCATTGCCGATGTGCTAGATTTAAGTGTAGAAGAAGCCCTCGAATTTTTTAAAGATCACAAGGACGTATTGAGAAAAATACAGCCTTTAGCGGATGTAGGATTGGGCTATGTAAAACTAGGACAAAGTTCGAGTACGCTAAGTGGGGGAGAGGCGCAACGGGTAAAACTAGCGTCGTATTTAGGAAAGGGACAAAAAACCAGCAATCCCATTCTTTTTATTTTTGACGAACCTTCTACAGGCCTCCATTTTAACGACATCAACAAATTACTAGCTGCCTTTAATGCCCTAGTAGAAAGCGGACACAGCATTGTTATTGTAGAACACAATCTGGATATTATTAAAACTGCCGATTGGGTAATTGACCTAGGCCCCGAAGGTGGAGATAATGGCGGCTACCTCCTATATCAAGGCGCACCCGAAGGTTTGTTGAAATGTAAGGAATCTTATACGGCGAAGTATTTGAAGGAGAAGTTGTAGTTGGGGGGGGA
>JAHDBT010000390.1:4842-7005 GCA_020630215.1 Bacteroidota bacterium
TGATTTTTTCTTGCTGATGTAATTGTGTGATTTTTGAGGTTTGATTTTTTCTTGTTGATGTAATTGTGTGATTTTTGAAGTTTGATTTTTTCTTGCTGATGTAATTGTGTGAATTTGGATGGGCTGGGTTTTTGGATTTATTGGATGTTATGCTGGCGTAAATGTTTGGGCTTAAATTTTAAATGAACCCAACTACATCTCCTACTGACGGAAGGTGCGACCCTGCTAGGGTCGATTGCAATTGTTTTAATTTGGGGGCTAACATACTTTGACCACGCTGTGGTCATTGGCGTAAGGACAAAAATTAAATTTGAAACTTTCCTTTCGTCCGCATAGCTTAAATTTTAAAGGAAACCCCATCTAGCATCAGCAGGAAAAAAAACAAAAATCCTATATCAAGCATCAAAAATCAAACTTCACTAAGTCTGCATAACCCCTGTATTATACGCCTGCGTAATAGGTGCGTGATTGGCGGCTTCAATGCCCATGCTAATAATATTGCGAGTTTCGATGGGATCGATAATGGCATCTACCCAAAGGCGGGCAGCAGCATAGTAGGGAGAAGTTTGGGCTTTGTAGCGGTCGGTAATTTTTTTGAGCAAGGCTTGTTGGTCTTCTTCGCTTACCACTTCTCCACGTTTTTTCTTACTGGCTACTTGAATTTGTAATAGTGTTTTAGCAGCTTGTTCGCCACCCATTACGGCAATTTTAGCCGTGGGCCAAGCAATCATTAGTCGAGGGTCGTACGCTTTGCCGCACATAGCATAGTTACCTGCGCCGTAAGAGTTGCCAATAACAATGGTAAACTTAGGTACTACCGAGTTGCTCATGGCATTTACCATTTTTGCACCGTCTTTAATAATGCCGCCTTGTTCAGACCGAGAACCGACCATAAAACCTGTTACATCCTGTAAAAATACGAGGGGAATTTTTTTCTGGTTGCAGTTCATAATAAAACGAGCGGCCTTATCTGCCGAGTCGGAATAAATAACGCCGCCAAACTGCATTTCGCCTTTTTTGGTTTTTACAATTTTTCGCTGATTAGCTACAATGCCAACCGCCCATCCATCAATACGTGCGTAGGCGCATACAATAGATTTGCCGTAGGTTTTTTTGTATTCTTGTACTTCTGAGTTATCTACAATGCGTTTAATCAATTCTACGGTATCGTAGGGTTTTAGGCCGCCTTCGGGATAAATGCCATAAATTTCTTCCATAGGGAAAGCTGGCAATTGTGGTTCAATGCGGTCGAAACCTGCTTTATCAAAACTTCCTAGGCGGCTCATAATATCTCGGATGGTTGCTAGGCAAGTTTCATCGTCGGGCATATTATAATCGGTTACGCCCGATATTTCGCAGTGCGTTTCTGCGCCTCCTAGGGTTTCCGAGTCCACATTTTCACCAATAGCGGCTTTTACCAAAAAAGGCCCTGCTAAAAACACCGACCCTGTTTTATCAACAATTAAGGCCTCATCAGAAAGAATAGGGAGATAAGCACCACCAGCTACACAACTGCCCATAATGGCGGCAATTTGGGTAATTCCCATGGCCGACATTACCGAGTTGTTTCTAAAAATGCGTCCGAAGTGTTCTTTGTCGGCAAAAACATCGGCTTGTAGCGGGAGGAATACGCCAGCACTATCTACCAAATAAATAATGGGGAGGCGGTTTTCGATGGCGATTTCTTGGGCGCGCAGATTTTTTTTGGCGGTAATAGGAAACCATGCGCCCGATTTTACGGTTGCGTCGTTGGCTACTACAATACATTGCCGTCCTTTAACATAACCTATCATTACTACCACCCCTCCAGCAGGGCAGCCGCCATATTCTTCATACATATCATAACCTGTAAAAGCACCAATTTCAATGCGCTTACTGTCTTTGTCCAATAATAGGTCAATTCGTTCGCGGGCTGTTAACTTACCTTTGGCATGTAGCTTTTCGATGCGTTTAGTACCGCCGCCTTTATAAATGTTATACAACCGTTTACGCACAGCAGAAGTTGCTAATTTTAAAGCATCTTCGTTTTTTCTGAATTCTATATCGTAAGCCATAGGTAATATTGTTTTGATCGGTTTATTTTATATTACATGGACGTGTTTATATCCATCTAGTGACTCAAAACCTAAGTTCTTGATGACCCAAGCCTTGTCTTTTTTTCCT
>JAHDBT010000391.1 GCA_020630215.1 Bacteroidota bacterium
CAAATTTCTTACCTTTATTTGGAAATAACCTGACGGCTATGGCCATAGGCTTGAAAAACATTTCGCTCCAGCCAGGAGGCTGGAACGGGCGTTTTTTATTTTTTTTTGGCAAAAAAAAATAAAAAACGCAGGGTCAAGCGTCTCGCTTGAGCCAAACGGTACTCAAGCCTCTGGCTTGCATTTTCAATTTAAAAATGTGTTTTTTTACGCCCCCTCTACAGTTTCACCACCTTTTTACATACACGCTTGTTAGCTGTTTGTAGTACCATAAAATAAATGCCTTTGGGTAAATTAAAATCATTTATGGCAATAGAAATGCTGTGTTGTCCTATTGTTTGTTGTGGTGTACTAAAGCACGGTGTTTTTTTCCCTTTTGCAGAGTAGAGATCAATCTGAACACTAGTAGTTTGGGCTAAGGAGTACTGCACTAAAAGCGGTGCATCACCAACTAAAGGATTAGGCGCAACCTGCCATTTGTTGATGATATTACTAGTATTTCCAAGCCCATCTGATAGTACCAAAATAGCATCGGAACTAGCTTCGCAACCATTGTTATGGCTAATAATTACTTGGTACGGACCCTCCGCTTCGGCTAAATACGAGGCACTATTTGCCCCCAAAATTGGTTCAAAATTATACAGCCATTGATAACTAAACTCATTGGGTAGTTCGGTCGTACTTAGCATATTTCCCTCCTTGTTAATAGGAGCAGTAGCTGGCACATAAGTAATACTTTGGATGTTTTTTTTATAGCCATAATTAAAGGTAATTTCATGTGTACCAATACCTGCTATACTAGGATCGAAGTTGCCATTAACCACTCCAACACCCGTAAAATAACCTCCTGCTGGGCTTGCCTCTAAAGGAATTAAATTCGCATCGGCACAAACCAAATCATTGCCTAGCTCAAAGGTTAAGTTAGGTAATGGCTCGTATAAATAAGGCACATAATATGCCCGATAGCTGTTTAGGTCTTGCTCTACCTGCCATACTATTTCACCTTCGGCATTAACTTCCATAAGATGCCGAGTGTTGCCGCTGCATATTAAAGTGTTGCCATTTGGTAGGCGGTAACTACTGCTAATAATAGGGCTGTACAAACCAGGTAATATAAACTCCCAATTTAAATTAGCGGTCATTGCACTCGTATCAATACGTATTTCAATAGCTCGGCTGCTAGTTCCCAAACCTCTATTATCAAACAACATGTACACGTTAGGTTCTAAAGCACTAATGGCATGTTGAAAATCAAAACTACTATTTCCTAACATATTAAAGTCGCCCCCCTCCCCTAACTGCCATATTACTTCTCCTGTATTTGCATCAAACTTTACAATTTGGTTGGTATTAGCACACGACATTAAATAGTTACCGTCTATATCCTGATTAATAGCATTGCTGTGTAGCCAATCTTGCACACCATCGCCAAAGTAGCTGGACCAAAAAGCAGTGTTATAGAACCAACTATTAACAGGGTTTAAATGGTCGAAAGTACTCCATTCCCAGGCAACGCTGCCATCTTGTTCTAATACCAATAAACCATCTCCTACTACCAAAGCTTCGGCAGGGCCACCTACCTCCACTTGGTTTACCAATTGCGAACGCCCTACAAGCATTACATATTGACCAGCATCGTTTTTCATTAAATCGTGGTGCAAAAACACCGAGTCATCGGCAAAAGGCGAGTAATCTATATTGGTAATAACTTCGCCTGTTAATTTTTTTTCTTTAATGGCATTACAGTTGCCTAAAAGTACCGTATTATCTTTGGTAAAATTATAGGAACGACAGGTTACGCCTCCACCTTGCAAAATTTCATACCAGATGATACGCCCTAAACGGTCGTGAATTTTAAGTGCATTTTGAGAAATACTTCCCATACCATCCGTTAAAACATAACCTTCTAACTGACTTTCATCTATAACATCTACTGCTACAATTCCAGGAATAGCAATTGGAATTGGTTCAGTTGCAAACTCAAACACCTCGCTTGTATTAATGCCTGAACTATTAAATACATTTAATACGCCCCAATAATTGGTTGAGGGTAGCAAACCTATAATAGTTATTTCCTCCGTTGCTACTACATCACTTACCGCCGTATGCGCTATTACCGTATCACCCAACTCCACATAATAATAAGTTGCAAAAGCCTTTCCAGCTTCCGACACATCAAAATTTATATTGTAACGCAACACATTATTATTTTGTGCCGTAATTTCTAAATTGGCAATTTCGGGAATAGCTGCCATTGCTGCCAAATTTATTAGGAAGCAGCAACAACCTAATAAAACTTTTTTTGCGATTGTCATAGTCATTGTGTTTGGTAAGGGGTTTGGTAAGGAATGCTCATCTATCATTTAGCCATCAACATCCTAATAATATAATACAATAGTGAACCAAAAATAAATATTAGAAGTACTGGCAAAAACCAAGTCCCTAATCCATTGGCAAGCCCTAAAGCCGTGTCAACAGTTTGGTAACTGATAAAAGCAAAAGCTAACATACTAATGGTTTTTAAAAACCGAATTAAGCGAGTTGCTAATCGGTACTGCACAAATGCATTATTGGAAGTAATTTTGGTAGGGTAACTAAATTTATGTGGACGAGTGTTAAGAAATGTCAGCAATAAAAAAAGCACTGTGCCAATTGCGGTAAGTACCAAAAGTAAAATTTTGTCGCCATAGGTATCTACTACTCCTTGTGCATCGTAGTGTATTGGGATTTGGCTGGGCAAATCAAGGTAATAAACAATAGGAATAGACACTAAGGTGATGAGTCCTAAAATAGCTAGCATTTCCAATATCCTATCAATAGCTTGTGTAGGGATATTGATTTGAGGTTGTTCCTTCATTTGATTTTCTTTTAGATCTAATAGTTAGTTTTTTATAGCAATAGCATTTTCTTTTTCAAATATCCATCGTAAATTGATACTCTGAATAAGGTACAAAAAAATCGGTCATATTTCTACTTCCTGTTTTTTGGAAACCCATTTTTTGGTAGAAGGCATGTGCCCGTTCAAATTTAGTATCTGTCCAAAGCATTACTTTTTCGTATTGATTTTTGCGAACCCAATCAAAAAAATGCTTTAATAATTGTTGACTAATTCCCGTACCACGGTAGTTTTTTTGAACATAAAAGCGTTTTAATTCTGCTACCTTTTTAGCAGCAAGAACCTCCAGCTTAGGGCATACTGCAATGCAAGCAATAGGTGCTTGGTCGTTGTTTTTTATTATCCAAAATGCACCTCCTTTTTGGTAATAGTTTAAAGCAATATCTAATAAATCGCTATCACATTGTTCTAAGCACAATTGGTAATCGTACTCCTCAAAAATTTTATTAATTAGGGCAATAATTGCTGGTACATCTTCCTTATTTGCCGCTTCAATAACGCTTGTTTTCATCCTTGCATCATTATTTTTCTGGTGGCATTTGTGGCGGCAATTATCCACCCAAAACAAATTAAAAAAGTTATTTTTTGTAACAAAGGTAATACCAATAAATAAGTACTACTTTGATAAATCGCAAAATTAATACTGCATAAAGTTAAACAAAAAAGAGCTAAATAAAACAATGCGGGGTACTGTTGTTTTTTTAATTCGGAAAAAGTAATTACAAGAGCAATACCGCCTAGCAATGCAGTTATATTGATTACCATATTGTGCAACGATGTAAATAATAAACAACTAACAAACATAGCACTTATTCCACAAAAACGAATGGTTTTTGCTTTCCATTGTTGGTTTTTGTCGGCTAGAGACTGCCTAAATAATAGCGGTAAAAAGTACCAGAAAAAACTTAACGAAATACACAAAATAAGCATGGCTGGAATTGCAAAAAAACGAGCCTCATTCACTTGTCCATTTCCTGCTTTTTCGCCTAGCAAATCGCACCAATAATTATGTACCCAACTGTAGGTTTCACAAGTGCTATCCATTTGATTTCCGCCAGGGTATAAATAAGTGGCTACTACAAACAATAGTAAAAAACAAGTAATGCCCAATATAGGAACATAGGTATAATATGCATGGCGATGCTTCATGGTTGGGCAATCAATTTAATTTGTAACACCTTTTAAATAGCTAATAAAAAACAAATCGCCTACTCCAAACCATCCAAAACGGTAAAGGTAGTACGACGGTTAGCGGCACGCCCTTCCTCAGTATCGTTACTTTCTAGGGGTTTGCTAGAAGCGTAACCTTTGTAACTTAATTTTTGTTTTTCTATATTTTTTTTCACTAGGTAATTATACACCGCTTTAGCACGATTGGTAGATAAGGTTTGGTTTGTTGCATCAGAACCCGTGCTATCGGTATGTCCACCAATTTCAATTTTTAGTTTGGGATTGCTTTTTAGTAATTCAACCAGTTTGTCTAATTCTAAAAAAGAAACGGGTTGTAATTCGGCAGAACCTGTATCGAAAAATACATTTTTAAGCACTACACTTTGCCCTACATTCCAAGTACTTTCCTTCTTAGGTTTTGGTTTGGCCTCGTTGGGCTTGCGGTTCACTTTGCTAATCACATTTTTACTTGTCAGCATAATAGGTTCTAACGGAATGTCTAGCAAATAAGGCTTATTTGTATCGCTTTTGGCGAGGGCAAAATTTTCGGAATAAAACAAATAGCCTTCCTTAGATACGGTGTACATATAATCTTTTCCAACAGGAAGGGTTACCAGGAAAGACCCATTAATTTTGTCAGAATAGGTATCAATAATAACTGCCCCCGTTTTTAAATCTATTAGTTCAATATGCGCTTCTAGCTTTTCGTAATTGCTGCGGTCAAAAACTTTTCCTTTTACGTAGGTTACATAAGTAGGCTGTGCTTTTTTAGGGAGGTCGAAATAATACAAATCTAAGCCCGTAGTATCGGCCACATTTAAGGAAGAATAATAGGCTTGTGTGCCGCTTGCCGTTACCACCAATCCGTTTTCGTTGCCGTGTGTATTAATAGGATAGCCGAGGTTTTCTGGTGTTCCCCATTCGCCTTTTTCATTTTTTCGTACCACATATAAATCGGCATCGCCCATACCAATATGCCCGTTAGAGGAAAAGTACAAGGTTTTACCATCAGGATGTATAAAAGGCGATTGTTCATCGAAAGGCGTGTTAATTTTATTGCCTAAATTAATGGCTTCGCCCCAACGTTTACCATCGAGGTGACTTACGTACAGGTCGATACCGCCAATGCCTCCTTTACGGCGGCTACAAAAATACAGCGATTTCCCATCTGCCGAAATGCTAGGTTGCGAATCCCAGTTAGAGCTGCTAATAGGTCGGCCTAAATTAAGTGGCCCGTACCAATCTTCTCCTGTTTTTAAGCAATAGTAAATATCAAATCCTCCTTCGGTATCTTTTCTATCTTTAGCAGCAAAATACAAGTACTTCCCATCGGGCGAAATGCATATTGCGCCTTCGTTGTTCCTAGTATTAATCGGGTCTTTTAGTGGCGTTGCAATTTTCCATTCGCTGCTATCATCTTTATAGCTAAAATAAAAATCTTCGTTGCCGCCCATATCGCCATTAAATCTGCGGGTGTATACCATCGAGGCTTCATCGGCGGTAATCATGGGCAAATATTCGTCGTGAATGGAGTTAATGGTTTCGTCTAGCAAAATGGGATTAAATGGCACTGGATTTCTAACCGCTTTGGCTCCAAACTGGCAATTTTTAGCTAGGAGTTCTGCTTTTTCTCTTTTTTTTATCCAGCTAGGCGGCGTTTTTACTGCCAAGCAATTTTGCATCATTTCTACCCCTCGTGCATAATCGCCTCTTTCGTAAGCCATTTGCCCCAGGGTAT
This sequence comes from Bacteroidota bacterium, assembly GCA_020630215.1. Taxonomy (GTDB): domain Bacteria; phylum Bacteroidota; class Bacteroidia; order Chitinophagales; family UBA2359; genus JAHDBT01. Next base: position 5,802 of record JAHDBT010000391.1, read on the forward strand.
AATGCACCATAAAATTATTTTTTTCGGAAGCGTCGATGTCTAGCATCTTTAGGTAGGTTTTTTCTGCTGCGGCAATATTGGATTGCTTCACATAAATTTCGGCCAAGCGGGCATAGGCATTGAGATATTTTGGGTGTTTACCAATTGCTTTTTTTAGCCATTTGGTAGCATCTTCGTGTTTATCGTAGATAAAATAATTGTAGCCTTTTTTGTAAAATTTTTCTGCTTTTTTAGGCACTTTGCTTTGCGCCATAAGCAAATGAGTATTGCCTGTAACTCCTAGTAACAGCAGTGTAAAAAATAAACCAAATATAACTCGCATAGACATAGGTATTCAACTTGTTTTAAAAAGAAGGAATAAATACTAGAAAATGAGAAAGTAAAAATGGGCAATAATGAGTTATTTGGTTAAAAAAATGCAGTGTATATTGTTGGGCAACATTAAGGAATATTCATGTATTTATGAACTTGCAAAGAAATTCGCCACTTAGGATTTTCCATAATATAACCAACAATAAGGGGCATTATTTCTGGCGCACGTCCCCATTCGGGTTGTAAATACAACAGGCAGTTATTGTTTACCATCGCAGCATGTTGTTCGGCCCAAGCAAAATCGTGTTTATTGTAAATAACTACTTTTAGCTCGTTGGCTTGTTGCAAAACATCGGGCATTGGGGCTTTAAACTTTTTAGGAGAAAGACAAATCCAATGCCATTTTCCACTTAGCGGATACGCTCCTGATGTTTCTATATGTGTATGCATTCCTGCTGCTTGTAAAGCCGTGCATAAATCGTCTAGCTGATACATTAATGGTTCGCCTCCTGTAATAACGGCAATTTTAGCTGGGAATTTTGTGGCCGCTTCAACTATTTGCGAAACGGGCTGTTTGGGATGGTCGGCCGCATCCCACGATTCTTTAACATCGCACCAATGGCAACCTACATTGCAACCAGCCAAACGTATAAAAACGGCTGCTTTTCCTTGGTGAAATCCTTCGCCCTGAATGGTGTAGAATTGCTCCATTAAAGGCAATAAATTACTAGTAGGATTTTTAATTCCCTGTTGATGGTTTTGTAAAATAATGTTTGTTTTTTTAGACATTGCTTATAATCGAAAAATAAATGCTATTTTTTTTAAAAGGTAAAGAGTAATTTAGTAACGTTTAAAAAATAAATCCGACAATTTGTACGTAGAGGTTTTGTGC
>JAHDBT010000392.1 GCA_020630215.1 Bacteroidota bacterium
CAAGCTATGCAATTGGGGGTGAAATTATTGCTATTGGTTTTAAGGAAATTATGACGGATTAATTAGAGGTAGTTTCGTTTCTAATCTCTAATGCCTGTTTAATAGGGGGCTGGAACACTATTCAGCAATTGATTTTTTTTTTTGAATATCGAATATCGAACAAGGAATTTCGAATGATGAAGTGGGGGAATAGCTTAAATTAAATGTGAAAATAATCATGCTCTCGCCATTGCTACCAACAACTTATACTTGTTGTAGTTGTAGTTGTTGTTCATATTTTTTGATTTGCTCCTTTAACTTAACAATTCCTGTTTTTATAATACTATTTATAGCTACATATTTTTCATGTGTTGGCCGACAATACCCATAGAAATAACTTTCATATTCATTTTTCTCCCAACCTTTTCCTCTAGCTTTTTTCAGCGCATCAGCATACCCTTTAATTTCTTTTGTTAGCCTGTTATTAAGCTGTTCAAGTTCCGTTATCATTTCGTTGTTAGCTTGTATAGCACGTTTATAATCTGGTGAATTAGTCATGAAAAAAATTTATGATTATTTTAATTAAGTAAATTTGATAAGCTGTTACGTCTTTCTTCCATCCTTACTTTATCAAGCGTATTAAGTCTAGATTTCAAACTGTTTACTTCTTGAAATAATGGGGAGAAGCAGACTTTTTCCATTTCTACAATATGCTCATAAAATACAGAATTACTACGTTTAAATTTAGCCACCTGCTCATTTAAATTTCTTTCGTATTCTGTTAACACATTTATCATGCCTTCCACATGTTTAATTCCAATTTCAAACTGCTCTATTTGTAGTTGAATACTGTTCTTCATTTCTTGATTTTGTTCATGATTATTACTTGGGTTTCGGTTATTATTTCTTCCATTATCCATTTTAAGTTGCTCCATGATAGGAATTCTATACATTTTATTTTTTTGTCCAGATGCTTTATTCTTATCCAAGGCATTATATTCTTGTTTAAGCTCTCTGGTTTTATCAAGAAATTTATCTTGATTTAGCTCCTTAATATCTTTCAAAAATAGGTTGGGAAATTCGAGCTTCCATTTTACTGTTTTCAAACCCAACTCACTTAAAACTTCTTCAATGGGTTTAATACAATTTGAATCTAGCCAATTGAAAGACATACTGCTGTACTGTTTGAATTTACTTTTCGCCTTATCAAGGTCTGTTTTATTAACTTCAATAGTGTATTGTGTTTCCATATCTTTAGGTAAGCCATTTACATCACATAAAGATTGGTGACACTCATACTTAATAGTTCCTTCTCCTATCCAATTCCCTTCTTTTTGAGGATAAAATCCATACATATTTATTGAACTATCATTTTGTGTATCGAAAAACCCAATAAATATATGGCCAAAAGTAGATTCCGTTTTGCCATCAGGTTTAGTTAGCCCATTAAATCCTGCAGGTCGTGAGCCTACAATTAAATAGTGTTTTACTTCTTTTTTCATAAAAAATTTATTTTGTCAATCATATTAAATATAAGGCATAACAATTGTTTCCACTCTCCATTTATTGGATTCATGCTCTTTTAATTTTGTAGCATTAACTTCTCGCCAATACTTAATAATATTTTCTCCTTTATCATCATAACAGTTTTTCGCACTATCATGTAGGTAATTGTTAGTCGTACAATGTTGTAACAAAAAAGGAGTACCCACCTTTAAAAACGCCGATTCTTCTCCTTCTACCAATATTTTCCAGTTGTCATCCTGATTACCTTCTAAGTCTGTCATCCCCTCATTAGGACCATGGTAAGCAGTTACCTCATTATTACCAGATTGTATAGTTGCCTTATGCCTATCCGTATGAGAATGCAAATTAAAACCATGAAAAAAGTTAGTCAGACGTAGTACATCTCCACTTTGTACCATATCCCCATATCTATGATTAGGTTTACTTTTAAACTCACTTCTTACAATCCATAAAGTTTGCAAAGTGTATTGACATGCTAAAAGCACCCTAGTTTGTTTACTTGTTTTATTTTTTCCTGTGTAGCGGCTTCTGTTGGAAAATAATAACCAATTTGTAAACATACTCTGTACTCTAACAACATCACCATATCTAATAAATTTATGTTTTAACTGTTCCGCCCGCCATTCTTCAATGCCTTTCTTAATTAATAACTGAAATTGCTTGCCTTCTGCTTGTTTTGCCTTTACGTCTTCACCATTAACTAAAACCCGTAACCTTTCAAGTGATGCGCCTACTTCCTCATAAGTCATTTCCTCTTGTATAAACTCCATACTTTTGTCGAATTTCAATTTATCAAGGCTTTCATCAGCTTGTTGTTTTAAATTTCTAATTTCTACTAACTGCTTAATTAAGTTATCCCACTTTCCAATTACCTGGTCTGTAATGTAATTTACAAAATCTATATTCTTTTCTCTCGATTCTATCCAGCTATTTAATTCTTCATCCAATGCTTTAAAACTTTGGATAAGCTTTTTATTTATTTTGCAATTAGATGCTAATTTATTATAAATATTTATCGAATAGTCATTATTTTCCATTATTTTTTTTTTACTTTTTAATTAAATATTTAAACTTGCTTTTAACACACTCCACATATTTACATCACCAATTCAAAAAAATCTAGATTGCTACTTTCTTCTACATCCCTATTATCTATAGGATAAAACTGTTCACTAATAGGAGCATAGTATTTCATACCTTGATATTTCATCCGACTTTGGGCTAATTTTTCGAGAATAGTTTCCTTTTTGCAATTATACAATTTAACTAAATTATGATTTAGTTTACGGCCATTGTTATCATTATAAATTGCTTCATAGCGATTAAGGTCTAAAGCTGCGTAATCTTGTAATAAAAACATACAGTCGGTAACATCAGCTAACTGTAAAGCAATTCTCAATTTCATTTGGTTTTTGGTCGCTTGCATTAAACTAACGCCAGTATAAGACTGCGAACAAAACAATAGGTGTATACCGAATGAACGACCTTGACGAGCAATTTCATTAAGCAAAGTATTAATCGTATCATTTTGATTGTAGGTACCCTGAAGAATCATTTGCACCTCATCAATAATCATTATAATTCGAGGAATCTGCTCCGTTTTATTAACTAATGCATTGTACTCATCAATATATTTTATATGTTTTTTTCTAAACTCAATTTGTTTTTTTTCATCTTGTATAAAACTTCCTGAAAACAATAATCTCCTACGTTTTTTTTCCTTTTGTAATAGTTCTAATGTTTTAATCGCATCTTCAATTGAAGGAGCATCAGGTATTGGCATTGCTAAATTAGGGTGTTCTTCAAAAATTTTAAATTCTACCCCCTCTTTATAGTCTAATAAAATTAATCTAATTTCATCAGGAGCATATTTTTCCGCAATTTTTACAATAACGTTATTTATTAGCGTTGATTTACCCGTGCCAGTAGCCCCAACAATAAGCCCATGATAAACATCTGCCTTATTTCCTAGTTTTAATACAAACTCATCACGCCCTTGCCTTCCTATCGTCACTTCAAGAAAATTGGAACTGCTACTTAACGTATTAGTGCTAATATATTTTTCTTTTATTGCGCCTATATGTTCCCTAAAACTTGTATCCTCGCATTCATTCCACTCAAACCTAGTTGCTCTTGTTGCAGCAAATAAACTGCTATTTTCAGTATGCTTGTCTTTTAAAATGTAGTGCCTTTTTTGCAAACTATTTGTCTGCTTTGCATAAGTTAGTTCTTCTGTAAGCCTATCTATGCAATGCTTTTTTTTATCATCAACTCCAGCAATGTTTACCGCACCAAATAAATACACACCGGCTTTAGTTCCCATTTTCATTAATGTTAGTAAATCTTGAATAATTGCCAATGAGTACATTTCAGGAAAGTTAGCTAGGAATATAAAATTGTAAGGCTCGTAAAACGGAATTGAATGCTCGTTTTCTTGATGTTTTATAAACTCCTCTTTATTGTAGGAAAAAATAGTAGGAAAATCGGCTTTAAGTACCTTGCTATTAATTACTTGAATTTTGCTATGTAACCCAGCTATAAAAGCTTTTAATTGCTCAGTAGTACGAATAAAGTTGATATTATTACAAACCTCTAAGTGATTTATCCACTTAAAGGAGTTTGTTAAACCGAGTTCAATAAACGTTATTTTAACCAACTGAGGTTTTAAGTGTTGCAGTATTTGAAGTGCAATTAGTTGAAGTTGATTATAAACAAATGCTTCTTCTTGCATCTCTTCTGTTAATTCAAAAAGCAAACCCTTAGAATACGCTAAGTCTAGCTTAACAATATTGTCGGTACTATCGGCAAATTTCCCTAATTTGATTTTTGGTATTTCTATTTGGAACATTTATGCATGTATATTTTATTGATTTATTGATTTGTCTACGTTATTATTTTGAACAATAACATTATTCTTTATTTCCTTTTCAAGGAATTCTTGTTGCTCGGCACTCACATATAGTTTGAAACGAATAATAGGACCATTTTTGTCCCATCCAACCTCAATGTACTTTAAAATATTTTCTGGAATACTGCTTATAAATGCTGCAACTTTCTTATCCGCAGAGTCATCATTGTTGATGATTTTTTTTACTCCCCAAACAGTTAGAGAGATACCTGATCCAACAGCAATAAATGGAATGAACATAATTTTTGTTTTTAAGTGAAAGTGATAAAATCGGGATTCCGTTTTTCAATTTTCTGAATACTAGTGATAAATATTTTTTATTAAAATTCAATATCTAATTCAAAAGCTATCATTTCTAATTTTTCTTTGTTATAAGAAGCATTTAAATTTCCTAAAGTAACATCAAATAGTTCAAGTGAACTAGCTAAATTTAATGTTATATACTTTCTATCTAACAAGGTGAAATTTTTGTTAAAATTTCTAATTTTGTTACCTTCGTATACCTCTGGCTCGAAAAACTCTAATAATTCTACTAGCTCTATATCATCTTGAAGGTTATTTTTTTCTAAAAATTTTTTCGCTCCATTATAATTAGGAAGCCCACCTTCATAAATATATGTTTTATTAACACTTTTAAAAAAAGAAGCACCCCAACCAGCTTCCAACTTTGCATTAAGTTTCGTATTTTCTTTGAATAAACTGAAAATAGTGTTTTTCCAACTCCCTTTACTTTTATCACCTTGCCCTTCTTTCTTATTACTATTTGCAGGTTGTCCTTTAATATCAGTTAACCCAAATTCAAAATTGGTTCCATTACTATCTATTACTACATTTACGATGTCAATTTTTTTGGCACCTAAATACTGACAGAGTTTAAGAAGGCAAGCAAACTTTGTCTGCGTAATATGCAATTCTAATTCATGAGATGTAATATATGTTTTACTCTCAGCATCAAAAGGAGATAGCACCATCATCGTTTTGTCAAGTAAATTAGAGTTGTTTTTAACCCTAAACTCTTTTTTAAATTCCCCTTTCTCTTTAAGGTCAACTATTCTTAAAGACTTACAACTAAGTATTTTTTGCCCATTTTCAGTATGCTTGAGGGCATTTTTGCTTAGATAGTCTGCAAAGAGTACTATCGTTCTTTCGTGTTCTTCACCAAACATAAAATATTTTTTTTAGAAATTTAGAAAATTTATCTACATACACATGCATGTAAAAAGGAATAAATATAAAAAACAGTAAAACTACAATAATTGGAAAGTGTTTTTTCCAGGACGCTGCAATTTTGTGAAACTGATTATTGAATGATATTCCAATTTGTCGAAGTTTTCTCTTAGCAACCACATCATCGCTAATAAGTTTTATTAGCATACGAAGTTTCTTATTGCTAACATTGTATTTTGCTTTTTCAAAAACATCTATAATATTTAATAAAATTTTTTCAGTATTATCTACTGCAAAATCTCTTAAAAGTATCATTACGGGCATTCTCCGTCTATAATCATCAAGCGTATCTGAATGTATTTTGAGCAAATACCTATTCTTATAACGAACTACTTCTCGATCACTTTCTGAATGTATAATCAGGCCTTTATTATAAACATGAACCATCTTCTTAATTAATTCGATTGTCCTTTCCTTCTCTACAACCTCACCGTTTTCAAACAAAACCCCCGATTCATGCACATTACTATTTTGAACCCATACTGCTAAATTTGCCATATTGTTGCTAAATTAATAATCTCTAAGAATTCTTTATCGTTTTCATAATAACATATGAGTTTCTCTCTATATACTTTCCATCTAACGACACAACAATCACTGTAGGTGTAAGGTTTCTGGAAAATGTTTCCTTTACAAAATCATGCATTAGCTCTTTCAACTTACTACAAAAATTTTTATTCTCTTTGCTATTTTCAATTGGGTAGCCAGGAAGTTTATCAACAAAAGTTGCAATAATATAAATTCTTTTTTTATCATTATCAATCATCCATCTTTCGATGTCTTGTAAATCAACTTTAACACGTTTATGATACTTCTCCTTTTCTTCTTCCTCTTCGTTATAAAACAGGTTTAGGTTGAGCATGTAAAGCACATAATCAGCTTTAACTATCATATCCTCCCACAAAGTCGCTTTAAAATTTATGTCGCCATCAAAATCAATATTTTTCTTGATTAGAAATTTCACATCTTTTTTCACATATTTTGATTTAGATGTATTCTCAATACTTGAACTGTCCCATTCCCCTTCAAACTTTATTTCTTTTTTAGTTAAATACTTAATTAGTGTTGTTTTTCCAGTATATTTAGCTCCAAGAACTGCAAAAGATTCTCCTAAAAAATATTTAGAAATAGAATCCCAATTAATGACGACAGTAGTAGCGGCAGTAACAATTACTACAATAATAGCTGGTATTAAAGGTAATGGCATAATTATTAGATTATTTATATTATTAAAAAATTAAATTATCACACAAATGCAATTAAAACCCAAGAAAAAACAAGCGAATTTATAAATATTCACTTCAAAAAATATAATTTAAGCACCTTTATAATGCCGCTTCCATAATTGCATCCCTC
>JAHDBT010000393.1 GCA_020630215.1 Bacteroidota bacterium
ACTAAGGAATATAAGCACAAAACTTTTAATCAGTTACCAACAACTCCAACTTTTTTAGCCAATCGACCATTTTAAAATATGGTTGATTGGCTTTTTTTATGATGGTTAAGATGGGAATTATCAAGGAAAACGACCTGTTTATCTAAGCGGTTTGCACTTTTTTTGGTAGATAGTAGAGGGTACTTGGTATATAGACGGTTCCGCTTCGCTGCACCGCTGCAAAGTGTCAAGTACTTTTCCTTACTGGATAAACATGTCAGGAAAATTATTTCATTTTGGTATACAAGCATTCTAGGTTGGCTTCTTCTAATATTTCGCATTCGGACGATAGGGCTTGTGCCTCCCAGGTGCCTTTGATGAATGCACCGCCTTGTTCTACAAAAAACTCAAAGGGTGCCCATCTTAACGCCTTATCGGGACATTGGCTTTTTTGTGGTTCGGGATAACGTACTTTGGTAGTACCAGTTATTACATTTCCTTTCAAGGTTCCTCTAATGCTTTCTTCCCCTGGCGCAAAACCTAAATCCAACGATTTTTGGGAAGGTTTATCATAAACAGCGGTTATTTTATTTCCTTCTTGTTTAAACCGCATCGACGAACCATTGCTCGTATTTATCCATAGGCCATTAATTCCATTACTCGCTGTTTTATTAACTGTAGTTGTATTATCTGTTGTTCCTGTTTCGCCTCCACACGCAGTAAATCCTACTAGGCATAGCAAGCTACAACTAATGGTGGCAATTGTAAATAGCTGTTTCATAAAGTATTATTTTAAGAATAACAATTATTTTTTTTAATTTAATTAAGGTCGCACCTACAGCGCTAGATTCTTTGATATTATTTTGCTATAAACAGGTTGTACCTACGGCACAAAAATGCAGCATTCAAATTCCAATATCAAGAATCAAAATTCCCCACCGTCAGCATATAAAAATCAAAAATCACATTTCAAAAATCAGCAATCAAAATCCCTAAGTTTTAATACAAACATTTTTGGGTTCGGTAAAAAAGCGTAGGGCTTCCCATCCGCCTTCTCGGCCTAGTCCCGAATTTTTTACGCCACCAAAAGGCGTACGTAAATCACGCAGTAGCCAGCAGTTTACCCATACAATACCTGCTTCTAGTTTTTCGGCCACTCGATGCGCTCGGTTAAGGTTGGAAGTCCAAACGGTGGCAGACAAACCAAACTCAGTGCTGTTGGCATATTGTAATACCTCTTCTTCTTTATCGAAAGGGGTGATGGTAACTACGGGTCCAAAAATCTCTTCCTGATTGGTGCGGCAATCGTAGGGAAGATTGGCTAAAATAGTTGGCTCTACAAACCAGCCATTGGCACAACGTCCTTTCATTATTTTTTGATTGCCCCCTAGTAAAACTTCTGCGCCTTCCTGCTTGGCTAAATTAATATAATGCATAATTTTTTCAAAATGTGCTTTAGAAACAACTGCCCCTACTTGGGTATCGTTGCTACTTGGGTCGCCTTGTTTTAGGAGGTAGGTTTTGGCAACAAACTCTGTTTTAAAACGCTCGTAAATTGGTCGCTCTACAAAAATGCGAGAGCCTGCCAAGCAAATTTGTCCTTGGTTGCTAAACGACGATTTAATGGTGGTTGCCATCATTTTAGGGAAGTCGCAATCGGCAAAAACAATGTTGGGGTTTTTACCGCCCAACTCCAACGATATTTTTTTGAACATCGGAGCTGCAAGTTTGGCAATCTCTCGTCCTGTGTTGGTACCGCCTGTAAAGGAAATGGCTTTTACCTCTGGATGAATCACCATTGCTCGTCCTACTTTTGGGCCTAGTCCGTGTACAATATTTAAAACGCCTGCTGGCATTCCTGCTGCTTCGCAAATTTCTGATAACATAAAAGCGGTACGAGGCGTAACTTCGGAAGGTTTAGCTACTACACAATTGCCTGCTGCTAGGGCTGGCGCAATTTTCCAAGTGAAAAGATAGAGGGGTAAATTCCAAGGAGAAATACACGCAACTACGCCTAATGGACGGCGTAAGGTATAGTTAATTGCCATGCCTGGCATAAAATGCGATTCGGAAGATTGATGCATAATAGCCGTGGCATAAAAACGGAAATTAGCTGCCGCCCTAGGAATATCTACACTGGTAGCCAAGGATACGGGTTTGCCATTGTCTTCGCTTTCGGCTGCGGCAAGCATATCTAAGTTCTGCTCTATAATATCGGCAATACGCAATAGTAAGCGAGAACGAGTTTCGGCAGGCGTGTTCGACCATTCGGGGTAAGCGAGTTTGGCGGCTTTTACAGCAGCGGCTACATCTCGCTCGTCCGAGTCGGGAATGTAGGCATATACCTCGCCCGTACCAGGATTGTAATTGTCTAAATACGCTCCCGATTCTGGTTCGATTAATTTACCGTTGATATAGTTTTTGTACTGTTTTTTTTCGTTCTTTTTCTTTCCTAGCATGATTTAATAAAGTTTGTTGGGGTTTAGGATGGCGGTTTTCTTTTTTTTTAACAATGTTTTTTTAGGGGTTGCACGGGGTTTTTCACGGAGTCGCACCAAGTTTTTTGGGCTTCGCCGTTTTCTTTTTTTAGTAAAATTGACTCTATTAAAGTAAGTGGGCACTTATTGTTTTGGAGGTTTCACAAATAAAAACGTTTAGTCATTCAACCAACTAACAGTTCAGCCATTCAGCCATGTAACAATTTAAATCCCTTTTGTTCTTCCGCCATCTACTCGTAGGCTTACGCCATTAATGTATCCTGCGGCGGGGCTTGCTAAAAAGGCTACTACTGCGCCTACTTCGGCAGGTTCGGCAAAGCGTTGTAAAGGCACATTGCTTTTCATATTGGCAATTACCTCGTCGGCACTTTTATCTTGTTTTTCGGCTTTGTTAAAAATGATGTTGTTGAGGCGTTGGGTGTTGGTAAAACCTGGGAGTACATTGTTTACCGTAATGCCAAATTTCCCTACTTCGTTCGACCATGTTTTTGCCCAGCTTGCTACGGCTCCCCGTGTTGTATTAGATACGCCCAAATTGTTTAAAGGCGATTTTACTGATGTAGAAATCACATTGATAATACGTCCGTATCCTTCGCTTTTCATGCCTTCTAAAACGGTTTGCGCTAGTAGATGATTGCATACGAGGTGGTTGTTGAGTGCTTGCAAAAAAGCATCAATTTCTGCCTCCACAATTGGCCCTGCAGGTGGCCCGCCCGTATTGTTTACCAATATATGAAACGGCTTTTGGTGCTGCTCAATATAATCGGCTACGCTTTGGCGAACGTCTTTTGCATGGTTGTAATTAAGGATTAAAAAGTCGTGGTTTTGCCCTTGCGAAGTATCTAGTTCTGCTAGTACTTCTCTTAGGCGGTCTTCGTTGCGTGCTACTAGGGTAACATCGGCTCCTAGTGCTGCTAACTCGATGGCGGCGGCTTTGCCAATTCCTTGACTACTGCCACCTACCAATGCGTTTTTATCTATTAGCTCTAAATTCATTGGGGGAATGTTTTTGTTGTTACTACTATTTAGCAAATTAACTGCAAATGTAAGCATAAGTGAACGAAAAAACTACCATTCTACAATTATCCCGATACTTGGTGTGGTTAATCCCGATAAATTTTCGAGTTCTTTCATTTGATAGCGGCTGGCATCATTGGGATCGGTGATGAATGTGCCCGTTGCTTCATCGGTTTCGGGAAGTAGAATAGGTTGCAGTTCGGTGTTAAAGCCATATACATTTTCTACATCTAGGAAAAGGTTGAGGCTCCATTTTTTGAAGAACCATTTTTTATCTACTCGTATATCCATTTCGTGGTTTGCGCCTGGGCGTTCGCTGTTTAGGAGGTTGTAGTTGGGTAGTGCTTGCCCTGTTACATCCCATACATTTTTTAGTGCCGATGTTGATACGTCGTAAGGCGTGTAAGGTACGCCCGTATTGAATCGCCAATTCAATCCTATTTCCCAGTTGCGTTTAAAACGTTTGCCTGCTACTAGGTTAAAAATATGGCGGGTATCCCAAGAAGAGGGTACATACTCGCCGTTTTTATCTTTAAATTCGCTCCACGATAAGGTGTAGGCGGCAATGCCATAAAATCCTTTAAATAATTTTTGTTGAAACAACAATTCTAATCCATAGGCTCGTCCTTCCGAAATAGAAGCAACGGGTTCATCGCCAATTACCCCAAAGTCGCCGCCTAAGTTGGCTAGGGAAATAGAATCTCGTAAGGTTAAGGGGTAATCGCTGTATAATTTCAAAAATCCTTCTACCGTAATTTTGGAGTTAGAAGCGGTGTTAAAATCTAATCCGCCTACTAAGTGTTGGCACCTAATGTAGGTTAGGTCATTATCTTTATTTACAAATTCTGCTTCTCCATCTCCATTGGTATCATCTTTATAACCTAGCACGGTGTAGGGAGGTAATTGGTAATAAATGCCCGTATTAAAGTTTAGTCCAATTCTAGGCGTTAGTGCAAAAGCTGCCGAAACACGAGGAGAAAATTGTTGTAGCGGATTACTCATATCGTTGGAGTAATCGTTGCCGTCCATTCTTAGTCCTGCAGAGAGGGTAAGGCGGTCGCTTAAAAGGCTTTTACTTCCTTGGGCAAATAAACCGTATTTGTTTAAACCAAATTTACTGTTGTAATTAATGGTTGCTGATTGGCCATTGGCTAAAGAAATTTTTGCGTAGGTATCGTTGCTGTATTTAGCGTATTCGTAGTTAATGCCTGTGGTTAGTTTAAAGCCATTAAATCGGGCTACGTTTTCTATTCTAAATTTATTTTCTGCTTCTACCGATAGATAATCGAGTAGTAAATTTTCTTCGCTGCTTTCGTCGTTGCCATCGTATTTAATGGTTTGGTTATTAAGCATAGATCTGGAAAAAATAAAATTGGTGTAGTTATTACTGGCAAAGTGGGTGTATTTAAATCCTTGTGTGTAATTCCATTGATTGTTAACGGGTAGGTTTTCAAGTATGTAGCGTTGCAGTTCGTCTTCGTTGGCTTCTAGGTTGAGTTCAAAATCGTCGATGGCTCCAATTCCTAGGATGGTTAATTGGTTTTTAGGGTCGATGTTCCATTTTACTTTGTACTGAAAATCGTTGTAAGTAGGGAGGAAAGGCAGCCCAATGGCTTCGAACAAAAATTGCAGATAAGAACGACGAACAGATGCGACAAAATTTACATTTTTCCCTAGCGGTCCTTCTAAGCTTAAACCTACATCACTAGAACCTACTACAAAGTTACCGCCTAGTTTATCGGTATTACCTTCCATAAATTTAAAGTCGAAAACAGAGCTTAAACTATTGCCTCTATTGGCAGGAAATGCGCCTGAGTAAAAATCGACATCTTTTACAAAATTTACGTTAATCATTCCTACTGGCCCGCCCGATGCGCCTTGTGTAGAAAAGTGATTAATGGTAGGCACTTCAATGCCATCAATATAAAAACGATTTTCGCTAGGTGCGCCTCCACGTATTAAAATATCGTTTCTAAAGGAAGGGGTTGTTGCTACGCCTGGCAACACTTGTACGGCTTTAGAAATATCTCGTCCTCCTCCTGGATTTCTTTTAATTTCGTTTACGCCAATACTCCGTAAAGACACGGGGCTTTCTTCGGTTTTACTAAAAGGGTCGGCTTTTACCTCTACTGCTTCTAGCACTTCGGAATTGGGTTCGAGGGTGATGTTTAAAATAACGGGACGGGGATTTAAAATTTCTACCTCAAAAATTACATTGGTTTTATAACCTACATAGGAGGTTTGGATATTGTATAAGCCTGCCTCCAAATTTTCGATGGCATAGTTGCCATCAATATCGGTAGTAGCACCTGTGTTAGTACCTTGAATAACCACATTGGCAAATGGAATAGATTCGTTGCTGATAGGATCGTATACTCGGCCTTTAATAACGCCATCCTGCGCTAAACATAGTTGCAGGCCAAAACTTAACAATAAGCTTACAACAAAAATGTATTTCTGGAACATAATGGGGAATGGTATTTAATGTTTCTAATAATTGAATCATTAAATAAACAGCATTTTATTGATTTTGTTGAGCTTTTTGCAAAAAAACGTCCACCTTACTTTACCTAAGTTGTGTATGTAGCCCGCCTCATTTACAATTAACATTACATGGTTAAATAGCTAAATTGTTTTCACCTGCTAACGTCGAGGCATTACAAAGTTTTAATAGGCATATGCAATGAGGGTCTTTAGTGTTGGGGACTACAATATCAACATGAGTTTACTCTGGATTGAGGGTTAAATGGCAGGTTTCGGTATTGCTGGCTAGGGTTGATTGGTAGGAAATGCTAATAACACCTGTATCGGCATCGTATTGGCCAATAGAACCGCCTTGTATGGTTACGCCAGGGTAATTGCCTACAGGTATTTCAAAAGTGTAGGTATCTATTACTTCTGCTTTTACTGCTAGTACGGGGTCGGTAAAGCTGCCAAAGCCTTCTAAAATAATAAACTGTGCTCCTTCGTCTGATGTTTTGATAGTAACAGGATAGCCATAGGTTCCTCCTGGGCAAACATCAATTGCTTGGTAATTCCCTAAATATTTTTCTCGTATTAATTCTTGGCAATCTGCTCCTTCAAAGCCGGGTGCACAATCACAAACCCCATTTGTACAAATTTGGTTTTCGGCACAAACAACATTGTAGCAGGTATCAAAATTTTCGCAGGATACGCCAAAATAACCTTCGGCACACACACACGTAATACCCCCTAAATTATCGTTTATACAAACCGCATCATTTTCACAAGGGCAGTCATCAATTCCATTATCCCCTTCTTTGCTGCAGGCACTAAAAAATAGTATTCCTATAATAATTACAATACTGGCTATGTATAATGGGAAACGTAAAAAATAATTCATCATTTATCAATTAAACTCTATTTTCTATTCTATCTTACAACGTTTTAACAAGTTATAAAGTTGCTTAACCGCTAGGTATAATATGGAATGATGAATTAGTGAATGAGAAAAAATAAACTCCACCACTTTGATTATT
>JAHDBT010000394.1 GCA_020630215.1 Bacteroidota bacterium
TTTCAATGAGTTTCTCCTCGCATCAGCAGGTAAAAAATCAAAAATCACATTTCAAAAATCAAGCATCAAAAATCCAAGGTCTTCCTCCCTTTCTGCTCCAATTTTTTAAACTCTGTAACCGACATTCCTACAACCGATCTAAATTGGCTCGACAAATGCTGCACACTTTTATAGCCTAGTTGATAAGCAATTTCTTTGAGGGCTAATTCTTTATACGAGAGCAATTCTTTTACCCGTTCAATTTTTTGTAGGATGATGTATTTTTCGATGGTAATTTGTTCGTGTGTAGAAAATATTTTGCTGATATAGTCGTAGCTCAAACCTATTTTTTCGGAGAGGAAAGCGGAGTTTTTAATGTCGGGTAATTCTTCGGCATAGTGAATCATTTGTACAACGATGCCTTTAATTTGAGAAACCAGTTTTTCTTCTCTATTCTCAATTAACTCAAAGCCCCATGCTTGTAAGGCTTCGCTAATGCTTGTTTGTTCTTTTTCATTTAAAGATTTATCAACAACTACCTCCCCCAATTTTATGGATGTTACCTCAAAGCCCATTTTGCTGACCGTAGTTTCTACTACTTTAATGCATCTTGGACAAACCATATTTTTAACATATAGGGTAGTGCTTATTAAATTCATGTTTTGTGTTTGTATAATTTGTGATAGGCTAAAATTACAAAAATTTAGTAAGCCTTCAAAAAGTAGTGGTAGAAATCAATATGTATGAAATTTTAAAATTTGTATATTGCTTATCATTAACGAACCTTAAATTTAAAATACACTAAAATAGTCAAGCTTACCCTAACGTTTTGAAGGCTTACAAAATTTATTCAAACGGATTGCTATAAGCAGGGTTATTTAAATAAGTTTCGTCGGTAAGGGTGTGTAAAAAGTTAATGATGTCTGCCATATCTTGTTCGCTTAGTTGTAAGCCGTTCTCAATAATAGCGTGCATATTAGGGTCTAGGGTACTTGATTCTTTTGCGCCACTATTATAGTGATTCAATACTTGTGTTAATGTTTCAAAACGTCCATCGTGCATATAAGGAGGGGTAAGGGCTACATTACGCAACGAAGGTACTTTAAATTTGGCTTTGTCGCTATCTAAGCCTGTTACTTCGTATAATCCTAGGTCGGTAAATTCTGCATCGGTATCTAAACCATTGTTCATCAAATGGGCGTTGGTAAATAAATCACCGCCATGACAATGAAAACAATCGGCACCTGATTCAATGGCTTGTGGGTTGCTTTCCGTAAAAAATAATTGGTAACCACGTAGTTCCGATTCGGTGAATGTAGCTTGTTCCTTTTTCCATTTATCATATTTAGCATCAGCAGAAACTAGGCTAATCATAAATTGTTCAATAGCCAATCCAATGCGTTCTTCGGTAATTGTTGCATCGCCAAAAGCCAATTCAAATTGATCTAAATAATTGTTTTTTGCGGTTAATTTGTTAATTACCTTATCTAATGTTTCGTCCATTTCCAATTCATCCTGAATAGGAAGTAAGGCTTGTTCTCGTAGTGTTTTTGCTCGTCCGTCCCAAAAAAAACCTTTATTATGCCAAGCTAAATTAAATAGGGGCATCGAATTTCTGCGTCCCTCTAAACCTTGCACGCCTATGCTTAGTTTGAGCGAATCTACAAAAGCAGTTGCTTGTAAATGACAACTCGCACAGGCTTGTGAACCATCTCTCGATAAAGCATTTTCATAAAACAACATTCGCCCAAGTTGCACGCCTTCTTCCGTAAGCGGATTATCGGCAGGCAGTAGGGGTTGTGGTAAATTGCCATTTGTATTTAGTAAATAAGGAGTTGTTGTTGCTACCTCATTGTTATCCGTTTTACAGGATTGTAGGATGGTAATACAAGTAATAAACGCAATAATTACAATAATTAAACTACGGTGTTGACTATTCATAACCAATAATTTTAATCGCATCCGACATATTATCTCTAATTGTATTCGCAATGCCATTATCAGAGCTAGAATGTGAAAATGCTCCGTCTACAAGAATATCAAAGGTGGCAGGGTTTTTAAATGCTTCTGCCACATCAAATACCAATTGTACGGTTTTATCACTATCTAAACTAAATGCCTCATTGTTGTAAATAAAAGGCATTAGGTTTTCTTCAAATGCAACATGATACGAAAAACCGCTTGCTAAACCTGCTCCTGTCTCATACTGTCCTTCCATAGAAAGAAAAATATATCCCTGACTCCAATCCCAGTGCATTTGGTTGAGTAAAGGGTTTAAGGGATGATCAGGCGCATAATCATTTGGATTAGAAAAATTAGCGATAGAATCTAAACCTATCGTAAAAGCAATGCCTGTAAAGTCGCCATTTAAAATATTATCAATCTTAAAACTGCTTCTATTTTCTATAGGATTTATAAATGCATAAGTAGCGTCTATTTCTTCCGCACTTCCATCTGCCCTATATAATTTAATGCCAGAAATAAGGTATTGCAAGCGAGTAAAACTCATTAAATTGCCTGCTTCATTGGTATGTGCTAATTCATTGAAAGAAATAGCATTGCCATTAAATTGATGGTCAATATCAAAAGTTAAGCTGTAGGTGCTTGTGTCCGTTTCTGTTCCATTATCCTTATGGCAATTTGTAAAGAGCAATAGGAAAATAATGGGAATAAGTAAAGAATTTAAATAATGCATTTTGATCTTATTTTTCACTAAACTGGAAAATGAATATTCGTGGAACTAATTTAATACAGAAATTTCAAATCCTGCATCCTGTACAACAGCTACAATTTTATCAACACTTTCATTGGTTTCTACTGTTAAAATTTTATCAGCAATACTCGTATCAACTTGCCAATTATTAATTGATTGTTCTTCATTTAAAAATGGACTAACCATTCTTACACAGCTATCACAATTAATATTGGTTTTGAATTTTAATTCCATAATTTTATTTTTTTTTAAGACTAAATTTATTCAATAATAGGCTTGCTAAATTGCGGATTATTAATGAAATCATAATCCGTTAAAGTATTTAAAAAATTAATTAAATCTTCTTTTTCTTTTTTAGTTAGGGTAAAGCCCGTAATTAATTTACTTTTATTTTCGTGATTTGCTCCACCACTTTCGTAATGACTAATTACGGCTTCTAAACTACCTAAACTACCATCGTGCATATAGGGGGCGGTTAAGGCAATATTTCGTAGCGAAGGCACTTTAAATTTTGCACGGTCTTCGGGTAATTCGGTTAGGCGTTCTCGCCCGTTATCGGCGTATATGTCGTATAAGCCATTGTTTTCGTAGGTGTTATTCGTGAAATTAAAATCACTATGACAAGCAGCGCAGGCTAGGCGTTTGCTGTTAAACAAAGCCAATCCTCGTTTTTGAGATTTATTTAAAGCACAATCTTCTCCTTGAAAAGTGTATTTGTCATAGGCACTATTACCACTAATTAAAGTCCGTTCAAAAGCCGCAATAGAACGAGTAATTACAAAAGGATCGGGTTCCCGTTCGTATGCTTCCCAGCTTTGCGTTACATAATGCGGATTGTTTTTTAAGCGTTCGGCAACAAGTACAATATTAAAATCAAACTCGTTGTGTTCTTGTATTGGCACTAGCACTTGCATTTCAATAGTTGCAACTCCTCCTTCCCTTAATAGGCGTTCTTGATATGCTACATTGCTTAGGCTAGTCGCATTTCTAGTTCCCAATAAATCATCTACGCCTAAACTAAATACCCGATTATCGGCAAACGCAAATTCTTGCTGATGACAAGAAGCACAAGACAAAGTAGAGTCACGAGATAAAATAGGATCGTAAAATAATTGTCGGCCTAATTCTACCCTCGCAGTTGTTAATTCATTCCCTTCTGGAATTTCAGGAAATGGGAAGCCTGTTGGAATTTCTAAACTAGTAAATAACAAATTTTCCTTTGCTGCTGATGTATTATCTTTTTGGCAAGCATTAAACAATAACATAGTTAATAGCATGTAAAAATAAAACGTATTATATGTGTTATTTTTTGTCATGACAATTACTTGTGAAATTATTTTTGATTTTAATCTAAGTAAACACATAAAAAATAAGTCCGCCATTTCTACTTGATTTTTTGCACTTATCCTGCGTTGCAAATACTCGCCGTAGCGCTGCTATGCCTGCGTTTTGCGCCTTGTCTAAGCACAAAATCTCTGCGTACAAATTGTCGGACTTATTTTTTAAGTGTTTAAATAAAAAAAAACTAATTTTATATTTTTAAGTATTCAGGTAACTGCGGGGAAAATAGGCTTACTATTTTTCCAAAAAATAGTAAGCCTAAATGCAATAATAAGCAATTGTATTTTTTTAAAATTAAACTCCCACAGGTTTGAAATATCCAAATCTACTAGAAAAAGAAGACAACGAAACCCCAAAAAAATTTGTGCGATACCGTGAAAAACTCCGTGCAACTCAGTGGGAACGCTCTATCGCACTACCTGCATTTTATTCCGAATAACTGCTTCGTTATTGCTATAAAAAGTATAAAAATAAATACCGTTTGATAACGATTTTTGCAATTCAACAGATCCGTTATTTGCTAAATTTTGGTAACTAGCAACCGTGCGTCCTGTTAAGTCGCTTACCATTAAACTAATATTTTGGGCATTGCCTAAATCATAATTAATAGTTGTTTTTTCGCTAAACGGATTCGGGTAATTTGTTGCACTATAATTATTTTGAATCGTTGTTGTTACAGCAGTACCAATAGAAGTAGGTGCGTCAAAAGCGGCATCTAAATTATCCATTAAACTAGGAATTGGTTCTCCTGCGCCATGCATGTAATTTGCTACAACTGCATTGTAGTTATCAAAAAAGCGCGCCCAATCTACATTAATGTGGATGTTTAAATCTTGTCCATTTACGATACCATCTGTTGCTAAATCAATAGGCGTTAAAAACTGATCGCCCACACAGTGATATTGGTAATTGGTGCTAGGTTCATCGGCACCAATATAACCTTCTAAAGCCACAAAACGATAACCTGGCGACCAACCCCAATGCATAGAGGGCGATTGTAAAGCCAAAGGATGATCGGTAGGCCAAGCAGCGGGGTCATCGTGATTTACGTCTTCATCTACGCCAATACTAAAACGAATACCTTCTAGCTCATTAATATTTAAATCGCCAATAGGGTAGTTGCTGTTGTTAATATTAACCAATAAATACGTATCCGATAAATCCATTTCTTGACCACCATCGTGAATAAGGGTTAATTGCGAAATGTAAAATTGCCCTCGGGTAATGGTAAAGGTATTGCCCTGCCAATCGGCATGTGTGCTGCTGTTTAAGCTAACAGCGTCGCCATTTGCATGGTGGTTAAATACAATGTTTACATTGTTTGCGGTAAGACTTGCCATACTAGCAAGGAGTACCATTAGCAGTAATAGTTTTTTCATGATTTGCTTTTTTTGTTAGACAGATAAAAATAATAGCCTAAAAATACGAGATAATTAAAAATATACGGTTATAAAATTGATTTTCTTTGTTGTATAATGGCGTTTTAACGACTTTATAAAAAAAAAGACCGACTATAAAGCCAGCCTTTTTGTTAGGTTAACAATGCTTAATCCTATTTAGGACAAGCAATTTGTTTACGAGTAGTTACTTTAAAAGTGTAAAACTGAAAAGTAATTACAAAAATTAGCAAGATAAAAAGTAAAGCTTCCATAAAACTTAATTTAACAAAAGAAGCAATTTGAGGACTTGCACCTACTTGGTAAGGCTCGTCAATGCTTTGTGGTGGCACATGGAATGCAGTAGAATATACTCTACGCATACGCATATCAATATCGCTAATAGTTACTCGTTTATCTTGGTTTTCGTCTAAGCCATTGTTCATCTTGTAAGCGATGCTTGGGTTTTCATATAACACATAATTTGGGTGATTGTTCACCAAAGCTCGTGGATATAGAATGGCCAAGTATAAATCGGTTAAAGAGTGATAGCTAATGCCTCGTTGCTCACGTACAGTATTTAAATAGTCGTACACATAATCTAATTGATCTACATGGTTAAGATTGCGTAATTGCTCAATGGTAATGTCAAAATCGGTGCAAGTGTGTGGCATCAATTGAATAAGTCCAGTTGCGCCGCTGCCTTTTTTGTTCTCTACCGAAGCGTCGAAACGGCTTTCGGAGTGCATTACTGCCATTAACCAATCACTAGGAATTTGAAGTTTTTCGCTTACCTCATTAACCTTATCTTTAAATGCGTCAATGTCACGTATATATACCGAAGCTTTGTCCAGTAAATATAATTCATTCGGATCCTTATTTGGCTGTAAGGTCTGGCCAGCGCTATCATCGTTTTTTTCGTGGAAACTAGATAGGTAAGGATAACTGGCCAGGAGGACTACAATAATTGCGAGCCCTGCCATAAATGACCTGTCGATGGTAAAATTCTTCAAAACAAAAAAATTGTTGAAGCTGTTTCACAACAGTTTCTTGATGATGTACAGGAGTATTAATTTATAAAATAAACGTGCTGTGCATCACTTAATAATTAAAAATTGTTAGCAGGTTTTGCCCGCTTACATTATATTAGACGTGTGTTTATGTAAAAAGTTACATAAGGAAAGAGGTTTTTATGAAATTTATTACATATTTTTTTCTGAAGGAAAGATTTAAGCGTCTTATTTCGCTGTTTTTGGCAAGTACTTGCTAGATATAGGTTAGTATCCTTTGAATTAGCTTGTCTTTATAAAATTACATATCTGTTAAATTATTTATAATGCGAATTTTTATTGTACTACTAGGACTTTGTTATGTGCTTAATAGTTTATCGGCACAAAATATTTTAATTTTTGAAAACTTTGAAGAAACTACTTTACCTATAGGCTGGGCACAAAGCACAAATGCGAATGACGGCGGTTGGCTGCTAGGAGTTGGTTTGTACTCAACCACATTAGGTTTTGTGCATTCCCATATTTATTATTTTATCTATTTAATTACAGGCATCTAATTTTTTTGCTA
>JAHDBT010000395.1:0-1100 GCA_020630215.1 Bacteroidota bacterium
TGTGTAAAAAGGATAGCATTTTGAGCGCAAGAATGCAAATGATTTTTAGCCATATTTAGTATAAACTCATCGTACAAATTATCCTTTAAAAACTGTTGTGCTGCTTTGGGTTCTTTCACCGAATTCAAATGAAAATAACTGTGTACACACTCATTACTATAATTGGTAAACACCCTCCCAACAAGGGTTTCGTAGGCTGGGTTCTGCTCATGTAGTTTTAAATAATAATCAATCCCTTTATTAGCATATTGTATATTGTTTGTTAAATTTTTAGCTGGAATTTTC
Source organism: Bacteroidota bacterium (assembly GCA_020630215.1). Taxonomy (GTDB): domain Bacteria; phylum Bacteroidota; class Bacteroidia; order Chitinophagales; family UBA2359; genus JAHDBT01. The sequence goes on from JAHDBT010000395.1 coordinate 286, forward strand.
TCGTATTTATAGCTTTTAAAATCTTCGCCTTGGGGTTGGTCTTTGTATTGGTCTCTTAAAAAAGCAGCCGCATAATTACAATTCGCTCTTGCCAATCCTTGCAGCATTATATCTGGTAAGTTATTCTCATCCCCAAAATCATCAATCATATCTTTCGACCATCCTGGATAACCATAATATAAACATACATCATAGCTGTACGATTTATTATTTAAATGCTTTCTTTCTTCTTTTTTATCTCTGCCTCCCTCATAAGTTGTTTTCTCGAATGCTTTTAATTTGAGCGACCAAAAGCGTTCTGATTTTACGACTTCATTACTATCATAAGCACGTTCTAACACATGCCATCCATCTCTTTTTCTGGCAAATTGCAAATAAACTTTGTCCCGCTTACTAGAGCTTAATTGATAAAGTTCCCAAAAATGTTTAACCGCTGCTTCGTAGGAAATATAATCCTCAAAATAATTTTGTGGTATTTGATTGCTTTTTGAATTTCCATCGCATTGATAGAATAAAAGGGTCAAGAAAAAGAGTAAATAATATTTGTTCATGTTTGTGGTTTTAGTAAATAAAAAAGAAAAACTTAGTGATTCCCTTTTCAACACAGTGCTAAAAAAAGGATCATTAAGAAATAGTACACATCAAATTTATGATTGTTCATTACGATTAAGCATTTGTGAAATTTGTCGTACCAAATTCGTCTTTCGATCATTGAGCGGAGTCGAAATAAAGTGTTCAATTAGTTTGCAAGCATCATCAAAAGAACAAGCTTTTAGCTTATGGTACAAGGCAATATAAATCATCAAATGCCAAAT
>JAHDBT010000395.1:1200-6985 GCA_020630215.1 Bacteroidota bacterium
ATCAATTATCAAAAACACGAACAATTACATCAGCAAAGCATCCCAAACATCTGGGTCGTCCAAATTCAGAAATCTCGTAGAGATGACCGACATTGTAGCCCTAGAATTCATTCTAGGGTAAAAAAACAAAAATCACCTATCGCCACCCTATCAAAAATCCTAAATTCCCTTCCTGTTTGAATCACGGATTTTACGGATTACGCAGATTACACAGATTTTTAGTGGGTAAAAAGTTGAAAATTACATCTCAAAAATCAAAAATCCTCCATCGGCAGCATAGCATCCAATAAATCCATACATCCAGCCCATCCAAATTCAGATAATTACGCCAGCATAAAAAAATCAAAAACCAAGAATCAAATTTCAAGCATCAAAAATTTAAACCTCCTAACATCAGCATATCAAATTTTTAAATCCTAAATCTTCGATTCTAAATTCTCAATGAAAAACCTCTCCTCCTTGTTCCAATAACAAAGGATTGGCATTAAAATTGGTCATCACTTTGTAACTTAAACATCCTTTATCTCGTACAACTATTTAGTTAAGCCAATCCTTGTTTAAAACAATACCATCACAATTCATATCCATTTGTTGGATGTATAATGTTAATACAAACCTTTTTTTTATACCATGAATAACAACGAAGTCCTTCAGTCGGGAACCAGCCTATACAATGGCAAATATCGTATAGAGAGTGTAATAGAACATGGCGGTTTAGGCATTACCTATAAAGCTACTTTGGTACAATTAGATGTCAGTTTAATTGTAAAGGAGTTGTTTTTGGCGGGTAAATGTGTGCGGGAAGAAGACAATAGTATTTCTTTGCAATCTTTTTCTGAAAAACGTTTTAAAGCGTTTAAGGATAATTTTATTGAGGAAGGAAAAGCACTTGCCAAATTTAAACATCCTAACCTAATTCAAATTAGGGATATTATTGAGGAAAACAATACGGTTTACCTCGTAATGGATTATGTAGAAGAACGCACCCTCGAAGACTACGTAACAGAAAAAGGACGGCTTAGTGAAGACGAGACTTTATCGTACATTATGCAAATTGGGAGTGCCTTAAAAGAGGTACACGAAAAAGGGTTTTTACACAAGGATGTGCAGCCTTCTAATATTTTAATTACCGAAGAAGGGAAGGTAATGTTAGTCGGTTTAGGGGTAACAGGGCAGTTTGTTTCGGCAGCTACTAAAGCGAGTTCGTCGCCTAGTTATGCTCCTATGGAACAGTACATTGCTCAGTATACCAAAATTGATAAATCGGGGCATTATACCGATGTGTATTCCCTAGCAGCTACCTTGTATTATTGTTTATTGGGCGAGCATCCTATTAGTCCTGTAGAGCGACAAAATACCGAACTTACACCGCCGCAATACGCATTGGCAAGCATCAGCAATAAAACCAATAATGCCATTTTAAAAGGCATGGCAATGGATGGCGCAGAACGTCACCAAAGTATTGCCGACTTTTTGAGTGATGTAAAACCCGAAGGTTTTGATGCCCTTAACCGAACCAATACCCTAAACAAAGGCACGCGTTTATTGGATGGCAAATACCGCATCGAAAAGGTGTTGGGAATGGGCGGATTAGGCATTACCTATAAAGCAACCCTCTTAAAACTAGATTTAACGGTGGTTATTAAAGAGTTGTTTTTACCCGGTTTTTGTAATCGAGAATCGGATAATGCTTTGTCTTTGCAATCTATGACCAAAAAGGAATTTAGTGGTTTTAAAACGCAATTTTTAGAGGAAGGAAAAATTTTAGCCAAAACGCAACACGACCATATTGCACAGGTAAAAGATACTTTTAGCGAAAACAATACGGTGTATTTGGTAATGGAATATGTGGAGGGAATTAGCTTGCAAAAAATGGTGGAAGAAAAAGGCCGCCTAAGCGAGGTAAATGCCTTACAATACATCAGACAAGTTGCGGCAGGTTTACAAGTAGTACACGAAAAAGGATTTTTGCATAAAGATGTACGACCAGCTAATATTGTAATTACATCACAGCGAGGGGCAGTGTTAGTAGGTTTGGGGGTAGCAAAAGATAAAGTAAAAAACAATACCAATTCTAGCGAGGCAGGTTTTGCACCAATGGAACAATATGCAAGCGAAGCCGAATTATCGAAGGCAACAGATATTTATGCACTAGCAGCCAGCTTGTATTATTGTTTGGCAGGAGAGCGGCCTATCAGTGCTTTCGACCGCTATTATACGGAAATGACTCCCGTTAAAAACATTACCAAATCGGTAAGTAAGCGAAGCAGTGATACCATTGCTAAAGCTATGGCCATGAAAATGAACGAACGTTATGAAGAGGTTGTTACGTTTGTAGAAGAATTAGAAGAAATAGATCCAGCAGTTGTACGTCGTAAAAAAATGATGCGAGGATTGATGGCAGCAGCATCTATTATAGCAGTCTTGTTTGCAACATATATGTTAACCCGCGAAGCTCCGCCTCCTAAAATTGCAGTACAAGATTACAATCAGTTTTTAAATGCTGCACAAGATTTAAGTAAAAACGGACATTATAAAAAAGCAGAAAATTATTATAAAGGTTTATTGCTGGTAAATCCTAATGACCCTAAAGCAATAGCAGGAAAAGCTTATACCGAAAAAGGAAAATTAATTACCATTAATTGGTGGAACGATTTAGACGAAGCTTGGAAAGGTGTTTTTAGAAAAGCAATTAATTTTAAAAATGCGCCTAATCCAAAACAACTCGGCAATATTTTTAAATTAAAAGAATTGTATTGTTACGATACACAAATTACCAGTTTACAACCCATCGAAAATTTAATTAATGTTGAAATACTAGGTATTTATAATTCGCCAATAAAAGATTTATCCCCTGTAAGTAACTTAATAAAATTAAAAGAACTCGACTGTTCTAGTACACAAATTACTACACTCGCACCACTCGAAAATTTGAAAAAATTAACGAAGCTAGATTGCTCCAAAACAGATATTACTAGTTTGGAACCTGTTAGAGGTTTGGATAAATTAAAGGAATTGCGTTGTGCAAACACACAAATTAAAACACTAGATCCTATTCGGCCATTAAAAAACTTAACTACCTTATCTTGTGCTAAAACGGGGATTAGCAATTTAGAACCCGTTAAAGGATTAGATAAGCTTAAAGAATTATATATTTATAGTACACAGGTTAAAAATTTAGCTCCAATAAAAGACTTAACTTATTTAGAAACCTTGCATTGCTATAAAACTCCGCTTAGTAATTTAAGTGCGGTTAGCAATATGCAAAACCTAAAAGAGTTGCATTGCTACAATACACAAATAGTTGATATTGAGCCAATTGGCACTTTACCAAATTTAAAAGAGTTTTTTGCTTATAGTACCAATATTAGCAGTTTAGCTCCGTTAAGTAAAGCACAAAACTTAACGCATTTAAAGTGTTATAATACAAAAATCAGTTCTTTAGCACCGATTAGCAACTTGCAAAATTTAAAAGAATTATATTGCAACAAAACGCCAATCAGCGATTTATCGGATGTAAGGAATTTAATTAATTTAACCCATTTAGATTTTTCTACTACACAAGTTGCCGATTTAAGTCCATTAAGTAAATTAAAAAACTTGGAGTTTTTATCGTGTTATTCTACACAAATAAACACCTTAAATCCGCTAAGAACCTTATTTAATTTAAAGGAATTAAATTGCGCCAATGCTCAATTAACTTCTTTAGAACCATTAAGTAATTTAAGCAATTTAACGAGCCTCGATTGTTCTAGCACCCAAATTAATACGCTCGAACCAATTCAAAGTTTAACGGCAATTAACAAGCTGAATTTTTCTAGTACCCAAGTAAATACTTTAGAAGCGGTACAAAATATGAGTAATTTAAAAACGCTTAAATTAACAGGCACTAATGTTTCTTCTAAGCAAATAGATGAGTTTAAGCAGAAACATAGTGATAGTAGGGTGGAGTTTTAGAGGAGGGATTTTCTCTACGATAAACAACAAATAAATTAAAGCCTAAAAAGCGATTAACTGATTTTAGAAATTGGTTGGTCGCTTTTTTAGTTTAGGTGTATATTTATTGTTTAACCGAGATTGATATTGTAGCCCTCAACCTTTGAACACCATCGAATTAGTATATCATTTCTATTTCCCTTTCCCCTGAAATAAAATCAACACCGTATAAATCATAATTTTAAAATCAATGGCTAAAGACATATTTTCGATGTACAGCAAATCGTATTTCATGCGTTGAATCATTTCGTCGGTATTTTCGGCATAGCCAAATTTTACCATACCCCACGAGGTAATCCCTGGCTGCACTTTGTGTAAATGGCGATAAGCAGGTGCTTTGGCAACAATTTTGTCGATATAATATTGTCGTTCTGGGCGTGGGCCTACTAGCGACATATCGCCTTTTAATACGTTAAAAAACTGTGGTATTTCGTCGAGGCGATATTTACGCATAATGCGTCCAAAGGGGGTAATGCGGCAGTCGTGTTTGCTTGATAAGGCAGGGCCGCCAGCTTCGGCATCCAAGTACATCGAACGGTATTTGATGATGGTAAAAGGCTTGCCATCTAAACCGATGCGTTCTTGGTGGTAAAAAATAGGGCCTTCAGATGATAAGCGTACCTTAATGGCTACAAATAAATACAGCGGACTGAGTAAAATTAAAAAGAAAAGCGAAACGGAAATGTCTAATCCTCGTTTAAAAATGCGTTGCCAGGCAGACATAATGTTGGGGTAAATTTCGATGAGTACTGCACCTAAAACATGGTTCATGCGTACCGAACCTGCTAGGATGTCGTGCATATCGGGCGCAATTTTAATTACCACTTTTTGGTCGGCCAATAGGTTAATAATTTCATCAACTCTATCCTCCTCCGATTTTTCGATGGCAATTAATACTTCATCAATTTTATATTTCTTGATAATATAAGGCAGCAATTCTACTTCGCCAAGTACAGGCATATACTGCTCTAATTGGTTTTTGCTGTAGCTATTGGCTTCTACAAAACCAATAAAACGGTAACCCAAGGAACGGTCTTGGTCTTGCTCCATAATTTCTTTGTACAGCTTAATAGCTGCACCATTACCGCCTACAATTAAAGTATTGTAGCCCACCACTTTATTTTCGAGTTGCTGTTTAGCATAGGTTAATACCGACATGCGCCCAATTAAAGTGCTTGTTAATTGTAAGCTAAATAAAGCCAAAAACGCTTTTTGGTAGCCTTGGTAGCTGTACACCACATCGTCTAATAAGAGCAAGAAAAATAAGGTAAATACGCCTATAAAGGTGGTAATTAGGGTGCGGTATAATTCGGTAACCCTCGATTTTCGGTATATATCGGTATAACTGCCTGCGAAAAAATGCAGCAGTATCCATCCAATTGGAATAATCGCAATGCCTAGGTAAAAGTTGGTATCATTAAAATGTTCCCATAAAAAATAATGGTTTTCAATAATTACTTTTCTAAAAGCAAAAAATAAAGTCCAGGTAATTAAGGCGGCAACATAATCCATAAACAGGTAAAACAAAATGCCTTGTACCTTTGTATTTTGCATACTATCACTAGGGGTTTCTGCTGTCCATTTAGTGGTGCCTCGTAGGGCATCTGTTACAGACAATTTATCCCATGTTAAATCCTTGTTATATTGTACAAAATTAGATTTCATAAATCAAATAATAGTTTGGAGTGTTCTTTGTGAAATAGTTCTATGGGGTATACGGGTAGGTTTTTTTGGTTAAGGGACGCAAACTAAATAAGGGTCCGTTTTGACTTTATCTTTTTGCACTATC
>JAHDBT010000396.1 GCA_020630215.1 Bacteroidota bacterium
GCCTTGAAAAATATAATTAAATTTCTTGGTGGAGGTTATTTTTTTCATTTCACTATAAAAAACTATGGATAAAACTTTTTCCCACTAGTAGCATATTGTTGAATAATGTTGGCGGGGGCAAACCGGATACCGTATTTTTCGGTTAATTTTTCTAAGCGTTTTAAAGCTTCATCGCAGCCTAAAGTATCTAAATAACGGAAGGGACCGCCAGTAAATGGAGGATAACCCAATCCAAAAATTGCCCCAATATCTCCATCTAATGGGTTTTGAATAATGCCTTCTTCTAGGCAACGAGCCGCTTCGTTGGTCATTATCATCATTAAACGTTGTCGCAGGAGTTTGTCTTTAAAATTATGGCGTGCAGCTTCCGAGTCGCCACCAAAAAATCCGTAGATGGTTTCGTTGACTAGGCCTTTTTTCTTTTTCCCTTTTTTATCATATTGGTAAAAGCCTTTTTTGTTTTTACGTCCAAAATACCCTGCTTTTGCCATTGCAATTGGTGCATCGCTAATGGGTAGCGTTTGGTTTTTACTTCCTCTACTTTTAAAAAACTGCATCAGTTCGCCTCCCATAATGTGTGCGCCTACATCAATACCAACCTCGTCCATTAAAGTAAGTGGGCCTACGGGGTAGCCTAGTTGTTGAGCGCATTTATCTATTTGTAAAACATCGCCATTTTCTTCTAGCATTAATAGGGCTTCGTTTAAAAAAGGAGCGAGTATGCGAGTGGTGTAAAAGCCAGGACCATCTTTTACCACAATACACGTTTTACCTTGTTCAATGCCTAGTGCTAATGCGGTAGCAGTTACCCAGGGTGCGGTTTGTTTGGTAACCACAATTTCTAGCAGCGGCATTTTGGGTACGGGCGAAAAATAGTGCATCCCAATTACATTTTGGGGGCGTTTGGCTTTGGCAGCAATAGCACTAATGGGCAGGGCAGAAGTGTTGGTGGCAAAAATACATTGGTCGTGTGTATTAGCTTCTACTTCTGCTAGAATTTTTTGTTTAAGATCGAGGTCTTCAAAAACGGCCTCTACTACTATATCGGCGGTATTAAAATGTTGGTAATCTAGTTGTCCTTTAATGCGATTCATAAAGAGGCTTGCTTCGTATTCGCTAATGACTTTTTTCTTGATTTTTTTGCTTAAACTTTTCCAGATAGTGCGTTTGGCTTGGGTAATGTTTTTGGTTTTAATATCTTTAATAATCACCGAAATATTTTTATCGGCACTCACTTCGGCAATACCTGCACCCATAAATCCTGCGCCCAGCATGGCTAGTTTTTTAACGGGCTTGGCTTGTGTTTGCATCGGATTTTTTTTCTTATTCGTAATAGCAAAAAACAAATTCATGAGTTGCTTAGAAACGGGATGTACGACCAATTCATCAAAATGTCTTACCTCGGTTTCTATGCCTACTTCCCGACCATAATAGGTACCCATTTCTACACATTCAATAATTTTGTAGGGGGCGGGGTAATTGCCTTGTGTTTGTTTGCTTACTTTTTTTCGAGCTTGGTCAAAAATAAGGCTTCTGCTAACAGGATTGCTGCCTAGGAGTTTGTCGGTGATAGAACGTTTATCCTTGCGAACAATTTTTTTGCCAGCCATGTCTAAAGCCAGTTTTTTAGCCACTCGCAATAAGCTGTATTCGTTTACCAGTTTGTCTATCAATCCTATTTTTTTAGCTTTTCGAGCGTAAATATTTTTGCCCGTCAACATCATCTCTAAAGCAGTTGGAATACCTACGAGTTCGGGCAAGCGTTGTGTGCCGCCGCCGCCAGGTAGCAGTCCTAGTTTAACTTCGGGCAAAGCAAAAACGGTGTGTTTAGCATTGCTAGCAATACGATAGTGACAGGCTAGGGCCATTTCTAAGCCGCCGCCCATTGTTGCGCCATGCATTGCAGCAATAATGGGTTTTTCCGAATATTCCATTTGGTTGAGGAGGGTGTGTGCTTGTCGGCTCACTGCTGCCCATTGTCCGGGGGTGGTAATGGGGTAAATGGCATCCAAATCGGCTCCAGCCACAAAATCTTTTTTTCGACTGGTTAGAATAACGGCTTTAATGGTGTCGTCGGTGGCAATATCGGTAAAAATATCGGCACAAGATTCGATAAACAGGGGCGAAATTTTATTGACTTTTTCTCCTTGTTGGTCGAACCATATAATGGCAATACCAGCGGCTGTTTTTTCGATGTCGAAGAAATTCATGTGTTTTTTTTTAGTGGTCAGTAGTCAGAACGCTCACTGCGTTTGCTGTCAGAGGTCAGTTGGTTTTGTAGGGGCTTTTTATTTGTTTGCTGGCTTTTTTAGTTTTGTCGTAGCTAGTTTTCAGAACGTTTATTTTGTTTGTTGTCATTATTCATTAACTATACGGGTAATTAATTGATTAAATTCGTTGAAGGAATTTTTTAGCAAATGGGCATCTAGTAATTCTAGTAGTGCCGTTCCATGTTTTACTTTATGGTATTTTCCTTTTTGAGTGTCTCGGGTAACTTTTTCTAAAACAGCAACAGGATTGGCTATTTTTTTTGGATTTGTGTTAGGTAGTTTGGCGGAAATAGGCGTTTTGTAGTATTTGTCTAGGATTTGAGGTTGAGAGATAAACCATGCTTCCATTTCTTGTATCATAAAAAAAACAACTGCTTCGTTTTCTTTTAGTTCATAATTAACTAGTGCTTGTTGCTTTTGTTTTTCATCTGCATCTAAATCTATCAATAAATAACTAAATGGGCTAAGGGTATTTTTTTTGAATTTGGTAATTACTTGAGTTTTCCCATTACCCATTATTATTCTGGGCATTTTGCCTGCTAGTAATTGTTTAAGCAACTTGTGAAAACCTTGTCGTAATATTCCGTTTGAACGGTCAGCAGTTCCTTCAATAAAAAGTAGTTTAGCCTTGTTTTTCATGTACTTTTATATTTGTTATTTTAATTGTATTTTTATTCCGCTTACCATCTTTTCCCTCCCAAATCTCCTGCTCGCCACATGGTACCTAGACTAAAATCATCATACCATCCTTCAAAATCTTTTTCCGAAAACATTTGTACATAGCTTCTGTTCTGTTCGTCTTTTTCAAAAATCCTTATATGTTTTATGTCAAAACCATTTAAAACATTTTCAGAGTGGGAGGCAATTAAAAAAGTCGTATTATCAGCTGCTTCTCGTATCGAATTAGAAATATTATAAATCATATCTGGATGCAAGCCAATTTCTGGTTCATCAATACATACTAAAATACCTCTATTGGGATTAAATAAAATGGCCAATAAACATAAAAATCTTAGTGTGCCATCTGATACGTGAGTTATGTGAACTGAACTGTTTAATTTGTCTTCATCGAGCATCAGTTCAAAAACGCCAGACCCTAGTATATTAAAATCGAAACCGCTAAACATTTCATTTACATCTTGTAGTTTTTTTTGTATGCTGCGATAATAGTCTTTATGATTTATTTTTATAGTATTTAATATTTGGGGTAAATTGCTTCCATCAGGCAATAGTTTTTTTATGCCTGTAGTTGCGCTCATTGGGCTTCTTAATTTGCTATTAGGGCTGGTGTCAAAGTAGTTGTAAACGGTAATGTCTTTTATGGCTTTTTTTATAATAAGTAATGGGAGGTATTTATCCTTATCAAGTTCCGAAATTGTAGATAGTACTAATTCTTGGGTATTATATTCGTGAGTAATAGCAATAGCAGGGGTGTTGATAGCATTTTTTTGATGTCCAACTATTATTCCACTTCCGTTGGTAAAATTTAAGTAAACGAAACCTGATGTAGTACTGAGTTCTTCACCAATAAAATAATTATCGGTAGCTTGTTTTTTGTGTATGGAAATTTTGTATGTAATGTCGTTATGGAAGTGCATGATGCCATTAATTTCAGCACTAAAATCAGTTAAAATTTTGTGGTCTAATGTATAAGTTATGCTAATTGTGTCATTGGATGGAGCATCATTTTTTGCTTTGCAATATATATTATCAAAACCTCCCCAACGGCTAATAATCAACTCTCTTAAAGCAGTATCACCAGCGTTTCCTTCTACGCCTATTTTTAATAATCTTATGGCTTTTAGTAAATTCGACTTTCCCGAACCATTAATTCCTACTAGTATATTGATTTGTTCATTAAGGTGCACCTCTTCTTCTTGAAAGCTGAAAAAGTTTGATAATTTAATTGATTTTATCATGTACTTTGTTTTTTCGTGTATTGGTTTTCCTCAAAATAGAACAATTTTTATACACGCCCAAATCTACAAAATAATATTTATATTTCTAGGAGCGAAAAAAATAATGTCTACTCATAAAAAACAGGAATATTAATTTCTATACGAGTGCCTTTAGCATTGCCTCGTCCGTCGTTTAAATCAATGGTGTTTACGCTGATGCTTTGTTGGTGTAAACGGTTGAGTAAAATTAAACGCTCTTTAGGATTTACGGTGCCAATGCCTTTATGTTTGTGTATACGTGCTGCTTTTAAGGCAGCGGCTTTTGCTCTGCCAATGCCATTATCTTCTACGGTGCAAATTAAAACTTCGGCTCCTTTTTGGTCAAATTTAATGAGCAGTTGTCGGTCGTTTTCTTCTTTGCGTAGTAAGCCGTGCTGAATAGCGTTTTCAATATAGGGCTGTATCAGCATAGGCGGCACGTATAACTCGTCCATTTCTACTTGTGGGCTGACTTCAATTTTGTAATCAAATTTTCCTTTAAAGCGCAGGCTCTCAATATCTAAATACAAACCTAAATACTCAATTTCGTCTTCTAGTACAATACGCGATTTTTTGGAGTTATCCAGTACTCTACGTATTAAGGTAGAAAAAGTAGAGAGGTACAGATTGGCCGATTTTTTATCGTTTTCGGTGATGTAGTATTGTATGGAATTAAGGGCATTAAATATAAAGTGCGGATTCATTTGGGTACGCAAAGCCAACTGTTCCGACTCTATCATTTTGCGTTGCAATTCGCTACGGTCTTTTATAGAGCGAATTACAAAATAACCCACCAAAGCAATTAAGCCAAGCAATAATGCCAGCATTAAAATTCTAAACCACCACGTTTGCCAATAGGGTTTAAAAACATTAAAACGTACTTGCGATACGTTTTTGCTCATAATATCATCCTTATCAATGGCTACTACCTGAAAATAGTACTCGCCAGGTGGCAAGGAGGGGTAGGCAATGTTGTTTTGAGTTGTTGTGCGCCATTCGTCGTCGAGCCCCTTCATGCGGTAGCGGTAATTAATTTGTCCGTTTGATTTATAGGATAAACCCTCGTAAAAAATATTGATGTTGTTGTCATCATGTGCCAATTTAAAATGGGGACGTAGTAGCGTATCCCTATTCCAAATTTGTACCTTTTTAATAAAAATAGGTGGCATATTGAGTTGCTGCCGCATTTCCGATTGTCGAAAAAAAGTAAGCCCTTTTAGGGTAGCTACCCAAACCGAATCTTTATCAACCAGTACATCGTTTACGTGATTAGAAGCCAAACCGTCTAATTGCGTATAGGCTTTAATGCGAGTATTTTTTTTGGATTTTGTGTAGGCGTAAGGCACCTTATTAAGTCCTTTATTAGTGGCTATCCATCCATTATTTTGCTCATCAATAAAAATAGATAAACACATATTACTGCACAATCCATTTTCGGGGGTAATGTTTTGTAGCACATTATTGTCTATGGGTTTTATAATCAATCCATTAGCTTCTGTGCCTATCCATAAGCGGTTTTCTTTATCGCATTTAATGTGAGTAATACCTTTATTTAATAGTTGATGTTGTTCGCCTAAGTAACTGGTTTTGTTGCCTTTATGCTTCCATAAGCCATTGGCAGTTCCTATCCATAAAGTGCTATCGGGGCTAAAGCAAAGGGCATTTATTTGGGTAATGGTGAGGGCTTTTTTAGGAATTCCATCATAAATATCTAGCTGAATAGGTTTAGTGTAGCTGCCAATCCATATCGCATTGTCTTTGGTGGTAATAATGCTTTTTACAGGCTCTACTGCCCCCAAAATAATCCAGCTATCACTACTTTGCACCTTCAGTCCTTTGTCTGTTGCAATCCATACTTTTTCTTGCTCATCTACTAGGATGTCGTTAATGCGATTGTAGGTGTTTTCGGAAGAACTGATTTCGTAATTTTGAATTTCGTTAGGCGTAATTTTACTTAAAGTGCCTTTGCTTCCTCCTAGCCAAATGTTTCGATTTTTATCTTGGCTAATCGAGTAAATTTCGGGGGAAGGGAGTCCGTCGCTTTGGTTAAAGGTAATTGCATTTTGGTTGGTTAATAAAAACACGCCCTCATCTAAAGTACAAAACCACATATTGGCTTCCTTGTCTTTAAAAATGGTGGTAATGGTTTTGTTTTTTAGAAAAGGACGTACTTTAATACTATCGGTTTCGTAATTACTAGCATAAAAAACACCGCCGCCCCAAGTGCCAACCCAAATATGCGGACTGTCTTTTTCTTTAAAAGAACAACTAACACTTTGCTTAAAATACTGTTTTTGTTTCCAAGAAAGGGCTTGTTGTAGGGCATCATTTTTTACTCCATAATCAATATTAATTTCAGGAAGCGGTTGCTCGCCAAATAAGTCTGTTTGAATTGTTCTTATTTTTCCTTTATAAATGTAACCCGTTTTTCCATTACTAGCTCGCAGCCATATTTGCCCATCATCTGTTTGTTTAAAATCAATAATGGCATTACCTGGCAAACCATCGGCACTAGTAAAGTTGGTAAACTCGTAGCCATTAAATCTGCTTAAACCCATAGAAGTTGCCAACCAAATATAGCCTTGTTTATCCTGCATAATGTTATAAACTTTCATGCTAGGCAAACCATCGGTTAGGGTGTAGTTTATATAGGTAGGTTGTTGGGCAAATACAACAATTCCGTACAATAACAGGAGTGTTGAAACGGTTATATGGAGGATGGTATATCTGATTTTTATAAACATCTTATGGTATCAGGTAGTTACTTTTTTTACGAA
>JAHDBT010000397.1 GCA_020630215.1 Bacteroidota bacterium
ATAAATAGGAATAACTCATGAAACACTTTAACCTACTTACTTTTGTACTCTTCTTATTGTTTGGCTACACCCTAAAAGCGCAAGAAACCAACCATACTATGATGTATGATGGGCTAGAACGTGCCTATATATTATATCTACCAGCTAACTATACCCCTAATAGCCAAATGCCCTTAGTATTTAACTTGCACGGCCTAGGCTCTAACTCTTTTCAACAGCGGTTTTATTCTGGGATGAATGCGGTAGCAGATACATCAGATTTTATTGTGGTATATCCCGACGGAATTGAGAATGCATGGAATTGTGGATTTAATGCCCCCTACGATTCTGGCGTAGATGACAAAGGATACATCGCCGCTTTAATAGATACTATTGATGCAAATTATGGCATCGACCGCAACCGTGTTTATAGCTGTGGCATGAGTATGGGCGGTTTTATGAGTTACTATTTAGCTTGCGAACGAAGCGATATTTTTGCCGCTGTTGCTTCGGTAACTGGTTCTATAACAGACAGCGTTATTCACTATTGCGATTTACAGCGCCCCGTACCCATTATGCAATTTCATGGTACAGAAGACCCAACCGTTCCTTATAATGGGATGCCAGGCGCATACCCCTCTATGCAAGGACTAGTAGATTTTTGGGTAGGGCAAAACAATTGTACGAGTACAGATGTAACAATGTACGATATTCCAGATACTAATTTAGGCGACAGCTCAACAGCCGATGTGGTGATTTATGACAATTGCGAAAATAACAGCCAAGTAATTTTATATACCATTTATGGTGGCGAACACACTTGGCCAGGCGCAAGTCTTAATATTGGTATTACCAACAAAGATGTAAATGCCAGCGAAGAAATATGGAAGTTCTTTTCGGGATATACACTCGAAGGAGCCGTAATACAAAGTGCCAATACAACAACAATTAATAAAGAAATATTAGCCCTGTACCCCAATCCATTTGAGGAACAATTAACCATAGATATACAGCAAAACGAGGTAGAAGAAATTCAATTAATAAATATTAATGGACAAGTAGTGTACGAGGCCAATCAAAATGAAATCTCGGGGAATCAATCACTATCCATAAATACTGCTTTCCTAGCAACAGGCATTTATTTACTAAAGGTAAGTACCAAAGAAGAACAAACTTCTTATAAAATTGTAAAACAGTAATTTCTAGTTGTAAACACAAAACTTAACATCTTTTAACGAACATAAAGTAAGGTTATACTGTTTAGGTATACATAAATAAAGTACTACGAATAATTGTTTACCAAAAAATAACTCATGCAGCGATACCTGTTTCTAATCGTTCCCTTTTCTATTTTGTTTTTTATTGATTTTTACGGATTTCAAGCCATTAAAACGGCATTTAATAATAAATGGTTAAATTATGCTTATTGGGCATTAGCTATTTTTGCCTACCTTTTATTTTTAACCGCAGTATTTACCCGTTTCGAAGGCTGGCCAACTAATATTAGAACTTACCTTGTTGCTACCATCCTAATTTTTTATGTAGCCAAACTTTTCCTAGGTATTTTTATGGCCGTAGAAGATGTAAGCCGAATTATTAGATGGGGGATAGGCTTGTTTTTGACTAGTAATGCCGCAGAAGGAACCAGAAATATTGGACGAGTAAAATTTATCAGTCAGCTAGGTGTTTTGGTAGCAAGTGTGCCTTTTATAGCCATGTTTAATGGCATGATTCGCAATGCATATAATTACCAAGTAAAACGGGTAAAGCTCCCCATCAAAAACCTCCCCAAAGCATTTCACGGATTTACCATTTCCCAAATTTCCGATTTCCATACGGGGAGTTTTATGAGTCCCAAACCAGTAGAAAAAGTAGTACAACTTATTAATAAACTAGATTCGGATGCGGTATTTTTTACAGGCGATTTGGTGAACAATCTAGCAAGCGAATTACAACCTTATGTAGAACTCATTGCCAATATGAAAGCCAAACAGGGCATTTATTCTGTTACAGGCAATCACGATTATGGCGATTACAAAAAATGGGAAAACCCCGCCGATAAAAAAGCCAATTTCGATTTGTTTAAAGATTCGCAACGCCGCATGGGATGGAATTTATTATTAAACGATAACCACATCATAGAAAAAGATGGCGAACGCCTAGCCATTATTGGCGTAGAAAATATCAGCGGCCGCTCCAGATATCATGCCTACGGCGATTTAGACAAAGCTTACAACGGATGCGAAGATTGCGCCGTAAAACTGCTCCTCTCGCACGATCCCTCTTTTTGGCGTGCTGGCGTACTAGAAAAATTTCCCGATATTGATGCCACTTTTTCTGGACATACACACGGCTTTCAGTTTGGCGTAAACCTACCGTTCTTTAAATGGAGTCCCGCAAAAATGGCCTACCCCGAATGGATAGGCTTGTACAAAGAAAAAGAACAATACCTATACGTTAACCCAGGACTAGGTTTTGTAGGCTACCCCGGTAGAGTTGGCTTTTTACCCGAAGTAACCGTTTTTGAATTAGTGGAGGATGTTTAAAAGAGGAAACTATGCTATCATTCCAAATGCCATAAAAGTATAATGTAAACCGCTACTTGCTAAAAAAAAAACTGAACCTGTAAGATTTTTTTCAAAATGTCTTTTCAAAAAGCTAAAAAGTCCTTATAATAGCATCTGTAAAGGAGAGATTTTTGCTTAATCATTTATTATTCCTTTTTTTTACCCTATATTGTAGGCATGTTTGTGTTAGGTTACTCAAAATACAAGCTCTGTTTACAACTAATGGCTCAAAGACTTAGGTTTTGAGTCACTAAGTCAATTTTGTAATCACCAAATCAATATAAACTTATAAACCATGTCAGAAAAAAAACGCAAAGGCATATTTGATGTTTTTAGAGAAAAAGCAGAAGATGTGTTTGATGAACTTAAAGATGCTGTTGAAGAACACGCAGAAGAAGTGAAAGAACGTGCAGCACTAGAAGAAAAAACAGAAGATGTTGTTACTAACGAAAGCGATAAAGATGTTGCATTTGAATCGCCATTAAAAGAAGAAAAACGCAAAGGCATATTTGATGTTTTTAGAGACAAAGCAGAAGATGTGTTTGAAGGAATTGTAGGCGATGATACCGATGTGGAAGAGAATGCGGATGTTGCAGAACGCCCAGATGTAATAGAAGGCAACGAAGCGCAATATACCGACCCTGAAGGAGAGGTAGTAACCGTACCTCAAAAAGAGGAAACAGTAGTAGAGGTAGTAGCAGAAAAGCCTGTGGAAAAACAAGCCCCTCGTAAAAAACAAGTTCCGCCACCTTATGGTACAGGCAAACAAGGGCAAGACACAAAGCATTATGCAGAAGCCCCCGATTTTAGTGAAGCCGATGACGACGACGATGATGATGACCACGATTATACTTTTCATGAGTACCTCAATAAGCAGCGAGAAAGTTTTATTGCTTTGCAGTTAAAGCAGCAAGAAGAACACCGCAAAATTGAGCAAAAAATGGGCGAAAGACATCGTAAACTAGAAGAGCGTTTACGCCGTCAAAACCAAGAAGAAGAAAGAGACTTGCGGGAAGAACATGAGGAATTACTTGCTAGTGCCCAAAAACGTTTTCAAGGAGAATTGGCAAATGTTGGTAAAATAAAAGAAAAGGCGAAAAAGCAGGAACTGAAGCAAATAAAAAAAGACTTTAAGAAAGAACGAGAAGCATATCGTAAACATCTTAAAGACCAAAGAGTCGCTTTTAGAGACAAACAAAAAGAGCAAAGAGAACAATGGCAAAAGCAAATGGCACAAATGGCACGAGGTAAGCAACGTAGAGGCAAAGCCAAAATACGGCCACATAGAGGTAAGGGTAAAGATTCTTAATTTTTTGCTGGTAAACCTCTTTTGTTTTAAGGGACGCAAACTAAATAAGGGTCCGTTTTGACTTTATCTTGCCAACCCATCCGCAAGCGGTTCTCTTAGCTTAAATATCCAAAGGGATATTTATTTTGCTGCGCAAAAATCGCACGTTCATCCTGCGTTGACAAAACCCTTATTACGCTTAGGCGTAATGCGGATTTTGCCGCCTTGTCTAGCACAAAAGTATTTCCTCAAAATCAGACACTTATTTATTCTCCGTCCCTAAGCATTTTTAATATGCTAAAATGACCTGGTTTAGCCATCTAGCTACTCGCTACCAAAAAAAAAAAAAAATTATGCACTCGCTTTTTCACCAACTAAATTCTCATATTTAAACAAAGAAACTATGGACAAAAGAATCATTCTTGGAATCGTATCGGGCTTAATTTTAGGAGGCATCGAAATGATGTTACTAAATGGTAGCTACGAATTTTTAATTATTGCAGCTATTGTAGGCGGTTTAATAGGTTTTGCAAGTACCAAAGTAAATAAAGTTGCCACCTATTTTATTGCCAGCGTTTTAATAGGTGCTGCCTTATACCTCATTATTGCCATGTTTAGCGGACGAACCGAACTCATGCTAGATGATGCCGTAACAGGTGCTGTTACAGGACTGCTTATTGGATTAATTGCCCACTTTGTAGGCCCTAAATTAATAAGTGCGTAATATATAATACGAATTTATGTAAGATAAACCCTCATTGCTACTTTTGGAATGAGGGTTTTTTTAATGCCTAATAAAATGAACACATAGACAACAGGAGGGGAGCAAGGGAACTCTTAACTAACAATGGATGTTTGACAAACGTAACAGCCATTTAAAATTTAGCAGTTAAGATTTTAATCATGAACCTCTCCAGAAAATACGCACGCAGCTTACACGCACAAATCAGTCTCGGAACAACCTCCGACGACCGATTTATGCCTGATGGTTATGTGCGGGCATTTGCCGAAATGGAGGAGTTAATATTAACCGAAAAACTAGACGGACAAAATAACTGCTTCAATAAAAAAGGAGTATTCGCTCGTTCGCATGTAGCTACCTCCGTATTACCCTGGGATAAGCCAATGCGGGAACGTTGGCAATTGATTAAAAACGATTTAAACGACCTCGAAATTTTTGGCGAAAACATGTATGGCATTCACACCATTGCCTACCATAAACTAGAATCCTATTTTTATGTTTTTGCCGTGCGAGAAGGCGATAGATGGTTGTCGTGGGAGGAGGTGAAATTTTATGCTGCTATGCTCGATTTTCCTACGGTACCCGAAATTCCAATTAAGGTAAGCCTACAAGAAATCTGGACAGAAAATAGGCATCAATACCAACAAAAAAACAAAAACGAAAACAAAAGCGAAAACGAGCTACTCGCACTTTGGTTAACAAAAAACCTAGGACTACCTTGGGAAGAAAGTGTAACAACAAGCGGGCTTTTAGGCGGCTACGAACCTAGTAGCGGTAAAGCAGCTTCGGAGGGTTTTGTGGTACGAAACAGCAAGGGCTTTGCTACTAACGAAGGTGCGATTAAGGTAGCCCCAAATGAGTTTAACAACCTTTTTAAATTGGTACGTGCAGCCCACGTAAAAACCGATGAACATTGGACCAAAAACTGGCAAGCTGCAAGCCTTATCAACTATCAAAAATATGCTTGGCACGGCTACGAATACATAAGCGAAAAATAATTTACCATGTGGAAATTTCCCCTATACAAAATTGATGCGCCCATTGATTGGGCTGCCCTAGAAGCCAAATTTGATTGGTTTCGGGAGATGAAAGACGTGCCGCAAGACCCCATCTGGCATGCCGAAGGCAATGTGTTTATACATACCAAAATGGTGGTGGAGGCACTCGTAAACCTACCCGAATTTAAAGCTTTATCCCCACAAAATAAACACCTCCTTTTTGCCGCTGCCATGCTGCACGATGTAGAAAAAAGATCGACTACCAGAACGGAAATGCTAGGAGGAATAGAACGAATTATTTCCCCGAGTCATGCTAGAAAAGGAGAATATACAGCTCGTACTTTTTTGTACAAAAAACATCCAACCCCCTTTGCCATTAGAGAAGAAATTGCCAAGTTAGTACGTTATCATGGTTTACCTATATGGGCAATAGATAAACCCGACCCTAGAAAGTCGGTAATAGAAGCGAGTTTATCGGTTAATACACAATTGCTCTACCTGCTCTCTAAAGCCGATGTGCTAGGACGTATTAATGAGCAAGAAGAAGAGAGATTACTAAGAGTGGAATTGTTTAAAAGCTTATGTGAAGAACATCAGTGTTTTGGAAAAGCCAGGGAATTTGCCTCTAATGCAGGTCGCTACACCTTCCTCAATTGTTCGGAAATAGCTCCTGATTATAAGCCCTACGAAAAATTTAAATTTGAGGCGTTTGTCATTTGTGCGCTGCCAGGCACAGGAAAAGATACTTACATAAAAAAACATTTCGACCTCCCCATTTTATCCTTAGATGATATAAGACGAAAACACAAAATCGATCCTGCCAATAAAAGAAAAATGGGGCAATTAATTCAATTAGCTAAGGAGGAAGCCAAAGTACTCATGCGGGCAAAAAAATCGTTTGTATACAATGCCACCAATATTACCAGCGATATTCGCCAAAAATGGATTTCCTTATTTACCGAGTATGGGGGAAAAATAAATATCATTTACTTAGAAGTGCCTTACAAAAAACTCCTCCAACAAAACCACAACAGAACACACAAAGTACCAGAATTGGTACTAGAAAAATACATTACTAAACTAGAAATGCCTACCTTTAAAGAAGCGCACGAAATGGAGTTTGTGGTTAAAGAATAAAGGTAGGGGGGGATTATTCGATTATTAATAAGGTAGTAAGTAGTTGGGCATAAATACTCGTCATTATTAACCGAGCTATTTTTTTGTTAAACAAGGCGCAAAACGCAGGCATAGCCGTAGCTATGACGAGTATTTGCAACGCAGTATAACGGAAAAAGAGCTGCTTAAGAATGTGTCGATTATTTTTGTCCGACTACTTAAGCAATAGTCTGTTGAATTTTATAAAAAATACTTATTGACACTCAATTAGTTAG
>JAHDBT010000398.1 GCA_020630215.1 Bacteroidota bacterium
AGCCTGTGGCTTCCATAATTGAAATTTGCCCCCCAAATATCTTAGAACTAGTAAAATTGAGATTTGATAATTGGTCATTAAATTTTTGGTTATTATTTGGAATTTGATAATTGATTATTTTTAAATTAAAAGCCCCCAAACATTTTATTAATTAATTTATGGATAAAGCACAAACTCAATCGGCAAAACTATTTGCACAGCATCAACAACATTTAGAAGGTTTATTAAAAAACGAAGCTAAACCGCTAGAACATTATCAACAATACAATTATTTTGTAAAATGCGATATTAGTGGTATACAAGATTTTATTTTTTATGTGCAAAGTAAAGGGGCAGCTAAAACACTAAAAGCTCGTAGTTTTTATGTACAAGCTTTATGTGATGTTGTGCAATTTATTTTAGAAGAAAAACTAGGAAAAACCAACGTAGAATTATTGTATAATGGAGGTGGTAACTTTTATTTATTTATTAAAAGCGATGACGAAGTAACATTAAATAAACAGTTAGCAACAATAAGGACTGAATTAGACGACAAATTACATAAGGAATCGCACTATATTATACTCAGTAAAGTAAAAACAATTCCTTCCGATTTTACATCTGAAGAGGGGTTTGGTAAAAAATGGGAAACATTAAATAAATTATGTAATGCTCAAAAATTACAAAAATTTAATACCTACGCTAAAGGTTTTGAACCCTACAAAAACCCCGATGCAAATAATGAACAATTAAAAGAATTGTGGCGTAAATTTTCAGGGCAACTAACTAAACATAAATCTTTTACTATTGAAAAAAAACCAAACGAAAATAATGGCGTAGGAAAAAAACGTTTGTATTTATTTAATACCGAATTGTGTTTAAAAGAGGAATTAAGTAGCAATCCTGCCTGGAATTTTGAACATAAAATTGTGAACAAACTCCCCTATTGGCACAACAATCTTTTTAATGAATTTACCGATTTTATCAATGCCTACAATGAGCCATTTAAAAATTTACCCGATAAAGAACGAGAAGCCGAAGAAATAAAAAAAGATAATATCGTAGAGTTTAGCAGCCTGGCTCACTTTGCCAAAATACGTACTGGCACTGCAAAATTAGGCGTACTAAAAATGGATATTGACGATTTGGGGAGTTTATTTGCTCAAATAAAAAACATTAAATACACACATCAATTATCTTTGGCTATGTATTGGTTTTTTGAAGAGTTTTTGGTGCATTTGCTCGAACAAAGCTTTCCTTATTATCAATTAGTCAAACAGCCTGATGGTACTAATAAATACACCAAAAAAACAGCTTATTTTAAAGATAATATTTACACTGTTTTTGCAGGTGGCGACGATTGCTTTTTTGTAGGTGCGTGGGATGCTATTTTACAATTTACTCAGCAATTACAAGCCAACTTTAATGCCTTTCAAAAATATTTAGGTAGCCAAGATGATTTAGGGGAAGCATTAAAAACCGAAGAAGAAAAAAGGAAACAAAAACAGCATCAAATTACCCTCTCGGCAGGCGTTTTAATTTTGGATGCGCATTTCCCCGTTATTCGTTTTGCAAAAGCTGCCGAGGAAGCACTCGAACAAGCAAAACATCATACTAGGAAAAACTTAAAAGAGGAAGGCAAATTAATTCTTAAAAATAGCATTAGTATTTTTGGGCAAGTACTTAGTTGGAACGAATTTAATAGGGTAATTAACTTATCAAACGAATTACAAACCCTTATCCAAAAACATGGCGAATCGCGGGCTATTTTAAACCGCATTAAACACAGTGCTAAAGGCTACGACAATTTGCAGCAGCGCATTGCTAGGGGCGAGAGTATTTATACCCCTAAAGTATGGCGTTTGCAATATTACCTGCGCAATGTAAAAAAAGCAAACCTAAAAAATGTAGAACCTATTATAAATGAATATACTTGTGCCTTAGTTAATACGTTTGCAAAACAACAAACAACCAATCCAATTGTATTTCCTATTGCTGCCCGTATTGCCGAATTTTTAACTAGAAAATAAGACCTATTTACTCTAAGCGGTTGACACTTTTTTTGGTAGATAGTAGCGGGTACTTGATATATAGACGGTTCCGCTTCGCTATACGGCTGTAAAGTGTCAAGTACTTTTCTTTATTGGATAACAATACTCCGTTGAGTTTTATAAAAAATGCTGATTGAAACTCAATCAGTTAGGTGTAGCTGTTTTTATTATTCCTATGTTCGGTTAAACCTCAAACAGCCAATTAAATAAAAGTGGGCTAAGTTTTGGTCTTTCAGTACTTTAAAAGGAACAATTGTCCCTATTTATTTAAGCAGTTTACATTTTTTAGGCGCAAGCCGGGAGGCTTGCAACCCGTTACGCTCCAGCCGGGAGGCTGGACCGGGCGTTCCTTTTTTATAAAAAAAAAGGAACGCAGGGTCAAGCGTCTCGCTTGAGCCGTTTGGGTTGCAAGCCTCCCGGCTTGCGTCCAAGCTTTTACCGTTTAGAATAGACATGTTAAAAATTGGGATAGTAAAAACTCAACGGAGTATTGGATAAAGCATGTCGAAAATAAAAACAAAAAATAAATTTTGTTACGCAAAATTAAAATCATCATTCTATGAATAGAAACTGGAACAAAAATAAAGACCGAAACCGAAACCAACAACAAACAAGTTTCGACGAACAATGGTTTCCTAAAATATTAGATATGCACCGCAGTGCTACCAACGAACTTATTGATAAAATTAAAAAGTTTGTAGAAAACAATGCTAGAGATATTACGACCAGTCAATTACGTAATATTTTTGGCGATATAAAAAAGGCAGAACTGCACCAACTGCCATTAAAACGCCCTAAATTAGCCTATATAATGGGCCGTACCGATAATAGAAAAAAAGGGATGTTTGAGTTACTCAACTTACTCGACGATTTACTAAAAGAAATTGGCAAAGCCGACACCAAAGAAAATCAAGAAGAGAAACGCCTTGGTTTTCTAGCATTTTTTGAAGCGGTTTTGGCTTATCATAAATTTTTTGAAAAAGTAAAACAAAACAAATAATACATCAATATAAACAACATGAAATTAATTAGCAAAATAATAATTACTGGAAAAATAATTACCGAAACGGGCCTGCACATTGGCGGTTCAAATTCAGCTTTAGATATTGGTGGAGTTGACTTAAATGTTATTAAAACGCCTAATGGTGTGCCGTATATACCTGGCAGTTCTATAAAAGGCAAATTACGCAGCTTACTGGCTCGTACTGCTGGTTCTGTAGCAATTAGTGCAAAAGATTTAGACGATGCCGATAAAACGCTTAAAACCGATCAAGATGTTCCTTGGCTTATTGGCATTTTTGGCAGTTCGGGCGACGACAACAACAAAGGCACCGTAACACGCCTACTAGTTCGAGATGCCTATATGGATACCGATACCTTTAACAAGACCTTTGACAAAGCCGATTTGGATTTTGATTATACCAATGTTAAATGGGAAAATACCATTGACCGCAAAAAAGGCACTGCCCTACACCCTCGTCAGTTAGAACGTGTACCCGCAGGCAGCATTTTTAATTTAAGAATGGTGTATGATGTATATGAAGAAAAAGATAAAAATGGTGTAGTAATAACTAACACACAGGATACACACATCCGCAAAATTCATATAGCTATGCATTTATTAGAAAGCGACTATATAGGTGGTAGTGGTTCGCGCGGTTATGGTAAAATAAAATTTGACGAGGTGAAGTTTCTGGAACGAAAAATTACTGATGCTGGCTACGTTAAAGAAGCCGACGCTGTTGATATAGGAATTGTTTTTTAAGTTGGTAGTTGGTGCATTTAATTATTTATTCATCAACTAAAAAACAATTTATCTACTTAATTATTAAATCATTCAGCAATATAACAGTTTAGCAATTTATGAAACCCATTATTTTAAAATGTCGCCCTAACAGTTTATTTCATTTTGGAAAAATTGCCATAGGCGAAAATACTGGTTTAGATGATACTAGTACTTACATTCATTCGGATACTTTATTTTCGGCAATTATAAACTTAGCCGATAAAATATTTGACAGCACTATTGCTGACAGTTTAGTAGCCAATTTTGAGTCAGGTCTAGTAAATATTTCTTCTGGTTTTTATTGTTTAGAAAACAAAGGGAAATATATTTATTTTTTACCCAAGCCAACAAACTACAATACCCTAAGTACTCCTAAAAACCATAAGGCAATAAAAAAGGTACAATTTATTTCTAAAAAAATTTGGGAAGAAAACATTTTACCTGATAAATGGAATAGCAATGATTGTATTATTTTGCAAGATAAATTTGTGTTGCATATATCTGAATTAGAAAAATTAGTAATTCCAAGCTTAGATAAAAGCCCCAAAGGAATAGCTAAAGCAAAAGCAAGTATTCGTTTTTACAGCATTAATACCTTTCCGAAAGTTAAGGTACACAAAAGAGTTAGCACCGAATCATTGTACTATCAAACCAATTTACAAATAGCCGATAATATTATCAAATCGTCATCGCCTAATGCAAGCGAACGCATTCAGGTACATTTTTACTGCTTATTAAACACAACTACTGAATTTGAAGAAGGCGATAATTACCAACGCTTACTTACTATTTTAGAGGTATTGGCAGATGAAGGCATTGGCGGCGAACGCAATGTAGGTTGTGGACATTTAACGGCTGTTGAAGTGCTAGATACTCCTTTTGAAATAATGGTAAATAGTGTTCAACAACAATATGCAACCCTTTCATTAAGTAGCCCTAATCCTACCAA
Source organism: Bacteroidota bacterium (assembly GCA_020630215.1). Taxonomy (GTDB): domain Bacteria; phylum Bacteroidota; class Bacteroidia; order Chitinophagales; family UBA2359; genus JAHDBT01. Next base: position 4,766 of record JAHDBT010000398.1, read on the forward strand.
CAACGATTTAGCAAAATTTACGCACTACGATATTATTACTCGTGGCGGTCGTCGTACAAGGGAAGGAGGTACATTGCCACTTATGCGAATAAAAATGATTGCAGAAGGTGCTGTATGTAACGATATTGTTGAGGGGCATATTCCGTCTATTGCTACTAAAGGCAAAACCAAACCCTATTTGCGTAACGGCAAGGCATTTTGTGTGCCTGTTGCTGTTATACCTATTGCTACAACTCCCTAAAAAGCTTCTTCACATTATAAGTCTCATTCTATGAAAATGCAACAAGATAAAAATCCAGAGCCACATCGTTTACAATTAACAACTATTACACCGCTTAGTATTGGCGATGAAGGAGTTTTGTCTCCTTTATCTGATTTTGTGGTACAAAATGGCAAAGTACATTATGTTGATCAAGCCATACTAGAAGAGGAACTAGAGAAACTAGATAAATCTAGTCAGCAACACTTTATTGATAAATATGTAAATGGCGTAAAAAGCAGCATGAATCAAAGCCGCACTCGTTCGGAATTTAATTTTGAAAATTTTCTGCAAAAAGATTTACGACTTACTCCTGATATTTATGCACGTAGAACCTACGATATTTTTGGAATAGGCAGAAATGCCAAAATACAAATAGTGCCTATTGTTCATAACGCTGGCAAAGCTTATGTACCAGGTAGTAGCATTAAAGGAGCTATTAAAACCGCCATTTTATATTATTGGTTAATTAACACCTCTTCAGGAAAAAAAGAGTTGGACTATATTATTGAACAAATTAACAATGCCTACAATAGACATAGAAACGATATTGAAACTAGAGATCGATTACAAGCAGAAAGAGACAAAGACCGACGTAATTTTGACTCTTATAAAGATAAAAAATTAAGAGATTGTCGCAATCGAGTTAAAAGTACAAGTAGAAGATTAGCCAGTACAATGGATACTGCTATAGACAAATTGTTTGGCAGAGTAAAAGATAAAAAACGCATGGATTTTTCTTTATTGCGTGTAAGCGATACTAGCACATTGCCAATCAATGCTGTTGAAGTGCATTATACACAACGCATTAGTTTAGCAAAAGGCACCCCTGCGATTCCACAATGCCGTGAAACGATTAAAGCCAATCAAACAAGTAATTTTAGTATTAAAATTATACCTCAAATTAAGCATCCCGAGCTTCAATATTTAAACAAAAATAGTTTAGAAGAATTGTTTAAGGTAATTAACGAGTTTAGCTTTGATAATTTAGATTACGACTCTGAAATTGTAGACAATATTGATGATAAAACTTTTAATCAAAATAAAAAGGGTTTTAATCAATTGATTGAGTTTTACGACGATTTAATGGAAGTAACAGAAGACAACACCCATGCAGCTTATTTACGTTTGGGTGCAGGTAAAACCTACTACCACAATTCTATAGGATTAGCTATTTACAATCAGGATGCTGATGTTTTAAAAAAAATGGTTAAATTGTTTGGAATGGGTAAGCCTGGGCAAAAATTGTTTCCTATTACTCGCACGGTGTGTATGCATGGATTTCAGCAATTGGGGTGGGTGAAGATTAGTAAACAAAACATCACCTAAATTAAAAATATTTTTTCATGCAAAAAGTTATCATTTCATTTATTGGCGGTAGACCATTACCCAACATACAATTTATTTTACACCATAATTTTGATTATTTATATTTAATTTCTTCCGCAGATTCGGCGGGACCTAATGGCAATAAACAAAAACTACTAAAAGCCCTTCCTGCCTCTAAACGGGTAACTGATACTTACGATGTACCGCCCTATAATATCAAAGCAACAATTGAAGTCTGCGAAAAAATTATTGCATTAAATCCAAATAGTTCTTTTATTATACAGATTGCCTCCGAACCCACAACAATGTCTATTGCTGCTTATCAGTTTGTAGAAAAACAGTTACAAAATAAGGTTGCTATATCTCTTTTATATTCGTCGAGAGATGGGGTAGTTAATATTTTTGATGAGCAGGCAATGCTACAAAAAATCAAAATCAATCTTCGTAATTATTTTAAGGTATATGGGTGGGATGTTACCTGTAAAAACGAAGAGAATGCCAAACATTTACAGGTAGCGCAACTGTTGGTCGAAAATATTGAAGTAGCACATACAATGCACACAGCTAGACAATTCCGAAAATAGCGTTTAAATCCATTTTAATAATTC
>JAHDBT010000399.1:0-5449 GCA_020630215.1 Bacteroidota bacterium
AGGCTTTGGATGCCTTGTTCTTGGTATCTTGGAATGGCAAACACATCGTTGATGCCATCGCCATTTGGGGAAAATGCGGTGGGCATTAATAAGCCATTCCAAGCTTTTACTTGTACAACTACTTCATCACTTGCGGTACAGCTATCGGTGCTGCTAATGGTAAGTACATAAGTGCTTGTGGCATTTGGAACAACTATTAAATCGGCATCGTTTCCTAGTAATTCGCCGTTGGCATTTGTCCATTGGTAGCTGCTAATATTGCCCTCACTGTTGAGGCTAGATAAGGTGATACTGTCGCCTGCGGAGATGCTTTGGTCTTGACCTGCATCGGCTGTTAGTGCCGCTTGTATTTGCACTTCTGTTTGCAACAATGTTTCGCAGTCATTAGGACTTGTTACTAGCACTTCGTAAAGGGTATTGCTGCTTGTTTCTACGGTTGGACTTGGACAGTCGTAGCAGCTTAATCCCGTATTAGGCTGCCAATTATAGGTAGCACCTGCTGGCAATGTTCCTTCAATGCTAAGGCTGGTATTTTCTCCCTCGCATATACTAGCTATTGGGGCTATAGATAAGGCATTGTTTTCCTTGACTACTACGGTAATGCTATCTGTAAAAAGGCAGCCATTGTCATCTATGCTGGCATAATATGTGGTGGTAGCAGATGGATTTACAATTGGATTTAAACTGTTTACATCGCTTAAATTATCACTAGGTGTCCAAGTAACAATGGGGGGTGGATTGGGGCTTGTTGCACAAACTTCCAAACGCAAATCGGGGCGTTTGTTGCTGGCGGTAGGGTTGCTTAAATTGCAGTTGCTTGCGCCATCGGTTTCGGCATGTACAAAGGTGTTGCTGCTGGTGGTAGTGAGTGCCATTACATCCGTTGCTGACCAATTCTGGTTATCGTAACAGACTTCTATAAGGAGATTACTTTGTCCATCCCAATCAAAGGCATTGTCTAGGACATGCCTGTTCCATCCTGCTTGTGTGCTGTAGGAGGCTAGGCTGAGAACATCGGTTAAGCCTGTTTCAAAATCGCCTAGGGACAAGACATTGGTGCAGCCCATTTTTATATTAAAACTTTGGTAGGGTTCGTTGCTGTATTTGGCTTTAATGCGGAAGTTGACACTGGTAATTGTGCCTGCAAAAACGCCTGCATTTTCTAAATCGGATTGGGTGTATAGTATTTGCACTTTGCTGTCTTCGTGAATGCCATTGTAAGGGCTAATGTTGCTATCACTTGTACCATCCTCCCCTATGCTAAACAATAAGCTTTCGCCAGAACAATTGCTGCCATTTGTGCCACAATTTTGCGGTTTGCTTACCTTGGCAATTAACTGCAAACTATCGCCTAAACAGATGCTATCTTGGGCGGCTAAAATTTGTAAAGGCTCGTAGTTATTGTTGAATATCACTTCTACACTATCGCTTACAATACATGCATTGGCATCGGTGGTGATGGTTACATAAAACCAAGTATTTTCGGTAACCGTTGCGGTAGGATTGGAGAGCGTTGCATCATCTAAATCAGCACTCGGTTCCCATTGATACGTGTAATTTGCCGCAGGTGTTGCGAGGGCTTCTATCTGCACCTCCTCCCCTGCACATACATTGCCATTTATTGATAGGTTTAGGTCGAAAGCAGTGATTACTTCTACCAAAATATCGTCGCTTGCACCACAGCTATTGGTCACGGTGTAAGTGGTGCTTGTGGTTGGACTTGCTTCTACTATTGCACCATTGGCAGTTATAAAATCGAGTCCATCCATTGGTGTCCAGGTGTAGGTATCGGTGGCATCTAGGGAAATAAGGCTTGGTACACCTTCTGGGCAGTAGGTAAGGTCGTTGCCTAGGTCTAGGTTGGTATCGTATACGGTAATATGGTAGGTGGCAATATTGCTGGCACTTAGTGGACAAACATTGTCGTTGCCTATTACCACAAAGGTATGATAACCAATATCGCTGCTAATGGGTGTCCATGAAAAATTAGCATATAAAGGATTGGTAGAGGTTGGATTAGGAGAAAAGGCGGCTCCTACAAAATCGAAAATATTGATGTCCATGCTTAGTTCGTCTGTAGCATCGGGGTCGGTTATTTCGATGTTGATGTCTAGGGTTTCGCCTACACATAATTCGTAATTTTGTGGGGCGGGATTCATTACTGGCTGACTATTGTTACAATCCAGTATAGCAATTTGAATATCTCGCATAATGGAGCCTATGAGTTCTCCATTTCGGTATTCTTCTACTAGCAAAGTTACTACGCCAACCTCTTGTCCATTAGGCATAAAACTTATTAATCCTGTATTGGCATCCACATTAAAAGCGGTAGCGTTTAGCGGATTTGCTAAAGAAAACCCTCCAGCATACGGCACATTTAAATCAAAATCGTGCATGGGTGTAATGGAGGAATAAACCAATTCGTCTCCATCGGCTTCTACCGTTCCTTGGTTAAAATTGATGGGGTTGCCGCCTGTGTTGCAAAAAATTTGGGTTGGCAACATTTCAAACACGGGTGCATTATTGCATAGGTTATTGGTATTGTTGATAAGCACCTGCACATGTAAATTATAAGTAGCTGCATCTAGCAGATTATTAGAATTATTGCGATAAGCTTCGTTAAAACCTAATACCCAATCGTTGCAGGCAAAGGGAAGGGTAACATTGGCTCTATACACATACTTTTTAATGCCCGTATAAGTACCTCCCGAACACGAAGTTTCGTCATTATCAATAAGGGTTTCGCAAAAGGGCGATACTTCGAGATTGGTTTCCCAACCGCCGCCTTGCTGTAGTACAAAGGGCGGTAAAATAGCATCACAACTGTTGGAGTACCCTGTAATTTCGGGCACTAGTGGAGGGGATTCATCGCCACCGCAATCTTGGTAAAAGTGGAGTTCTATTTCGTATTCGTTGTTGCTGATGCAGCGGTAGCTTAGATCCATACCCATTGCATGATTTGCGAATGTAGTGCTTACAGGATATACTACGGCTAATATTAAAATTACTACTAAAAAAACAGGAAGTGTTCTCATGATGGATGTAGTGTTAATTGTTGGGTAATTGGTTGAATAACTATACGATTTAAAAGCAATATCAAAATTACAATATAATTTCTATCTTTTTACAATGTCATTATTATTCATAAATTATTTTTAATGGTTTTGTAATCGCCAACCCTATTTTGGTACTGTTTGCAAACAACAAAAGGCAATACCCTAGAGTATTGCCTTTTGCTTATCGCATTAACTATTTAGGACGAAGTATTAAGTGTACTGTTTATTCTGCAACATGGTTCATATCAACAATTACGGGTACAATAGCACTAGCTTTTACTTTGGCCTTAAAGCTCATTTTATTGCCTTCGTAAATCGTTGCTGTTTGTTCTAATTTATCTCCTAAAACACTCGTTAAGCGTTCTTGGAAAGTACCACTTCCGTTTTCTATTTGACTCCTTATTTTATCTATATTTAATTCGGTTTTAGAAAACAAGAAACAATTGATGGTACTGTTATTTTCGTCTAATTGCAAGCATTCATCTTCGTGAGGAATGGCAATTTCTACTTCTTTGTAAGGGATGCGTGCATCTGTGCGTATTTTGCGGGTATCCGTTCCTTTATTAGTGTAGGTATCGCCATGATAAGCACTTAAGATTTCTTTACTGTAGGGAAATAAAATCTCCGTTTTTTTGGTATTGTCGTAACTAACTAGGTATACATTCATATCTTTAGCCTTTGTAGTTACTTTTACTCGGTAGCCTGTCCATGCAGCATTTTCATTATTCATTATAAAGGTTCCATCTTTTAGGCTTGCTTCCATAGTTCCTTTTTCTTCTTTGGTGCAGTAAATACCCGCATCATGCCCATCACCTGCTTCAAAATGTTGGGTTGCTAATTCGGTAAAATTAATTTCGGCAGCTAGTGTTGTTTCCTTTTTTATGGTATGTTCAGGGCGCGTATTAGGGTCTAATCTTAATTGAAAAACACGTTTAGCATACTTTTTAAAGTCGCTGTATTTAATATACAGGTACCCTTCATTTCCCCATCGAGTACCCCAGCTATTGAGCAATTCAAAAGCTTCTTTATCATTATCGTAGCCAACAATAACCATCGCATGTCCACCAACCGATCTTGTATTTCCTAGTGTTGGGTCCCAAATGCTATTGGGGTGTTTTTTTCGTTTAAAGTTTTCTAAAATTTCCATTCCAACAACTACAGGCATTCCTTCCTTTAGGCTAAGGCGAATTTTATGAATAATATTTTGATCGTTTTCTACAAAAGTTAGGCGAACAAAATTGCTAATTTTATATTCGTGTGCTTGTTTGTGTTGTAACTCAGTTGGTTTTTCGTTACAAGAATCGTCGAATGGAAAATCCTTCATTTTTACCGTTCCTTTATCTCTTAGCACCTCTAACACAAGATTTAGGTACGCTCCTCTCCTACAAGGTTCTGTTTGAGAATAAGGCACTTGATTGTATAAAAAAGAAGGCGATAGCAGATTGTCGGTTATAACCGCTTTGTCTGTCCAACCTTTTTCTTTAGCCAACATAATGGTACGAGCATTTGCGCTTGCCCAGCCAGTACACGTACTGGTTAGCCCTTGGTTTTGCGGTGTGGGGCAGTATTGTTTTAAAGAAAGTTTTCTAGGTAAAGCTGTACGGTTTTTTAGGGTTACTGGACTAGCAAGTTTCACCGTACTATAAGCATCGGTATTGTCCAATAAAAGGCCGGTACCTACATCGTCGGTTTGTGCAACTGCTACAAATGGCAATGCCATAAAACACAGTAATAACAGGAAGTAGTTTTGATAACTTTTCATAGTTAAATAAATTTGGATGATTGAAATGATTTGTTTTGTTAGTTTATTTGAGGGTTTCCACGAAGTTGTTATACGAAGTTTTTTGGGCTTCACGGTCTCCTTTTCCTAGTATAATAAGGTGTAGAAGATCTGTAGGTATTTATTTTTTCACTAATTTTTCTTTGGAGTAATTATGTTTTCAGCAAAGATAAACATATTCGATACGAATTTATTTATTAGGATTATAAATAATTTCTCTAGTTGTTCTACTAGTGCCTTCTTTGTTTTTAGCGGTTAGAATTATTCGATATGTTCCGCCTTGTTTTTTAGGAAAAACAATGTTTTCTTCTATTACTTCGTCTTGCCAATCTTTCTCAATTTTTTGTACATTTACTCCTTTTCTATTAAGTGCTTGTACACTAAGCGTGTAGGTAGCCTTAGAAGGAGAAACCAGTCTAAACTTGATGGGGAATTGGTGAGTATTGGTCGTATAAGGAGATACCTTGGGAGATAGCCATTCAATTTCAGGCCCATTCATTTCCTCTTGTTCATTTTCGTTTTCTTTCTCTTGCTCGTTTTCATTTTCTTCTTCTTGCTCGTTTTCATTTTCTTCTTCTTGCTCGTTTTCATTTTCTTCTTCTTGCTCGTTTTC
>JAHDBT010000399.1:5549-6956 GCA_020630215.1 Bacteroidota bacterium
CGTTTTCATTTTCTTCTTCTTGCTCGTTTTCATTTTCTTCTTCTTGCTCGTTTTCGTTTTCTTCTTCTTGCTCGTTTTCGTTTTCTTCTTCTTGCTCGTTTTCGTTTTCTTCTTCTTGCTCGTTTTCGTTTTCGTTCTCCTCCTCATTTTCATTCCCATTATCAAGCACTTCTTGATGTTTTAGCATTTGCACTAGCATATCTTTGCTATTGTTGGTACTTGAGCTGGTATAACCTACGGCTACTAATTCGCCCTCGGGCGTACAGGTAATGCTATTAAAAACATCATCATCAACACCGCCAAAATACTCTTCCCATAATTGTTTTCCTTTTTTATCTATTTTAAAAGCCCAGGCATCTTTTGCGCCTTTGCTATTGCTTTGAGTATAGCCGCTTAACAAATACCCTTCCTTTACGGCAATTATTTGAGTAGCTCCATCTTCTTTAGGTCCGCCATAGTTTTGTTGCCAAATTAGGTCGCCTTTTTTATCGAGATGCAATACCCAAGCATCTTGTTTACCATTGCCTTCGCTTTCGGTATAGCCTGCAACTAGGTAAGTGCCCGCTGCTGTTACGAGAACACTATTCGCTTCTTCCGATTCCGTTTTACCTCCATATTCTTTTCTCCATTCTTCGGTTCCTTTAGCATCTAACTTCATTACTAGCAGGTCATAATCATAATAGGCTCCTTTTGCGATATTCTGGTCATAACCTCCGTAGCCTACCACAATAAATCCACCATCGGCAGTTGTTTTTACAGCATGTGCGGCATCTCCGTTATACTTTTTTTGCCAAATTGTTTCTCCTTTTTCATCTACTTTTACGACCCAAAAATTATTAGGTCTTTGGGTATCCGAAAAAGAATAACCTACCATAATGTATCCGTTATCGGCAGTAGGCTGAATGTCGTGTAGCTCCTCCATATCATTGCCGCCATAACTTTTTGATGAAAGCGGCTGTCCATTGTTATCGAGCAGCACTAAATGTCCATTGTATACCCCTTCATCGGTTGTGTGATACCCTACTGCGGCATAGCCCTTTTTATTGTTACTAGCACAAACGCTGTACAATGCCTGGTCGCCTTTCTTTTTAGTTTTAGGAATATATGCCCAAGGTGCTCGTGGGTTGCCTCCTATTGCATATTGTTTAGTAGCCGTAGTTTGCCCTACTACACAAAAGGAAGTACGTTCTTTTTTATTGGTAATTTTTGGAGGAAGCATTTTTTTAGTAACAATGCAATGAAGCTCTCCGGGGCTGTCGATGCGCCAATTATTGGCAGTTGTTTTTTGTGCAGGCGTAATAATACTGTATCCCATGCACAAACCTATGGCAAGGACTTGTAGTAGTAAATTTCTCATGGAGGAAAAATTTGGGTGATTGAAATAAGGTTTACATCACCCAAAATAAG
>JAHDBT010000400.1 GCA_020630215.1 Bacteroidota bacterium
CCAATAAAAACCCGTATCTTTAAAGCACACTCCCTAAACCAATCCATTTGTTATGAATTTATGCATTGATATTGGAAACACTCGTGCTAAAGCCGCCATTTTTACCCCCGACGAAAATCTCCTCGATATTAAATATTATCCTGAAGAAATTACGGCAGAAGACGTAGCGAAAATAAAAGAAGAATATCCCATTAAACAAGCCATTTTAGCATCGGTTGCCAATCATTCCGAAGCTTTAACCACTGCTTTGCAAAGCCTACCGTTTTATATTCCGCTAAGTCATACAACGCCATTGCCCGTACAATTAAATTACGATACGCCTACTACTTTAGGGCGAGATAGAATAGCCGTAGTAGTAGCAGGCAACGCTTTGTTTGCAAATAGCGATTTATTAGTGATAGATGCAGGGACTTGCATTACCTACGATTTTATTGATAAAAAAGCAGTGTATCACGGAGGTAGTATTTCGCCTGGATTTCACATGAAATTTAAAGCCCTTCATTCCTTTACCGACCAACTTCCGCTAATAGAAACCAACGAAACCGAAGGCATTACTGGAAAAACAACCCGTGCTTCTATTATTAGCGGTGTTATTTACGGCACTATAGCAGAAATAGGTGGTATTATTAGCTTTTATAGGGCTAAATACCCTGGATTAAAGGTGCTAATGACAGGAGGGGATAGCGCTTACTTTGATTCTATGCTCAAAAGTCGGATATTTGTCCTCCCAAATTTACTTTTGCAGGGATTAAACCAAATACTTATTTATAATGGCTCACAACATTAGCAGGATTTTTATTGCTAACTTCCTTTTTTGTTGCTTATGGTTGGCAGGTTCAACACAAACAATACAAGCACAAATTCAACAAGTTAATTCACCCTATTCTCGTGTAGGAATTGGTACGGTCGCACCTACGTATTTTGCCGCAAATCGTGCATTAGGAGGTTTCGCAACGGCTTTTCGTTCACCTCTAAATGTTAATTACAACAATCCAGCTTCCTATAGTGCCATTAAAAGGTTAATGGTATTTGAGGTTGGCGTACTAGCACAAGGCTTATGGCTGAATACCGATACCCAAACAGGAAGCACGGGCAATGCAACTATTAGCTATGCCGCCTTTGGTTTTCCTATTAATAAACACTGGACGATGAGCATGGGCTTTATGCCGCATAGTAGCCTTAATTACGATATTGTAGATACACTGCAACATCCACAGCTAGATACCATTGCTTACCAGTTTCAGGGGCAAGGGCAAAACTACCAACTTTATTGGGGCAACGGCTTTTCGTACAAAGGCTTTTCGGCAGGTTTTAACATTGGCTTTTTATTTGGCACTTACGAACGAACCGTTAGTTCTCGATTTTTTAGCATCGGTAATTCCTTTGATAACCTATTAACCGAAACAACCGAACACCGAGATTTTATTTGGAATGTAGGTTTACAGTACCATAGAAAATTAAAAAATGAGGTGAACCTAACCCTAGGCGTAAGCAGCAATACCCAAATGGATGTGAGTTCTGTTTTAGATAGCCGATGGGAACGAACCTTTCTTACATCGGGCATTGTGCAAAATGTAGATACCATTTACAGTAATGTTGGCGAAAAAGGAACGGTGGTTTTGCCTAGTAAATTTAGTGCCGGTGTAGCCCTCTCTAAAGGCATTGATTGGATGGTAGGATTTGATATTACCCAAGAACAATGGAACAACTACCAAAATTTTGGAAAAGCCGATTCGGCCCTAGTTAACAGCACCCGATTTAACCTAGCCGTTTCTACCGTACCCGATAAAAATGCCATTCGCAAATTTTGGAAAAATACCCTATACCGTTTTGGTGCGTACTACGATACGGGCAATATAAAATTAGGCGACCAAAACCTAGCAGCTTATGGGTTTACTATTGGCGCAGGCTTCCCCGTTCGTCGTGCTGCCTCGCGCCTTAACCTCGCCTTTGAAGTAGGCTCCCGAGGCACTATAGAGAACAATCTTATTAGGGAAACCTATTTTAATGCCACTATGGGTATGACGATTAACGATTGGTGGTTTATTAAACGGAAGTATGATTAGACCCTTATTTATTGTCGAAATCATGGATTGTTAGGAGGTGATTTTAAAAAAAGCGTGCCAGTTATTACATAATGAGGTTACGAAGAGGTAGAGAAAATTCATGAATTTTCTCTACGTTGTTAGCAATAGCCTATTTCAATTATCATAAAAAAAATCCCCTACAAGCGTTTTGCCTTGTAGGGGATTTGTTATGTTGTGTCCAATACCAACGAATAAAAGTAAATACAAACAAAAAATTAAAGAAATGAGAAATAGCCATTCAACAATTTAACCATACAGCCATAAAACAATTTAACTCGGCTTCTCAAAAACCTTCAACTCCTTCAACGCTTTTTTAGCGGCTTCCGTCACATCACTTTCGTAGGCCTTTTCGTAGCGGGCATCTAGCACATACGATTTTATTTTTACATTGGTTGTTGGGTGATTATCAAAATGATCGAAAAAGAGGACATTTACCGCCTTATCCAAATTTACGTACTTAGAAGTAATGGCTGCTTCGTAAGCAATTTTACGCACCTGCTCCACATTAATATGAATGGGCAGCCAAAGGTTTACCACCACCATACAATCTAAAGCCCCAGCATTGGCATTCGATACCATATCGCTGATAATTTTGGAGTTTGGTACGGTAATGAGGTTATCGTCGAGTGTGTTGATTTGGGTAGTACGCACACCAATATTTACTACTTCGCCATAATCGCCGCCTACCTGTATGCGGTCGCCAATTTGAAATGGGCGGTCGAAGATGATCATAAAACCACCAAAAATATTTTTTAGTAAATCTTGTGCGGCAAAACCAAGTGCTAAAGCAGAAGAAGCCATCACGGCATAAATGGTTTCGGGTTCGGGATTAAAAACGCTGATAATAGTGCTGTAAATAGCCACTATCCAAATAATGATGTTTACAATAGGCTGCATCCGTAAAATACGCAGGCGGTAGCGGTTCATCCGATTAGCCATGTAATCGAATAAAATATTGATGCCTTTAATGGTGAGCCACACAAAAAAGAAGACTAATAATACCGTAATAATTTTGGAAGGCGATAGTAAATCCGTAGCCGTACTAATCGTATCCCCCACCTTACCCGTTACCTGACTGGCTGCTTCACTAGCTGCTTCCCCCACTTTTTCGCCTACCTCACTTGCTGGAGCTTCTGCTGCACCATCTGCGCCTGCATCTGTAGCATCTCCATCATTATTTTTAGCTGCTTTTTTACCTCGTCTTTTTTGTGCATACGCCACTTGCGTACCTAGTATAAACAAAGCATTCACCAAGCCAATAAGCAAGGTATACAAAAAATATTTTAGGTGAATTATTTTTTTCATTGTGCTACATCATTTAAAAAGATTACTTGTTATATCAGACTTTGATTGCTACACAATAAGTATAGCATAGCGAAACCGTATAAATACCTTCTACTTTCTACAAAAGTACCTTCTACAAAAAATCTAAACATTTCTATTCAATCGGCTATGAAACAAAGCTTGTAATTCCTTTAAGTAAGCCACATGAATTTGGAATTCGGGTTTTTGGGAACCTTGGTAATGTCTAGGAGATAAAAATCCTTTTTCGCTTAAAAATTCTAGTACCAAGCGGCTGCTTTTTTGTTCTTGCCGAAGCACCAATTCTAGTTCCTTGTAGGATAGGGAAGTATGTTGCAAAATGGCTTCTAAAATAAACAGCTCGTTAAGCGATAGGTTGGTAATGGGCTTGGGTTCGAAGAGTTTTACGTAAATTTTGTTTTCTCGGAATCGTTTAATAGAATTGAGCCAAAAATACATCGACCTAGAAATATTGCCACCAGAAAAATCGTGGAGGCGGCGGTAAAAATGGTCTTCTAAAATGCCTTGCTTGGCATCAGAGTTTGCTGCGTCAAGTTTACGAGTAAACATGGTTGACATGCGGTTGGGTTTTAAAAATATTATCTCATACCCCTCATTTCGTTTGTTAATTACTTCCCTAATTTTTTCAAACCCAAAAGGCTGTAAATGTATTACCGACATAAAATTATCGCCAATATTAATGCTTTTTTGCAAATAATAATAACTGTATTTATTGATGGTACTTATCCAAAAAACAGATTTTTTAGTGGCGTGAATAAACAGCAAAAAATCTTGGATGAGGTTAAAGCCATGTACCCTGCGTAAAAACAAACGTTCAATATTTTCAAAAATAACCACCTGGGGCGTTTCGCTCATTTGCTCCGATAAATCTTTTAAAGTTTTGGCATTTGGTAGGTCAAAAGCTACTTGCAACAGCTTTACCAACTCATTGTGCGAACCAACATTTATATCATCCTGAAGTATAATGGCATCGGGCAACATTTCGTCTTGGGCGTATTGCAAGAAGGAGGTTAAGCCCATACCAGCTTCGGCAACGAGTAAAATAGGGTACTGCGAAATTTTCCAATTATCGTAAGCCGTTTTTAGTAATTCTAATTCTTTTTCTCTACGTACTTCTTTGTCGTGACCTGCTAAGGGTTTCAGGGCAAACAGGTCTAAGTAGGAGGTGGGTAATACTACCTTTCCCTCCAATTCTTCTACTTGCTGCGTAGTATCTCCATCACTTAAACGAAGTTTTTCTGCCAGCCATGACTTGGTGTTATCAAACAATTCTGCTAGTTTCAAAATGAGATTTTTTGCTTTACTAAATGCGGATATTATTAAGACTAAATTTTGTGAAAAGGTAATCAACTTGACTTACACTTTGTATCCTAAAGGTATTGTATAATAACCCTATTTCCAAGTATTAGCTACCTTTCTATTAAAGTTGCTACTAATTGATGATGATGATGATTGTTATGTTTTGTTAGGCAAAAACAAAAAAATCGCATCTTATTTTCGTGCCTCTGTCACATTAAGCACCTTATTGAATAGGATATGTGTTTAAAATAGGTCAATTTTAGTAAAAATGCTTAACTTGCCGCCCTATAACAAAGGGATATATTTTTTTATATTCGTTGCGTTTGAAAAAAAACTATATTTAGGGCTTAATAGCCTTTAGAAATTTTGTCCCATTAGCCAATTTTTATCCCAAATTATTACTTTTATTCAAACTAAAACTATCATTTCTGATGAATCATTTGCAACCCTTTATCTACCTATGCTCCCAAGGATTGATGTTATGCTCATTAATGCTGCTAATTAGCCCGCTAAATTTTGCTCAAACAACTACTGATAATCAGGCTAAAGATATATCCAATGCCTTTAGTGGTGTTGCTCGTACTATTAATACGATATACAGCGGAGAACTAGAAGTCCAAATGAAACAAGCTTGTGTAGGGCAAGCTCCCGAACGTACTTACGATGGGAGTTGTAACAATGTGTCAAGTCCAGGGAAAGAATTTTGGGGAGCTACCCATAGAGAAATGTTTCGAGAAATACCAGCGCAATATGGGATGCCGAATACCAATGATGATATAGGAGGACAAGCACGCCGTAATCCTAGAGAAATAAGTAATATGGTATCGTTGCAACCGGCTGGGATGCCACTTAACCAATACAATTTAAGTGCCTTTGTTTTTGCTTGGGGGCAATTTATTGACCACGATATTGCACTAGCCGAAGAATCGCTTACCGAAGCTGCTTTTATTCCCAATGTTGCAGGTGATGTAATTACCGCACCCATTCCATTTATGCGTAACGAACCGATGGCAGGCACAGGTGGTACTACAGGCGTTGACCGACAGCAAATGAATACCCTCACGGCCTGGGTGGATGCGAGTATGGTTTATGGACCAGATATAAATCGTGCAAACTGGCTGCGGACTTTTACGGATGGTAAAATGAAAACATCGGCAGGGAATTTTTTGCCCTATAACACCAACAACCTAGAAGCAACTGGCACGCCAATGCTGATTCCCGATGCTCGTATGTTTGGCGATGAAGATAATACGCTGGGTGTGCAAACGGTTTTTGTAGCAGGAGATGTAAGAGCAAATGAACAACCCACACTTTTATCTTTACACACCTTATTTGTACGAGAACACAATCGTATATGCGACGATTTACTAGTACAAGGATGGACTAACGATGAGCTAATATATCAAGAAGCTCGCCGACAAGTTGGAGCCATTATACAAGCCATTACCTTTAACGAATTTTTACCCGCACTAGGCGTAAACCTAGCAACATATACTGGTTACGATAACAATGTGCGTCCAGATATAATGAACGTATTTGCTACTGCTGCTTATCGTATTGGACACACAATGGTAGTAGACGAGTTGCCTTTGTTAGATGATGCTTGTAATCCAGTAGGGGAAGGTTTGGTAAATTTAAGAGATGCCTTTTTCCAACCTCAAATTGTTGCTAGTAATGATATTGATGCCGTTTTAAAAGGATTATCAACCATTCGACAAGAAGAAATTGATGCTTATATTGTAGAGGATTTACGGACTTTTTTACTTTTACCTCCTATTGGTCCAGGGTTCGATTTAGTAGCTTTAAACTTACAAAGAGCAAGAGATCATGGCTTGCCAGATTACAATACCATTCGCAACCATTTTCTAGGAACAACGGCCACTACTTTTGCCGATATTTCTACCGACCCATTAATGCAAGCGGCTTTACAAAGTGCAGCGTTCAACAACATCAACGATGTGGACCCCTGGGTAGCAATGGTATCGGAAGACCATGTGCCAGGCGCAGCTTTAGGTGCTACGTTACAAGCCGTGTTAAAGGAACAATTTGAGCGTTTAAGAGATGGCGATTTTTACTATTACCACAACAATCCCGAATTTGACGCTACCGAACGTGCTAGTTTTGATAATACCTATTTGTCAAACATAATTATCCGCAACACCAGTTTAAGCGATCTGCCAGCTAATGTTTTCCAAGCTGCTTCTTGTAGCAATGTTTGTGGGGCAGATTGTGGTACTTTTTA
>JAHDBT010000401.1 GCA_020630215.1 Bacteroidota bacterium
GTGCACACACACATCACTTTTTAGTACATTGGTTATTAACTAAATATGCTAAGTGAATGAGAAAAAATAATTGGAAATGGCAAAGCCACATTATTGGTTGGTTGTTTATTTTAGGGCATCAATTAATCCAATTTGTGCAGGTAGCTGCTAATTTTTGTTGCTTATTTCAAGATGTTTGCTTTTAGCCAATAACATAAAACCGATTCAGAAAGTTCAAGGAATAAATTTGCGATACAAAAACTGACTAAAAAAAAGATAGGGTTAACTTTGGGTAAGTAAAAGTGACAAAATGAAATAGACTGTTTTGCTTTGCTGTGGTAAAGTTAGATAAGAAAAAACATTTTAGCTGCTATGCCTTTACCTTACTAGGCACTAAACTAGCCCAATCAATTTCTTTTTTTAACAAAGATAAGGTTTTTGCTTCTGCACTATTAGGTGCAGCTTTAAAATTGTATTTCCACCCTGTGCTAGGCGGCATACTCATAAAAATAGATTCGATGCGGCCGTTGGTATCTAGGCCAAATTTAGTGCCTAGGTCGTATACTAGGTTAAATTCGGCATAGCGGCTTCGGCGCAACATTTGCCATTTTTTATTGGCTTCGGTATAATTTTTGTGAGCGTGTTTTTGGATAAAATACTGATATATTGGCACAAAACTGTTGCCTACTTCTTTTACAAAATCAAATCGTTGTGCTTTAGTAGTTTGTTCGTCGGCGGTTAATTGATTGAAAAAGATGCCCCCTATACCACGGGTTTCTTGTCGGTGTTTGATGTAGAAGTAATCATCGGCCCATTTTTTAAATTGGGGATAGTAGTTGGGATCGTGTTTATCGCAAGCATTTTTTAGGGAAGTATGAAAAAAGTGAGCATCTTCGGGAAATACGTAGTGCGGGGTTAAATCAATGCCGCCGCCAAACCAATATTGACCATTGCCCATTTCAAAGTAGCGCACATTCATGTGTATAATAGGCATTAGCGGATTGCTAGGGTGTATAACAATGGAAACACCTGTAGCATAAAAATCGGAGGAGCTGGTAAGGTGTAATTGTTGCCACATTTTATCGGATAAATGCCCATGCACTGCCGAAAAATTTACGCCTCCTTTTTCTATTACTCTTCCTTGCTGCATAATACGAGTACGGCCGCCACCGCCGCCATCTCTTTCCCATAAATCTTCTTGAAAAGTAGCTTTGCCATCCAACTGCTCTAGGGATACACAGATATTGTCTTGTAAATTTTGAAACCAAGTTTGTATTTGCTCTCTCGTCATGCTACAAATCTAATGAATTACCTTGTTATGCCCCTGTTTTTAAAAAAATGTGACACTCAGATTACGTGCAAGTCATTAGAGAAGTAAAGCTAGGACTAATTATTGAAAATTTATTCTTCCAAAAACAAATTTGAATAGTAACCCTTTAGTATATTTGTAGTCTAATCTTTAATTTAGTAAAAATCAATTCATCATTTCTTAATAAAATAATCTACATGAAAAAAATTTTGTTAAGTGCATTAGTAGTTGGGCTTACCTTAAGTGTACCAACAAACGATATATTTGCACAACAAGGAAAAAGCCCACAAAATGTGCAAAAGCCTACTCTAAAAAGCTATAAAAAAGGCAATAAAGCAATGAAGCCACAAAGTAAGTCGGCCGAAGAACGAGCCAATATTTTAACCGAGCGTATGGATAAAGCGGCTAATTTTAGCAAAGAACAACGAGCACAGGTTTACAAACTAAACTTGATCAATGTGCGTAAAAAAATGGATTTTCAGGCAAGTAAAAAAGCAACAAAACGAGCAGTTACAGAAGCCTTAACCCCCGAGCAACAAAAAACTTGGCGAGAAAAAGGACGTACTAGACCGCCTGTTGATGCAAAACGCAAAGACATTAACACCAAAGCACAAGAATTAACCGATAAATTGGCAGCAGATTTAGACTTGAAAAAGAAACAGAAAGCTCAAATCCATAAAATTAACACCCAATTTTTACAACAACAGGAAAATACACAGGTAGAAAGAGAGCAGCTACGTAAAGAAGGAAGACGAGACGAAGTGTTGGCACTTACTAAAACCATGCGAGAGTCGCAAACCAACAGACAAAATGCAATTGCTAAGGTTTTAACTCCTGAACAACGTACTAAATGGGAAAGCACGAGATTAGAACGTCCGAGTAAAAATAATGATGATGCCAGCCCACAAGAATTGGCTGCTAGAGATACCGAGCGCATGAAAGATGTATTGAAGTTAAAAAACGATCAGTACAAGGCCATTTATAGTGCCAAACTAGAAGGTTATAAAGTGGAACAAGCCTTTAAAATTCATACCGAACAAAATCAAGCAGTACTCAATAAAATACTAAGTCCAGAACAACAAAAGGCTTTAAATGTAAAAATGCGTCATGCTCCTAGAGGCCGCAACGGAAGTAATGGACACAATCCGGGAGGAATGCCTCGTCCAGCAAATCAAAAAATTAAATAAGCTTTTCTCTTAGCTTCAGTTAAAATGGTTTAAAAAGGTAAAACTTATGCAGTAAAATGCAAAAAGTTTTACCTTTTTTTATGCTTTTATAACAAAAATAGTAGTAGAAAGTAGAAGGTACGCTTCGCTTTAGCATATAAAGAGGCTTCGAATCTACTTCTTCGATGTTTTTTAGGATTGCCTAATCGGTTATCTACCAAATGTGTGTAGCGAGTAATCTTTATCCCAAAGTACCTTCTACTTGTTGCTAAATAGTAAGCCCCAAAAAAAACATTAGAAATATATGCAAGTATCCCTTTTACTTTGCACAAGTGTTTTTATTTAACTAATAGGCTCAAAAATAAATATGACAAAAAAAATTGATTTTTTAGGCTTCAAAATTGGGAGTTTTTAAATATTCTCGTACCTTTAATTCTCCTTTTAGATGTAAAACCTACTTTATATGACACATCCCATATTAAACAAACTATCTAACTATATTTTTCAACTACACCAATAAGCCTTTTCTTATTGGTAACCAAAAACACATATCATGAAGAAATCTTATTTCAACATTTTTTCTTTTGCTACTGTACTATCCGTACTAATGTTATGCTACTCTTGTAGCCGACACAATGGCGTTTCGTCTTCTTGTCCTGATTTTAAAAAGCAAAACAAAGAGTTTAACCTCACGTTTGCTAAAAAGAACAAGAAAAACAAAAAGCACAAAAAACACCAACGTACAACGCCTAAAAGTGCAACGGCTACAGCTGCTGTAGAGCAACAACAACCTAGCATTAATGCCATTGATGCATTACCAATTTTACAAGTAAACGAAGTAGCAGTAATTACTGCATCTACTGACGATGCGGCAGTACAAGCAACTAAACAATATGCTTTCGAAACAACTACAAATCAATTACCAAGTCCAACTATTGTTGCTCCCGTAACAAACAGCGATAGTAAAGTAAGTACTCCTGCCTTAACAAAGCAAGAGAAAAAGCTATTAAAGAAAATTCAAAAATTTTCTGACGATGGTAAAATTAGCGTAGTAGAAAAAGTAAGTATCGCTAAAACGGCTAAAAAAGTAGCTAAGGAAGCGAAAGAAGCTAATCCTAGCAAAGGGAAAAGCCAATTAATTGCTTTAATTTTAGCTATTGCTTTAGGCGGCTTAGGTATTCACCGTTTTTACTTAGGTTATACTGGTATTGGCGTGGCTCAGTTATTAACAGCTGGCGGCTGTGGCGTATGGGCTATCATCGATATCGTTCGTATTATTACTGGCGATTTGCAACCAAAAGATGGCAAATACACCGAAACGTTATAGAGCATTGCGCTTATTTAATTATATAAAACTAGGAGGGTTAATATTAGTACCTATTGTGTTGCTAATATTGCCCTCTACTTTTTTTGATACTGGTCAAAGCCTATGTCTTTCGGTTTTACTACTAGATATGGAATGCTATGGCTGTGGACTTACAAGGGCTGTGCAACATCTTATCCATTTAGAGTTTGCAACTGCCTACGAATACAATAAAATGGTGGTGCTTGTTTTTCCTATCTTAGTTTGGCTATGGATTGGCACACTACGAGAAGAATATCAAACCTATCAGCAATTAAAAACAAAAGGTGTATAGCTTCAACAAATGTTTTGCTATACACCTTTTTTATGGGTAAATGGTTAGTTATCAAAAAACAATCTAAGCATAAACCAATTACGGCCATCTCCTTAAACCATTACTGTTTTACTATTCATTATCTCCTCTATTTCCTCTACTTCTCTAGGAATATTACGCATTAAATCGTGTGGGCCATTATTGGTTACTAGCACATCATTTTCAATACGAACACCAATTCCTTCCTTTGGAATATAGATGCCAGGTTCGCAAGTAAAAACCATGCCTGCTGCCATAGGCTTGTACTGATGCCCTACATCATGCACATCAATTCCTAAAAAGTGCGATGTACCGTGCATAAAATACTTTTTGTACAATGGCTTATCTGGATTTTGGTTTTTCACATCCGTAGCATCCAACAAACCGAGTTTAATTAATTCGGCTTCTGTAATTTTTCCTACCTCTTTATTAAATTCTTCTTTCATAGTACCTGGCACTAGCATTTTAGTGGCTTCTTTCATAATGTGCAGTACCGAGTTGTATACGTCTTTTTGACGATCCGTATAGCGGCCATTTACAGGAATGGTACGGGTTAAATCGGCGGCATAGTTGGCATAGTCGGCACCAAAATCCATTAAAATTAAATCGCCATCTTTGCATTGTTGGTCATTATCTACATAATGCAATACACAAGCATTTTTACCCGATGCAATAATAGACGGGTAAGCAGGTCCGTTGGCTCTGTTTATTAAATATTCGTGCATAATTTCGGCACCAATTTCAAACTCCCATACACCTGGTTTAATAAAGCCCATAACACGACGAAACGCTTTTTCGGTAATATTACAAGCCTCCTGCATAAACTCCACTTCAATATCCGATTTAATGGCTCTTAAATCGTGCATAATAGGTGCTAGGCGTTCGTAATGATGTAAAGGAAAATGTTTTTTCATTTGTTGAGCAAACCGAATATCTTTATACGGCACACTCCTATCGGCACGTCCGTGTTCGTTTAAATTGAGGTAGCAATTTTTTGCTAAGTACATTAATCCGGGTAATTTACTTTCAAAAGTATCAAACCAATATACATTTTCGATACCCGAAATAGCACGCGCTTCTTCAATAGTATGCTTATGACCTTCCCAAACCGCAATATGCTCGCTCGTACGGCGAATAAACAAAGCCTCTCGCATTTTAGGGTCGGGGCAATCGGGAAAAATAACCAAGGCCGTTTGTTCCTGATTAATACCTGTTAGGTAAAACAAGTCAGGATTTTGACGGTAGGTGTGTATACTATCTGCACTACGAGGCACCTCGTCGCTGGCATTAAAAATAGCAATAGACTGCGCTTGCAACTGCTTTACCAATCGCTCCCGATTTTTAATAAACAACTCTTTGTTAATAGCTTTGTGTAACATACTTAAATTAAGATTATATTGGTTATGAAAAAAGCTTTTTTATTAGAATGTTGTACAAATATAAGGCAAATCCTTCATTCCTTAAATTTTTTCTTCAAACAACCTATATCCCCTACCTTTACGTTTAGTTTTTTAGTTATTACCTCCAAATCATCCATCATGCAAAAACACCTTTTATTTTTATTGGGTTTACTCTTATTAAGCCTAGTTAGTTTCGCTCAAAAAAATAGCGAAGACGTTGTTTATTTAAAAAACGGCAATATTATTAGAGGCATTATTATAGACCAAATTATTGGCGAAAAAATAACCATAGAAACCTATGGAGGCAATGTATACAACTACCCCTATGCAGAAGTAGAACGCATAGCTAAGGAGGATTATAAAAGAGCCAAACGTCCGTTAAAAATTAAGCAGAAAGGCTATGTAAATACAACTAGTTTAGGTTTCTTATTTGGCAATGGCGAGCAGCCCGTTTCTAGCAATTTACAAACCATTAATGGCTACCATTTCAATCCGCATTTAGCCCTAGGATTAGGCATGGGCATTGTGTGGTACGATGCTTTTGGCTGGGGTAATTTTTCGAGGGTGTTGCCTATATTTTTAGATGTAAGGGGTAATGTATTAAAAGATTCAAAAATAAGTCCGTTTTATTATGCCAATGCAGGCTACGGCATCGAAACAACTGGCCAGTTGACCGACGAGCGCAATGGCGGATTAAAATTAGGATTAGGCACTGGCATTAAAATACACACTCGCAACAATGTATCGTGGGTAGTAAGTTTAGGCATTAACTACCAACAATTAAAAGCCAGCGGCACCGATTGGTGGAGTGGCAACACTGTAGAACGCACCGTAAAATACCGCCGTTTAGCCTTACGAACGGGGTTTAGTTTTTAGGTTATAGTATTAGTTCTTGAGTATTTAGATGGGTTTATTAAGCTATTTTAAAAGTAACAAACTGTCAAAAATACAAATCCCAATTCCTAACTTTCTACTCAAAAAAATTTAACCCTTAAACAATTTAGCAATCAGCCATTTAAGTATAAAACCATTCTGCTATTTTACAATTATTTTTCTTCAAATTTCAAAAAAGGTTGCATATTAAAAAAAAAGCATTTACCTTAGCCTAAAATAAAGAGGTATTTTCCCGAAATAAAAAATACTTCGCTGCCATTTCTTCCATGGCACATTTTTGTTTTCCACCGCTAATCATTTCTACCACCGATTGAAATACACACCTGATATTCAACAGTAAGTACGTTTGGGTATTGGGAGTTGCTATGTCCACACGTTGCTAATTTTTCGCAGGACTTCTTCCCTATTATATTGTTTGTTCGCTTAATCTAAATTTCCGATACCCATTGATGGTCATGTATTAAAAGTGCTTCTAGTTTAAAGGCCTCTTAGCTTTTAGGATAGGTGCATGTATATATTTTGTTAACACTTTTT
>JAHDBT010000402.1:0-3544 GCA_020630215.1 Bacteroidota bacterium
TTGATGTGTTCTTCGTCGGCAATATGGTCGCCGCCGCCACAACCGTAGCTGTAAAAAATAGGAGGAGGAAATCCACTTACCAAAGATAAAGATTTACAAAAAATACCAGGAATTAAATACAAGGCAAAAAGGATGCTGGCAATGGATAAACCCCATCTTGGCAAACTAATTTTTTTCAACGGGCTATCGTGCGGAAACTTGATAAATCCTAGTAGGTATAAAGCGATGGCGGCAAAAAGAATCATCCAAATAATTAGGAAGGTTTCTCTTTTTAATAAACCCCATTGCTGCACTAAATCGGCATTGGATAAAAATTTAAGAGCAAAAATCAACTCAATAAATCCTAGCACAACTTTTACCGTATTTAACCATCCGCCTGAACGAGGCAAGCTGTTTAGCCAGCCAGGGAAAGCGGCAAATAAGGCAAAAGGTAAAGCCAATGCTACGGCAAAACCTGTCATTCCTAAAATAGGGCCTATTTGTTGTCCGCCTACGGCTGCTTGTACGAGTAGGGTGCCAATAATAGGGCCGGTACAAGAAAACGAAACTAAGGCAAGGGTAAAGGCCATAAAGAAGATGCCTAATAAACCGCCTTTATCGGCCATGCTATCGGTTTTGTTGGTCCAGCTTGCTGGTATTTCGAGGTTGAAATAACCAAAAAACGAAATGGCAAATATGACGAAAATAGCGAAGAAGGCTAAATTAAACCACGGATTGGTAGACAGCATATTAAGCGTATCGGGACCAAAAGCGGCGGTTACGCTAAAGCCTAGCAGCACGTAAATAACCACAATAGAAATGGCGTAAATAATGGCGTTGCGAATGCCCGCACCTCGGTCTTTACTTTGCTTGGTAAAAAAGCTTACCGTTAACGGAATCATCGGGAACACACAAGGCGTAAGCAAGGCGGCAAAACCCCCTAAAAATCCTAGGAAGAAAATCATCCAAGGGGTACGAGATTGCTCCGTATTTTTTTGACCACAATCGCTGATAACGGCTTTAAACTCGTCCATCAGTTCTGTTTTTTTGCCCGCACTTTTGGCACTTACTGCTTTGGTAGCAGCACTTTGGTTAAAAGCAATTTCTTCGGCAGGAGGGAAGATGCATTGTTTCGCATCGCAGGTCATGTAGCTAATATTGCCTGTAATAGGCGTAACAGGGTTTTCTAAGCGTACTTTTTGTTGAAAGGTAACTTCTTCGGCATATTTGGTCACATTCATTTTCCAAACGGGGTCCATGCCTTCTTTTTTGTGGGTACTTACCTCTTCGGGCTGCTTGCCAATCAGTTCTACGCCATTGCTTTTATCAATTGTAATTTTAGTGGGCATTGGTCCTTCGGCAGCAACAGGCAAGTTTTGCGAGTATACATACCATCCATCGTCAATAGCCGCTTTAAACTCCATCATATATTCGCCATTGCCTAAGTCTTTTAGGTTTTGCGTCCATTTTACGGGTTCTAGTAAACCGCCTTTTTTACCACCATTTGCAGCACCATTATCGGCACTACTGCTAGATGGCTTTTCTCTTTTTATTTTCTTCTTTATCTTCTTCTTTTTTTTCTTTTTGGTATCTGCATCCGCTGCCGCATCTTTTTTATCGCCACTACTAGTTTTAGCCCCTGCATCGGCACTTATGGTTTTGTTTGGCGTTTGGTTTTTTACAGGATCTTTTTTAACAGGCGGACGGGTTTGTACTTGTTCGTTACTAGGCGTACGATTTTGTTGTACGTTGCTACTGCTATTAGTCGAATTATTAGTAGGACTCACCACATCAGCCCTTGTATTTCCTTTTTGTGCAGGCGGACGGGTTTGTTGCGACGAACCTTGTTTGGTATCGGTATTTGTTTTTGCAGGTGTTGGCGCAGGCGCAGGAGGGGGAGGAGGAGGCGCTTTAGCCGATGCTTTTAAGCTAATATCGAAATACTCTTCTAGTTTTACGCAAGCCTCATCGTTGCACGACATATACATTAAAGGCAGTTCAAAATCTACCTTTGGTTTGGTGGTTTTTACTTTGGCTTTAAACGATGCTTTATCGTAAAACTTCTTTACGAAGATTTCAAAAATGGGGTCCACGCCTTCCTTCACTTTTCCCGATTCTTCAATTTTTCCTACAAGCGAAACATCGTTCACTTCCGAAAAATCGAAAATAGTAGGTAGTGGGCCACCTTCCTCAACGGTTTGCGAATACACATACCATCCAGGTTCTATTTTGGCATCAAAGGAAATGAGGAACTCCCCATTGCCTAAATCTTTGGTTTGCGTAATCCATTTTACTGGATCGGCATTTTGGGCCGTAGCCGAACCAAGCCACGAACTAGCGAGTAGTGCTAGTGTCCAAATTAGTATAAAGCTATTTTTTGTTACTTTCACGATACTATGATTTATTTTTGTTACTCGACAAATATAAATGTAATACATCTGCATAAAAAGTGATTAACCAATTTTAACCACTTATTTAGTTTATTTTAACATGAGTAGGTACCTGCTATATTGGTAGAGGGTATTTAAACGGTTTTTTTTTGTTGCACCGTATTTAAAATATCAAACTCTTTTACCATTAAGATAAGCAAGTACTATTCTGCCACGAAAATAATATTTATTAATGGAATTGGGGGAAGATGCTGCATAAAAATTGGGTCATAAAATGGATAGATGGATTTTTACGACCTTATTTTGATGTTTTTACAGCTTTAGACTTAAATTTGGGAGCAGCTTTATGGTACCTTGTATAAGGCTAAAAAAAAAGCTTACATCCTTCTTATTAAGAAAAAGATGTAAGCTTTAGTGTATCATTAGCTAGTTGCTAATTGAGTTATTTTATTTTATTTGTATTTAGTGTTGGTTGTTGTTATCGTTATCGTTGTTAATGCTATTAAGACCTAGCATTTTGTTTAACTCATCAATTAAAAAGTAATCTTTTAGTTGAATTACGTAAGTTAAAGCAAGCGTAAGTACTAGTACCATTGCCCATTGCCACCATCCTGCACGGCTAGTACCGATAGGTAATTGAGCTGTTAAATCGTTGTTATAAGAAAATCTTTGTGTTTTAGGCATTTGATAATGGTCAGCGTTAGCAGTCATGTATTTAATTTTGCCAGTTACTTTTGCATTTTCTTTAAAACGAACAACACTTTTTAGCGTTACTTTATTGCTGTAACGATTTACTTGAGCATCGCTCACTCTATCGTAATCGTTGCGTAAATCGCCTATTTCCACAAATGGTTCGCCAATAAACTCAATTTTGCTTTCGTCGTCGAAGCTTACTTGAATTGGAGCAACTTTTTCGTTGTCATTATTTTTAGAGTATACAAAATAGCGACTGTCGATGTTAGCATTGGCAATTATTTCGTAAGTACCGTTTTGTAGGTCTACAAAATCGAAGGTCCATTTAACGGGGTCAATAATAGGAGAAGAAGTGTTTTCTTTGATAGGAGTTATATCAGGGGATGTTTCTTGTAATGCTATTTCTTTATAAGGGAGTGTTTCAATAGGAGTTGTATAGTTTGTTTTTCTTTTTGTTTGCTCAACTACTTTTTGTTCTACTA
>JAHDBT010000402.1:3644-6934 GCA_020630215.1 Bacteroidota bacterium
ACTACTTTTTGTTCTACTATGGTAGTTGTTGCTTTTTTATCTGTTACATCAATAGCATTTTCAGGAATATAATCTGATTGAGCAGTTGTTCCTGAGCCAAGTAAATTGGCTAAATTTTCAACAACTAGAAAGCCTTCATTCTCTAAGTAGGTTGCTTTATCTTCATTTTGCGATTCTCTTTGTGAGAGTTGTGGAAGACCTTCGCTACTTGGACCAGTACTTCCTGGTGCTACAGTGATTGGTGATGTTTCTCCTAACGAGAAGCCTTGGTCGGCAGGAGTGTAAGCATCGTCGGCATATTGGTTACTAGGTCGGTTTTTGAAGACGATATCATTTCCTGTTTGAATGGTTATATTATCTACTATTGGTTGTGTGGCATTAGCTCTAGATACTAAGTTAACAGAAAAGGGATAAGTATCGGGAGGTAAACATTTGCTATCGTCACAACACATAAACTCAATATTTCCAGTTAAAGTAACATTGGGGTTTAATGTTTTAAGGGTTGCTTGAAAAATTGCTTCTTTTGTATATAGGCGGCTTGTAAGATTTGTTTCTGAGTCATATTTCGCTATTGGTTCATCAATTTCCTGTATACCGCTTTTTTGAATAAATAAGCCAGTATTATCAAAAGTAATGCTAGTAGGCATTCCTTGCCCTGGATCGGTCTTTGGAGAGTATATAGACCATCCATCATCGATAATAGCAGTAAAACCGATAAGGAATTCGTTGTTATTTAACTCGTATGCCGTCACCTCCCACTTTACAGGGGATTGTGCGGACAAAGTACAAGTAAAAATACAAAGTGAAATAAAAAACAGTACAATTACCTTTCTCATAATTGAAGGGTTTTGGATGCAAGTATTATGCTAAACGTTGGCACGTATTGGAATTCCACCGAGGAATAGGTTGCAAACTCGTGTAAGGAACTTATGTGGCACGGTGCATACGTGCAATCTAAGTTAGAGTTGCTAGGGTTTATTGGTGTTTTTCTATAGAGAAGTGCTTCGGTTAGCATAGTACTAATGAGTTAACAAAGCTAGTGCTTAGTGTTTTAACTACCATAAATATAAGGCAGCTACTTATTTAGTTTTGAAAATGAGAACTTAAAGGGAACATCTTTAGGGGGTAAACATCTAGCATCTTCGCAAGTCATAAAACGTACTGTCCCAGTTAAAGGCATCGTTTTATCAGCAATAGTTACTAGCGTTTTAAAACTTACTTTCTTAGCGTATTTTTTAATATCCATCTCAAAATAGGGGTCATAACCTTCTTTAAGGTCTCCAATTTCTTCAACGGCATCAATTTTTTTAACGCTTTTGTTATCCTCAAAACTAAAAGTAGTGGCAATTGGGCCATCATCTCCTATGTCTTGCGAATATAAGTACCATCCATCATCAATGCTCGCATCAAACGATATTTGGTACACATTATCCGCCACTTTTTCTGCGTTAAAGTCCCACTTTACGGGGTCTAAATCTTGTGAAAGAGCATTGGCGGTTGCAAATATAAATAATAAAAGGCTTAACAAATAATGTTTCATAATTTTAATGAATGTTTGTAAAGCAAAGCCTAAAATTTACTGATTAACTATTACGAAATTAGCACTTTTATAAAAACTATGGTAGTAATTGCTCATTTTTTTTAAAAACTCTCCTTTTTTTTACTGTATCGTGTAGGTTAATAATTGCTACTTTGTAAAGTTTTTATGCAAAAACACGGAGTAGTATAAGTGAATTTAAATATGAGCTATTTTTTTACTTTGTTTTTGTGGTAAATGCCATAAAATGCTGTATTTCAATGATTTCGCTAGTAAAAAATCAATAAGCTAAATCGTTTTCTTTTTTGTGTAAAATCATTTTTGAAAAAAAATAATACACTATTGGTAAAATATCATGATTATGCAAGATGCAAGCTTAAAAAAAAAGTGCATGCAAGCATAAAATTGCAAACAACATCATGTTTTTGCCATTAAACACATCTAAACAGTATGCAAGATGCATTACAAAAAAGAATGCTATATTCAGCCAAAAGCTTTGCTAGGTTTGAAAATAATTGTGCAATAAAAGGTTCTAGAGGTATAAAATGTACTATTATGGCAAGTGCTTGGAGGCATTTGCTATATTTAAGCACATAGAAAAGAACGGCAAAGTAGCCAAACTATTTTCTTAGGGCTGCAATATAGGTAAGTTTCTACACAAATTGCGGTTTGTTTGTTTTTTGTTACTTACTAGCTGTGCCAAATGCAATAGCATTTTGCCGAAAAACGCTTGTATAATAAATTTAATTATTTATTGGTTTTTAGAAGCGCATTTTAATGTTAGCTGTATTGTGCTTGCTTTTTAAAGGAATCGTAGTGCTATACAACTTTAAATAAATATAGGTATTTACTTTTAATAGTAAAAAAGTATTCCTAAATGTTAAATTGTAAGGTAGCCAATTACATACCAATAATTTATTAGATTTGTTTTTTTTGGAATTGCTATAAACCCATACCAATAGTGTTAAATTTAAATAAATGAATGTGGTTTAATTAAAATACTTTAAGTTAATATGCTTTTAATTAGTGCGATTTGTTAAGCCTAGTAAGCTTATTAGTTAGTACGATTGATTAAGTTTTTTGTTACGGGTTTTTTGACTTCTTTTTTACATTAAAGAAGGAATAGTAGAATGATTGTGTGCATGGTTTGGGAATGGGAGTGTTTGGTGGGGCGGATTAATACTTACACAAGCGAATTTGAAAAAAAGATAGGTTTTAGGACACAAAAAATGGAATAAATGGACATACAAGCAATACTATTAGGGATGGTAAAAAAATAAATTTACAAATTTCCGCAAAGAGATTTTTTAATAGACAAGGCGCAAAACAGGAGCGTGCGATTTTTACGCAGTAAAATAGGAATGAGTGATTTTTGCACAGCAAAATAAATGCATTTTGATGCATTTAAACGGAATGAACCGCTTGCGGAGAAAGGCGATATTTAAGCTAAGTGAACTGCTTGCGGATAAATAGCAGCGCTATTACGAGTATTTTATTTCAAAATTGTTCATTTAGCCGTACATTTAAATCATTTAACCACATGTTTACCTTTCATTACTATCGGTATGTAATAGTCCTTTTATTGCTATTACAATTACCCCTTACTGCACAAATAAATACGCCTGCGGGCGCAAGTATTCCATTTGGCAGCAATACCACTTATACCAAGTGCCGACCATTACTTGGAAGTCAATTTTGATGCCGCAGCAGGTACTTTAGCAGGGGGAGCAATGAGTGGTGAAGTACAGGCACG
>JAHDBT010000403.1 GCA_020630215.1 Bacteroidota bacterium
TGTGGTAAAGGCTGTGGTTGCGGTGGTGTATAAATGATTGCTGGTGATGTAGCCGGCAACGTAGTTGGTGCAGGGGCAACATCATAAAAAGTAGTTCTTTCTGGTCCTACAGGTCCATAAGTAACTCCACCTGTTACGCCTAGGTTTTCTGTAGTAGAATACGTTTCGGGTTGGGTAGTTGTAGTTACGATGCTTGCGTTAGGCACATAAGTATTTTTAGCATCACCAGGACGACTTACAATAATTGCACGGTCGTAACCTCTAGCTAAAACAGCTTTTAACACTCCGTCAGCAGTTTCCATATTGGCATAAGAACCTAGTAAAATATGGCTTAAATTACCAACAGCTCTTATAATTTCTATCGTTCCTAAATCTTTCAACTCGGCAAACTCCGTAGGCGTTGCATTTTTAAAAATACCCAACTCAATTTTAAACACCGTACCACTAGCTTGTTCTGCTACAGGTGCGTCGTAATAAGCCGGTGCATAGTATTGCTGCGGTTCTTGTGGCGCATTGTAAGTAGCTGGCGCAGATGGCTGCGTAGTAGTGGTAGTTGTACTTGGTGCAGGTATTAATTTACCAGTTTTATTAGACATAATCCCCGCATGACCTCTTCGGTTCGCATTATTAGCTCTGTCAAGTGCATTAGTAGTTGATTGAGCATAGATCATATTCATATCCATACTACCTATGGCTAATAACATAATAAGGCAAATTATTGAATACGCTTTATTCATGATTTTATTTTTTTATCTGAAGTAACAAACAAAGTTTAAGAATTTCATTTTTGTGTAGACGTAAAATTGCTAAATGGTTGCTTTTCTTAATACTGATTGTTAAATTTATTAGCTTAAATACCCCAAAGTATTGCCAAATTTGTTCTTTTTAATTTTGAATGTTAATAGGCTTATTAAGTACTTGTTTATAAGCATCTATTAGTTGTAAATAGTAGCTACCTCCTTGTAAACGACTTAAATTTAGCACCCTAGTATAAGGTTGGTTAGCTGCTACTAATCCGGTAAAAACATCGGCAATACGTGTGCCATTAGCAGTAAACAATCCTAAGTTTAAGTTTTGTTGCGCTGTAGAACTCAAGGAAATCATTACTTCTCGCTGTGTAGAACTAGCATCTACATTTAATGCTAATTGTGGCAATCTATTAACAGCGGGCTGTGCTTGTTGGTAATTATAGGTATTTTGTTGTACATACTGCGGCTGTGTTGCGGCTGCAGTTGCAGGTCGATAAGCAGTTGGCTGTTGATAAGTAACCGTTCCTGGTACTAAATTATTTGGATTAGCGGTAACGGCATTTACGTTATCATTGCCTGCCATATAATATACCTTTTGCGCTTGTGCTGCTTGATTATCCGCAGGAGGCGTATAATACATCACTCTTTCCGTACCATGTAAGGCTCTACCTGTATGATAATAGCCATTTACAGGATATGTTTTAGCAGCTGGCGCATTGTAGTATTGCACTTGTTGCTGTGGCGCAACTGCATAATAAGCTCCTGCATTTTGTTGTGCTACTGTTGCAGGATTGGGATTTGTATAATACACTTGTGGTTGTGTTGCTGGCGCAGGAGTAGTGTAGTATACGGGTGCTTGTTGCTGTTGTACAACTCCTTGTACTGGTGTTTGTTGCACAGGATTAGCAGTAGTATAATAAACCTCTGTACTAGGCGCAGGCGCAGGGACTGCCGAGGTAGCGGCTCCTGATTCTTTAGGCATAGTAGTAGGTACTGATGCAACTGTTGACACCCCATTAGGGCCACCTATTCCGTTTGGATTGCTCGGTGCAGTATATCGGTTTATTACTTTACCATTATTATAAACAGTAGATGCCCTAGCTGTAGGATTAGTAGTAGCAGTTGTTGTTGTGGCACTAACAACTTGCTGGCTCCCTGGCAACTCACTAACTGTTTTATTAGGACTTGCCATTCCTTTTTGTACAACAACTGCATTTGAAAAACCTCTTTCTTTTACTTTATTTAAAGCAGGCACTACAGTTGTTTCGCTATAAGAACCTAAGTATACACGATAAATATCATCTTTTACAAAATCAGTTTTAAGTGTACCAATATGTGCAACAGTAGAAAACTGTTTCATATTAGGACTGCGGTAATTACCTAGTTCTATTTCATATTTAAAATTACTGCCGTTTTGTGCTTCTGCTATTGTGCTGAAACAAAATAGCGCACATATAGCAATACTTGCTAGGCTAAAAGCAAACATTTTCTTTTTAAAATGCTTCTTCATGATTAATTTCATCATAATTAATTGTTTAAAATCTTTGACCCTTCTCAGAATCTTTGAATAGTTTTGACTTATGGATGGAGGGTTATTTTTTGCAAGCCAAAATTGCTAGGATAGCAAGCAATTATTTTGGTAACCCAATAATATTAACGTTTTAGTAGTAACTTTAGAACGAGGTAAAACAAGTATTAAAAGACTTACAGCTTACCAACGCATTACAAATGTAAATTATTTTTGTGGCGTAATCAATATTAAATTAGTGCTTTCCTATAAATAGCTAAAAAAGGGAGCAAGACATTCTACTATCAAGCTCCCTTTTTACGTTATTTTCATATGATTTTTCCAAATAAAAATTTGCGATGATTAAATAATCAAGCAATTTTATTTACAGTACAATTGGTACTAATTAACGAGTAATAGTTAAGTTACGAGTAATAGGTTGTTTATTCTCGCCTACTAGTTGAATAATGTAGTTTCCGCTAGTTAGTAAGCTTGCATTTATTAGTTTAGCATATCGTTGATTAGCTGCTGCTACTCCATTAAATAATTCGGCAACAGGTACGCCGCTAGCATTGTACAAAATAACATTAATAGGTTGTTGTACTGGCGAGCTCACACTTACTTCAATTTCTTGCGTAACATTGTTAGGAGCTATATTAAGGTGAGCATTTGCTACTGCTGTTCGATTAGCTACAGGTTGCAAATAGGTTCCTTGATGTGAATACGTTGCTGGTTTAGCAGGTTGTGTGTATATAACATCTGGTTTTACATAATTAGCTGGAGGTGCTGCAAAAGTAGTATAATAGGTATCTGGTGCAGCGTCGGCATGGTGTAAAATATAGCTACTGCTGTTAGGATAATGACTTTGTTGATAAGCACCGCCTGTTGCAGTGTGTCCGCTTGTATAATATTCGGGTTGTGTATATACTTGACCGTTATTAGTTGCTTGCGAAGCCCCACCTGTTCGTTGTGTAGGTCGTGGCGTAGGTCGTGTTTGTACCGAATGCACTTGTGGTCGTGTTTGTGTATTGCTATGCGTTGCTACCTGTTGAGGAGCTTGCGTTTGTGTTTGTGTATGTTGTGTAACACTAGAATAAGGGCGACTACTTTGCGTGTTAATATAAGTAGGTGTTACGGGTGTGTAACCAGGTAACGAAGTAGCTGTGGTGTTCGTATTATGGCTATATGTTTGCGGTGCAGTAGCATTTGAAGTAGCTCTAGTACCAGTATTAGCATTGCCCGTATTAGCCATGTTGTTAAGTCCACCTGCATTGTTATTAAAACTCACAACAGTTTCGTAATTAATTACCGAACGTACATCTTTAGGGATATGCAATTTAACAGCACTGCTATACCCTCTACTTTGTACGGTACTTAATGCTACATCTACATTACCACTATTAAAAGGTCCTAATAAAACACGGTGGCTACTTCCCGAAGCCTTTTCTTTACGCAATTGCCCAATATCAAAAAGATTTTTAAAACGACTTAAATCTGGGCTACCATAAAGTCCTACTTCAATTTCGTAACGGAAATCGCTTGTTTGTTCTAAATTGTAAGAACGAGCACCAACTTTTTGCCCTTGCGCTACATCTGTACTGTACTTATTGGGTCCGCTTGGATTTGGGATTTGATTTTGCGCTTGTGCAGTTGTCGAAATTGTTAACATTAAAAAACAGCTTACAAAAAGCATGATAAATGCACCAATTGGTTTACTCATCTTCGTTATTATTTTAGATTAATTAAAGCCTGTATTCACAAAAATAGTCATTTGCGCTATTAATGTAAATTAATTGTCAGTTTTTTATTATAAAAAAGGTGTTTCGTGTTATGTACAACGTTAAATACTACTCAAAAAGTGTACCACAAGTAACAGTTAATAGACTGCAATATACATCTTTTGTCACTAATAATCATTAAGTTAGGTAGTAAAAGTTAAACCTTTAGTGAAATAAAAAAATTATTTAGCGTTTGCAATATAACAAAAAGCCTAATGATAATGCTTTTTTGATATTTGTAATTGAAGGATACCCATATAAATAATTGGTATTTGGATAGTGTTTTTTAAAACTATTTTATTCATACGTAATAATAACATGCATTTTCCTTGAGTAGTATTGTGTTTATTATTTTTAATTTTTTTTAACGTTTTGATGATAATTTCCACCAAGCACTTTTGCTGCTATTGCTCACCAATGTCTTTAAACCTCCGCTGCCAATCTACTCCCTTGGTCAATCGCCCGTTTCGCATCCAATTCTTTCGCTTCATCAGCACCGCCAATAAGCGTTACTTTTATACCTGCAATTTCTAAGTCGGCTTGTAAGGCACGTAAAGGTTCTTGCCCAGCGCAAACAATTACATTATCTACGGCTAGTACTTGAGGTTTGTCGTTTACGGTAATGTGAAGCCCTTCGTCGTCTATTTTTTGGTAGGCTACTTTGGTCAACATTTTTACTTTTTTCATTTTTAGGCTGCTGCGATGAATCCATCCTGTTGTTTTACCCAGTTTACCGCCCATTTTAGCATTAGAACGTTGCATTAAATAAATTTCTCTAGCACTAGGATGCTGCTCTTTTTCTGCTAGTAATCCACTTCTATTATTATAGTCCATATCTACGCCCCATTCCTTCATAAAGGCGGCTTTATCCATACTCGTAGCTGTTGTACCCTCCTCATGACTTAAAAATTCTGCCATATCAAATCCAATACCGCCAGCACCAATAATAGCTACTTTTTCGCCTACAGCTTTACCATGCAATAACACATCTACATACGATAAAACTTTAGGATGGTCGATTCCCTCCAATTTAATTTTTCTAGGAGAAACGCCTGTTGCTAAAATTACCTCCTCATATTTCCCTTCAATTAATTCTTGTGCCGAAATATGTTTATTGAGATGTAAATTAACATCCGTAATTTCTATTTGTCGATTAAAATAACGAATCGTTTCATAAAACTCCTCTTTACCAGGAATGCGTTTTGCCATATTAAATTGTCCGCCAATGGCACTCGATGCTTCAAACAAATCTACCTGATGTCCTCGTTCTGCGGCTACAGTAGCATAGGCTAATCCTGCGGGTCCTGCGCCTACAACGGCAATGCGTTTGGCGGTATCGGCTGGGTAATAATTCAGTTCAGTTTCAAAACAAGCCCTAGGATTTACCAAACAAGAAGCCCGTTTATTTTCAAACACATGATCCAAGCAAGCCTGGTTACATCCTATGCAAGTATTAATTTCGTCAGCTCTTCCATCCATTGCTTTTTTCACCCAATTAGAATCGGCTAAAAAAGGTCGTGCCATAGAAATCATATCCGCATGACCATCTGCAATTACTTGTTCTCCAACATGCGGCATGTTAATACGGTTAGAGGTGATTAAGGGAATTTTTACTTCTCCTTTTAATCGCTCCGTTACCCACGAAAATCCAGCACGAGGAACCATTGTACCAATAGTAGGCACCCGTGCTTCGTGCCAGCCGATGCCCGTGTTAATAATGGTAACCCCTGCTTTTTCTAGGAGTTTGGCTAGTTGTACCACTTCTTCCCAAGTACTGCCCCCCTCTACTAAATCGAGCATAGATAAGCGGTAAATAAGGATAAAATTGCTGCCTACTTTTTCTTTGGTTTTTAAAACAATTTCTAATGGCAGTCTAATTCTGTTTTCGTAAGAACCACCCCATTCATCGGTACGGTTATTAGTCCGTGCGGCAATAAACTGGTTAATTAAATATCCTTCCGAACCCATAATTTCTACGCCATCATAACCAGCATCCTGAGCGAGTGCCGCACAGTTAGCAAAATCGTTAATGGTATTTTTTACTTGTCGGCTAGACAATTTCCACGGTTTAAATGGCGTAATTGGCGATTTTAATTTAGAAGGACTTACCGAAAAAGGATGGTAGCCATAACGCCCTGCATGAAGAATTTGCATACATATTTTACCGCCATCCTCGTGAACGGCTTTGGTAATAATTTGGTGTTTTTTAGCTTCTCCGCTTGTACTCAATTTAGCCGAAAACGGTTTTACCCATCCTGCTCTATTAGGCGCAATGCCTCCTGTTACCATTAAGCCCACTTGCCCTCTAGCACGTTCGGCAAAATAGGCAGCCATTTTTTCAAAACCATTTTTGGTTTCTTCTAGCCCTGTATGCATAGAACCCATTAACACCCGATTTTTGAGGGTGGTAAAACCTAAATCTAAGGGTTGTAACAGATGAGGATATTTCATGGTAAATTGATTTATGTTGAATTGCTAAATGGCTTAGTAACGTTTAAAAAATAAATCCGACAATTTGTACGTAGAGGTTTTGTGCTTAGACAAGGCGCAAAACGCAGCCATAGCCTAAGCTACGGCGAGTATTTGCAACGCAGGATAAGTGCAAAAGATCAAGTAGAAATGACGGATTTATTTTTTATGCGTTACTTAATTATTGAAATGTTAGTTGGTACAAACAACGCTTTTGTAAAGGATCCCACTAAGTTGCACGGAGTTTTTCACGGTGTGGCACGAAGTTTTTTGGGCTTCGCTACCACTCATCCTAGTATTGTAGTAGTCCTTTTAACTTAGTAGATATGCAAAGCCGCAATTTTGTTTCCTTTCGACTAAGCCTGTCTATCATTTGTAACATCCTGTACTAATGCAATGTTTTTTCTTAC
>JAHDBT010000404.1 GCA_020630215.1 Bacteroidota bacterium
GCTTGATGTCAATATCAATAACTATTTGCACAAAACCCAATGTGGTCTAGTATAAACAATAAAAATTAACATGGGTTATTTATTCGTTCCTTAGCCCTAATTATGTTTTTTTAGAAAGGAACTATATTTTGTACGATGGCGCACAAATAAGGCTTTCATTACTTATCTTAATAAGTAAATGAGAAGAAATAAAAAAGCAAATAATCAACCATTATTTTATACCTAAAAATTAGTACCCAATGGAAATAACTTACGAATTTATTGACGGAAAAACATTTAGCATTTTCTTTAATAAAAATAGAGATGAAATTTTTAAAGACGATTTTGATTTTAATATTGAAGCGATATTAAGCACAGAAGAAAAGGAAAAGAGAAGAAATAATTTTGAGGGTTATGGAAATATCAAACGTTATTATTTAATTGCAAAAGACAAGGAAACAATAGTTGGCTGGTCGTTTGGAATTCAAAAAAGTGGAGAGGATTTTTATATGGTTAATTCTGCCGTTTTTCCAGCTTACCGTCGCAAAGGCATTTATACTACCTTAATGAAACACGCAGTTGAGCGAATTACCGAATTAGGCTTTCAACGAATTTACAGCAGGCACAAAATGGCAAATAATCACATCCTTATTCCCAAATTAAAATTCGGTTTTATTATTACAGGATTTGACATAACGCCCATTTTTGGTAATTTAGTGGAATTAAGTTATTATATTAATCCAAAACGAAAAGAGTTATTGGAAATTAGAATTGGTTCTAAAAAAATCACGGAAGAACATCTTCCATTGATTGAATAGGTTTTATGGTTAAATTGTTTTTTTCTACTGACAACTTCTATCACAGTACATGAACAATCATTCCTTAATATAATTATTAGTATCGAATTTAAATAAAAAAAATTACTTCACCAATAAAAAACAATCATGGAAATAATTACTAAAATATTAATTGGCTTAATTGCTTTAATTCATTGCTACATTTTATGGTTCGAAATGTTTGCCTGGGAAACTCGTGGAAGAAAAGTTTTTAGGAATTTCCCTAAAGAATTGTTTGGACAAACCAAAACCTTAGCAGCTAATCAAGGACTTTACAATGGCTTTTTAGCTGCTGGGCTTATCTGGACTTTTTTTATTAGCAATACGGAATGGAGTAATAATATTGCGCTTTTTTTCTTGGCTTGTATTGCCATTGCTGGAATTTACGGTGCAGCAACTGCCGATAAAAAAATTATTTTTGTTCAAACAGTACCAGCTGTTATTACTATTTTGTTGATTTTAATGACGTACTAGTTTTAAGACAGCAAGGCCTACTTTTTTGAAAAATAGGATCTATTTATCGAAGAGGGTTTACATTTTTAGGCGGCAAGCCAGAGGCTTGAGTACCGTTATGCTCCAGCCAAGAGGCTGGAACAGGCGTTCATTTTTTTATTTTTTAAAAAAAATGAATGCAAAGTCAAACGTTTCGCTTGAGCCTTTCTTTACTGCGCCATCAATAAATCGCTGTGCTGAATGATGCTTACACCAGCCATTTTCATTTCCGTTATAGCTTGGTCAACATCGCCTGTTTGTAGGTTTACGCCTCTACTACCATCTGCAATTAAAAAGGTATTAAAACCTAATTCGTGGGCATCGAGGGCGGTAAATTTTACGCAGTAGTCGGTTGCTAATCCCATTACGTATACATTGGTAATGCCTTGGGCTTTTAGGTAGTCGCCCATACCCGTTGCTTTGCGGTGGCCGTTATCGAAAAAGCCGCTGTAGCTGTCTATTGTTGCATCGGTGCCTTTGTAAATAATTTTTTGGATGTGTTTTTTTTCTAGTGCTTCGGCTAGTTCGGCACCCTTTGTTTTTTGTACGCAATGTACGGGCCACATAACTTGTGGCAAGCCATTTAACTCCAACAACTCCCCTACTTTTGCGCCTTCCTTATTAGCGGCAAAACTTCCATGATTGGCCGGATGCCAGTCTTGTGTAGCGAGTACCAAATCAAAAATTCCTTGGGCTTGTAATTGGTTGGCAATAGGAATTACGGCATCCCCTTCTGGAACGGCTAATGCGCCACCAGGTAAAAAATCGTTTTGAATATCTACTAAAATTAAAGCTTTTTTCATGGTTAAATTATTAGGTGGATTATTGGTTGAATGATTGTTGACATTTTGAATATTGATGGTTTTCTCTCTGATTAATTGTTGTTTAAGTTGATATAATTCTTGCGATAAACCGTATGCATAGGGTTTGTTTTGTTGCAATTGTTGTAACTGCGCTTTTGTTTTTTGACGCATTAATTCAATGGCAGGACTTTGGTAAACTTGTTCGCCATTTCTAAAAATAGGAATTAATAAATTTACCCCATTATTATCCGCTGCCGTATCAATTACGCTTGCCTCCGCATTTGCTTTTGCATTATTATCAACAATGGTTTTGCTAGGATTTTTATGGGCAAGTTCGTTGTACATTACATCGCCAATAAAATAATTGTTACTAGAAAAACGGCGTATTTGTAATAGTCCAGGGTTAGAAATTTTGATGGGTTGCTCTGATAATTTAATGCAGTATTGCCAGTCTTTATTGGCTGATTTAATAGCGGCTAATTTGTATACGCCTCCTAGTGCGGGTTGGTCTTTTGCGGTGACTAAATTAGTGCCTACGCCCCAAATATTTATGACAGCTCCTTGTTGTTTTAGTTGGGTAATTTTATGTTCATCCAAATCATTACTAGCGGCAATCATGGCATTCGGAAATCCAGCGGCATCCAACAGTTTTCGAGCTTCAATACTTAGTGCGCCCATATCCCCTGAGTCTAAACGGATGCCTGCCATTTGATAGCCTTGTGCTTTTAATTTTTTTCCTACTACAATAGCATTTTCAACACCTTCCATTGTATCGTAAGTATCTACTAAAAAAATGGCATTATTGGGCATCACTTTAGCATAATTTTCAAAAGCCGCCAATTCTGTATCATGGCACATTACCCAACTATGCGCATGTGTACCCTTTACAGGAATGCCAAATAAACGCCCTGCCAACACATTAGAGGTTGCCGTACAACCGCCTATATATGCCGCCCTACTTGCCGCTAATGCACCATCAATTCCTTGTGCCCTTCGCAGGCCAAACTCTAGTACAGCATCGTCTTTCGCTGCTTCGCAAACCCTAGCAGCTTTGGTAGCAATTAAGGTTTGAAAATTGAGGATGTTGAGCAAAGCTGTTTCTAGTAATTGCCCCTCTATTAAACGTCCTTTGACCCTAATTAATGGCTGATGCGGAAACACAATGGTTCCTTCTTCCATCGCATCAATATCGGCAGTAATTTTAAAATCACGTAAGTAATCTAAAAATCCTTCTTCAAATAAGGGCGAATTATCATTCCCTTTTAAAGTTGCCAAATAAGCAATATCCGCTTCCGAAAAATGAAAATCCCGAATGTAATCTATTGCATATTGCAAACCGCAGGCAATGGTGTAATTGCCTTTAAATGCTGGTTTCCTAAAAAATAAATGGAAGACGGCCTCCTTATCAGCAGCTCCTGTTTTCCAATAGCCATAGGCCATGGTTAACTGGTATAAATCGGTTAATAAAGATAAGGACGGGCGGTATATTTGATTCAACTTCATGGATGATTATTTTAGTAAGTGTACTTTTTACACTAAGTAATTTAATCATAAAACGGAAGTGATGCAAATTTAGTTCCTATTGGGATTTTTTTTTGTTGGGATTGAACGGATAAGTTCACGTTCTGTTACAAAAACAAACTAAAGGTTGTTCTACTTTTGTTGGTAAATTAGCATATTGTTTCCTGGTGTTTTAACAATAAACGCACTAGGAAAAGTTGGACTAAAAGTATCTTTGTAAAAAGCTTCGGAGGCTTTTTTTAGTGTAGCATCTAGGGTTAAAGTGTTGTATAATAAATAACCCTTGGGATTTAGTAATTGCTTCGCTTTCTCTAAAAATGGCTGCGACCTAAATTTATTGGGCGTAACGGTATCTAAAAAAATATCAATGCAAATAAGGTCGTACTTATTGGTCGATTCCATAATAAACTCGTAGGCATCTTGGCAATAAAAATGGCTCTTGCTTAATAGGCTGGCTGGTAAATAGGTTTTGTTTAATTTAATTACCTCCGCATCTATTTCTACGGCATCGTATTGGGTGGCAACTTGGTTAAATTTTTTTTGCAACATTATAGGAATGCTTCCTAAACCCCACCCTAGTACGAGTACGTTTTGCAAGTTTTTTTCTTTAAATTTTAATTGTTTAAAGGGTCTGTAAAAGGTATCGTACAAATCGCCATAAGAGTAGGTCGCATTATCGGTATTTAATAATAAACGGCCTCGGCTTAGGCTTAATTCGAGAATAGGGTTATAGGTACTACTCGCAGTAGCCAAGGGTTGGTTATAAAAGTAACTCAACAAATGGGTGATTTTATTGATTTGCTTAGGCAATTTTTTTTAGTTTTTTTTAGTGATTATTAGTTACTATTCAGCATTCGCTAAATAGTAGTAGAGGGTAGAGCGTACGCTTTGCTTTTGGTAGAAAGACGGCTTCTATTTTAATCTCCAACTCACGTTAGCTTATGTTAAAGCTAAAGATTTATTAGCCGTTATTTTACTAACAATTACCCCTACTAAAATCGCCATCGCAAAAGAGGGTGGCAATTCGCTAAGGGCATTAAAATAGGGACCAATGCCTCCTATTTTAGGCACAACAAATTTAAACAAAGGAATGCATAAAAAGCCTGTTATCATAGAAGCAATTGCTCCTTTTTCTGTGTAGCCTTTCCATAACAAAGATAATATAATTACGGGACAGAAAGTAGCGGCAATGCCCGACCATCCAAAAATTACAAACCAAAAAATGGTTCTTCCAGGTACTAGTAGGGCAATGACGATGGCTATACTTAATGCAAATAAGGCAATTAACAAGGTAACAATTCTGGAGGTGTTTGCTAGGTTTTCTTCTTTTAAATCGGGGCGGTAAATTTGTTGGTAAAAATCGCGGGTAATGGCACTAGAAGCCAACACTAACAGCGAGTCGATGGTAGACATAATAGCGGATAAAACAATAGCTACATAGGCTCCTACCAATATTAAAGGCATGGTATATTCTACTAGCATGGGCAATACATTTTCGGCATCGTTGCCCATAATAGCTACGGGGTCTTGCCCTAATTCGGTAAAAATGTAGCGGCCTATTAAGCCAATAAATACGGCTGCCGAGTCGGTGAGGAGGGTAAAAATAATGGCTACCCATCGTCCTTTATTGATTTCGTTTTCGCTTTTAATCGACATAAAACGAACAAATATTTGTGGCGATCCTAAAAAGCCAATGCCTATCATACAATAACCAATTACCGACATAACATTCATGCTTGTAAAGCCACCTGTTCCCCAAACATTTAGTAAATCAGGATCTATTTGATGCAAACCTTCCCACAAACCTGCTTCGGTAGGCATGTAAAAGTAGGCGACTATCGGTAATACCAATAAGCCGAGCATCATCAATAATCCTTGAAAAAAATCGGACCAGGCTACGGCTACAAATCCGCCAATAAAAATGTAGGCTACTACAATAAAAAAGCCTGCAAAAATGCCTGCAAAGTAATTCCACTCTAAAAAGGTTTCGAAGGCTTTGCCCGTTGCATCTATTTGTGCACTTACGTAAATGGTTACAAAAATAGCTAAGGTAGTAGCCGCTACTAGCCTGATAGTGTGTGTTTTAGCATTAAAACGGCTTACGAGGTAATCGGGAATGGTGATGGAATTGTATTGGTCGGTTAAGCGTTTAAAGGGTTTGGCCAACAGCAGCCAGGCTAGGCTAACGCCTATCACCTCCCCTACTACAATCCAAAAGGCTTTTACGCCAAACATAGCTCCTGCACCTGTTAATCCTAGCAGTAGCCACGCCGATTCGCCCGTAGCTCTTGCCGAAAATGCAACGACCCAATAGCCTAGTTTTTTACCGCCTACATAATAATCGGCCAAGCCTTTTATTTTTTTGGATGTAACGATTCCTATAATAAATAAAATGCCAAAATAAAGAAGAAGTGCAAGGTATTTTACGAGCATGATTTGAATTATTTTTACTGTTAAATTGTTGTATGGCTGAACGGCTAAGTTGCTGTATGGCTGAATAATTTTATACAATTAAAGGCACAAAATACACAAAGTTTTATATCTTTGTCTGATAGTTAATCATACAATAACTAATTTTTTGAAGCGCAATCACATAAACCTATTGAAAATACGTATAAAGCTGCCTATTCTGATTTACAAACTAGCAAAATTCAATTGTTAGGATGATTTGAAGTATACTAAGATAGTCAATCTAACTCCATTTTACTCCTCCTTATAAACACAAACTCCTTATACTCAAATGGAACAAAAATTAGATGTCCAAGCGGTAATAAAAGTAGGTTATCGAAAATTATTTTTACTCCCTCTTTTTATAGTTTTGATTGGTATTCTGCTAATATCTATCCTGTTTTACTTAAAATACAAAAGTATATTCCCTTATTCCGGTTCCTTAATACTCCTAGTGTTATTCTCTCGACTATTTCTTTGGTGAGCAAGGAGTACTCAATTTACTAAATGGAAATTATGGGCGTTCGCAAACACCCATAACAAAGACTGGAGGAACTTAAAAACACAAGCGATTAAGAAGTTCTTATTTGGGTCAGAAAGTGATTGGAAAAAAGAATCCTTCGGGACTAGTGCCAACGAAAAAGCCCAACTATTGGCCATCGAACAAGTTATTAATACGCAACCTTTAAACCCTGTTTTAAAACCCTTACAAGAAGTAATAGCCGAACCAAATCTCCCTCCTGAAAAAAATTATTACTACAACCAAAAAACCTATATAAGCAAAATAATAGTGTATGTTATTTTTTGCTTATGTGGGCTACTAG
>JAHDBT010000405.1 GCA_020630215.1 Bacteroidota bacterium
TTTTTTGTTCTTGCCAATTACTTAATCGTACTGCTAAATTATTTAATGCTTTTTCAATTAGTTCAATGTTTATATGTTTGTAATTAATGTGAATTTTGTATAATATTTTAATGCATAATCGCCGACTAATAGTACCTAATGAAGCGTTTCTGTATTTTTTGAACATTAATGGTTTGTCTATGTTGAATCCATTTGTTGCTTGTGTTAAACTAATTGGGTTAGCTAATAATTTGTTAAGCATTGGCAAATACTGTTCTAAAGTATAAGACGCTTGTACATTATTAAATTCAATACCTACTTGACATAAAGCATAAACATTTTCTTTTGTACTACTCAAAATTAGATGGATATGCGCGGCTAAAAAATCATTAGCAGCTTCGGTGCTTTCATCTCTGCATAATAGCTGTGTCATCGTAAACATAGTAGGTGCCGAAATCTGTTTTACCGCTGTACTTTGAATATCGTAAGTGTATATTTTGATATATTGCTTAGTGTAATGTTCTGGCTCTTGCCACATTTTTTTTGTACAAAAATTTTGAGCATAAATAATTAGGTTTTTAAGTTTAATAGGTTCAATTTGCTGTAGTGTTTCATTATTTTTGTTTTGCTTATTTACAGCAATATGCAATAAATAATCTAAAAAAGGGGCGAAATATTTATCGCCTTCGGCTTGCCAATTTAGAAACATGATAGCTGCTAAAGTATAAACTTTTAATAGCGTTTTTTCGGCTGCTTGTTGTGGGGTTAATGTATTTTTATTATCAATATTTAGATTGTGTTTTTCTAAATAGGGCATTAAATATAATAAAGGGGTAAAATCAAATTGATAATTGGCTTTCAGTAAATCAACAATAGCAAACTGTTGTTCGGTATAACGGTATTTAGCATGGTTGGTTAAAATGAAATGATTGGCATAAAAACAAAAATGATCGAGCTGCTCAATAAAGTAATGAGTATTTAAATATTGCATAAATTGGATAGGATGAGATAAAGTCTCATTATTATTAGATTGGTCCATTAAGGTTTTATGTAGTCGTAACAGTAAGCTATATTTCTGTTCACTTAAAGGCATGGCATCAATCTGTTCGGTAATTTTTTTGTGAAGGAATTTAAATAAATAGGGATCTTCTGGGTTCGTTTTTAAACTATCTAGTAAGTCTAATAAAATTTTTGTATTTCCTTCTTTAATTTGTTGTCTACTTAATGCTGCTAACACCTCACTTTTTAAAGCTTTAATTATTTCCGAGATTCTTACATTGTAAAACCGGACTCGCTTTTGTGCCGGTACGATATCAGGTAGCAAATTTAGCATCTGTTCCCTTTGCAAAGCAGCATCCTTAAAGTGTGGACTGTACTGCATTATATGTGTTAAT
Source organism: Bacteroidota bacterium (assembly GCA_020630215.1). Lineage (GTDB taxonomy): Bacteria > Bacteroidota > Bacteroidia > Chitinophagales > UBA2359 > JAHDBT01. The sequence goes on from JAHDBT010000405.1 coordinate 1,374, forward strand.
AGACGGTGATTAGTGTTATACTGTTTAGCATTAATTGCTCGTAGGCTTGCTATTATATTGTTACTTAGGTTAGCATGTTGTTCACTAGGGACAAGGCGAATCAGCCGAATTAATGTTTTACTCGCTGGCATAAGTTTTTTATTTTTTACACTATAAATCGCTGCTTTTTATGACTGGCATTATCTTTTTAAGATAAATATAATGCAAAAAAAACTGATTTACAAGCAGATGAACATTTTTTACTTGCAAGCAAAAATGATTTTTATAAAACAACTTAATTGTTTTATCTTTCACTATGCGCTACATTTGTGAAACAATAGTTAAAACAACAGCAACAATTCACTATTAAAATAAACATTTTATATGAACACTACACTATTAAAGTATTGGTTAAAGGGGCTATTGTTAGCTTATTGTGTTATTAATACAATAAATATGCAAGCTCAATTAACTTTCCAAACAGAAAACGGTAACTACTCAACTCAGCTTTGCCCGAACGGTATAGGGGGCATTGCAATATGCGCCATCGATTTTTATGTAGAAGAAGATACGGAAGGATTTTTAGTTAGGGTCAATTGCAATGAGCAATCAGAAGTATTTGGCATTCCCATTGAAGATGCAACTATAGCTGACCTGGACGAAGACGGTCATATAGATGATGTAGAAATCGGTCTAGCTGAAACAAGTGCTATGCGGATAACATCGGCTTTTGCAAGTGCTGATACAGCATGTGATATAGAGATAACCACTATAACTCCTAATAGCATTGCGCTGATAGATGATGAAGTTCCACCATTATCGATTACGAATTCATTCGAGGAGATTCCTACTGGGGAATTCCCTTTCAACGAACCTTCTGTGAATACACCTCGTAGTACCACTTTCGACTTATCTACTTGGTTATCAAATCAACAGTTTTATTTGGTGAAGCCACTTTTTAATAATGCAGCTATAGGAAGTGCTACTTGTAATGCGGGTAGTCCAGAAGGGAATGAAATAGTCTTTCAAAATTGCTCTAGTAATGACGTGACCTTCCTTGCGCTAACCCCTATTACAATTACAAACTGGCGAGAAAATGAAAATAATTGGTATATAAAAAATCCAAAAGGAATATATGATGACGGTACAGGCTGTGCTAGTAGCGAAGCAATTTATGGGGTGAATACCGTAGGCGCAACCATAGAATTTAGTGTATGGAATGAGTATCTTATAAATAGGCTTAGTATTGACTTTACGCTTAGTAATCCAGGCCCTTTTGAGTTTATAACCAATACAAGCTCTCCTTGCTCAGGTAAAGGGAAATTTGTTAATGTGCCTTTAAATATACCCTTGAAAATAAATCCCAAAAATCTATCAGGAGCTAATAAAACTAAAAGTGAAGTAGCGGAGGCAGATGAGTTACAAGTATTTCCTAATCCATGTATTGATGAATTAAATGTAAATTTTGAATTTAATTATCAGAAAGATAAAATGGAGGAAAACCAAATAGAAATAAAAATATATAGTAATAATGGAAGTTTGGTAGCAACCTTTGAACAAAATATGCTAGGTAATAAATATTACCAAAAAATCAATGCCGCTAATTGGAAAGATGGAATATATTATTGTGCGAGTTATAAAAATGGAGTCTTACTAGCAGTAGCACCTTTTTTTAAAATAAAATAAAATACTTTAATAGTGTAGAATGGGAAATAGGGTAATAGGTAATTCATTTGCCTACCTATTTTCCTCTACTTAAAAAAATGTAAGCGACGCTAAATTTGTCTTTAAGTAAATGCCACTATTTAGCGAGTAAATAATAATTATCAAACTTAGTCTTTTTACTACAAATAAGCGACTATTACCTTTTCGGCTAACCTTGTCTTTTTAATAATATAATTTTTTCTTTGTCATTTTACAAGCAAAAACTGCAAATATATATTTGTGGTAAGTGGATTTGCTATGCCTTATTGTTTAACCTAAATATTTTTTTTATTTGCAAGGAAAAAATATAGAATCGGAAACCCCTTACAACAACACGCTTGATGTTTCCATCACTAAAGGTAAAGTCCATTTTCAAATAATCCTAATTAGTTAAGTAGCATGTAGAGGCTGTCGGCACTTTTGCTGGCAGCCTTCTAGCACCCTAAGTTATAGATGATAGTGTGCTAGTATTAGATAAAATCCGTTTTATATCCTAACAAAATTAAACCTAATTTAATCATGATCAGAACCTTATTTTTAGTAGCTGTAGCTGGCTTTTATTTAAACGCTAACGCACAGCAATTACAAACAACCACTAAGCAAGCATTGCAAGTACAACAACCTATTATACAACCTAGCGATTATGATAAGCACTATGTTGCTGGCAATGAAATAAGACCAATAACTCGCATAGGCGAAGGTCCAACTACTGCTGAACGTAGCAGCAGTGCAGTAGGCACTAAAATTGGTGAAACAACCTACGATTTACAGACAAACGGCAGCACCTGTCGTCGTGTTATGATTGACAATGACGGTTTGGTACACACGATGTGGACACAAAGTTTTACTTACAATATTGATGCAAGCGACCGTGGCACAGGATACAATGTATGGGATGGTACGGAATGGGGAGGGCTGCCAAGTGAACGTGTGGAACCTGATGATTTAAGAACAGGATGGCCAAATATTGGTATGACTTCTACAGGACGTATTTTCTCTATTTCGCACACAAGCACACAAGGAATGAACTTTTGCTATAAAGACCCTGGTGGTGTATGGACCAACAAACTGGTAGGCGAAGAAAGTGGTACTTTAGAAGGAATATGGGCACGTGCTGGTGTTGACGGTGAAAATATTCATGCAGTAATTGTTGGTATAACCGATAGTGATTTAGCCTACTTTCGTTCTACTGATGGGGGCGACACTTGGGACGGACCATCTGAGCTACCAAATATAAGAGATTATTATTCCCTTGTATATGGCGATAGATACTTTTTGGATGTAAATGGAGCATCGGTCGCTATTTTTATTGGGGGCTATGCTAGTCAAGTTGTTATGTATCGTTCAGATGATAATGGAGATAGCTGGACTCCAGTGGTTATTCAAGCAACAAGCAATCCATTAATTCCTACTTTTCAAGCTCCTGACGGAAGCGCCTTAGAACCAGTTGCAGTTTCTAGTGGTTCCCTTAGTGGTTTAATTGATGATAATGGTATTGCTCACTTAGCATTTGATCGTTGCTTCAATTTTCGTTCTGCCGATACTGCGCCAGGTGGAGGGGGACCCTATTACTTACCAAACAGTTCTTGTATTATGTATTGGAACGAAAATATGGAGGAACCAATGGTAGTAGGAGAAACAATACGGCAAGATAACAATCAAGATGGCACCACTTCTGCTACGGGTTATGAGCGACAAAGCTATTCTAGTCTTGTAGACCAACCAAGCATAGGCGTTGATGAGGATAATAACATTTATGTGGCTTACTCAACTACGCAAGATGGGCATATAGAAACAGCAGCAACCGCAACAGTAGAAGGACGTTTATATCGTGATATTCATATTGTTAAAACAACCGATGGAGGTGCATCTTGGGATGGACCTTTAAGCGTTACGGATAGCGATAATGAGGAAGATGTTTTTCCTAGTATTGCTCGTGATGTGGTAGATGACACCGTACACTTGATTTACCAATCAGACGAGCTTACAGGTATGGCGGCAATTGGCCCAGGGCACGACGAATTTGTAATGAACGATATTATGTACGTAGCCATTGACGTAAATGATATTGTTGACCCAGAACCATTAGGCAATACTTATCCTGAATTTCATTTCAGTCCAATTCCTTCCTTCGTATTAGAAGCTTGTGAAATGGACAAAGACCAGTTTGGCGTTCATTGTTTAGATTATCCCGATGGAGAAATTTCAGATATTGTATTTGGTGGTACAGTAGATATCACTACGCCCAATCCAACAGGAGAAGGATATAACTGGGAATTAAGTAGTACGGATACGGATGGAAATACAAGAATAGATGATTTGAGTGCAGCATTCAATCCAATTCCTAATATTCCTGTTTATGCAGATGTTGCGCCCGAAATTTATGGAGCACCTGTTGAGTTTATTAGCAACGCTGACGGCTCTATTACTGTCGAATCCCTCTTTGAAAGTTTAGATACTGTAGATGTTATTCAAGGTACAGAATATGTAGATTTAGGTTTCGAGATTTTGCGATATGTATATACAGGTACAGATACGGTATTTATAGCTGACACAGGGTGTCCCCCTATTTTAAGTATTAACAATCCAGTAAATACAGAAGTTATTGGCGAATACCTAGTAGCTTATTCGGTAGAAACACATACGGGTTTACAAGCGGAAACATTAACAAGGGTGGTAAATGTAATTGCGGAAGATGTAACACCTCCCGTTATAGCAATTTCTGGAAACGATGGCACTGTTTTAGAAACGGGCGATGTTGTTGTACTACCTGTACAATCTGCTGGCGAATGGAATGGACTTGACTTTTGGGCTTATGATAATGTTGATGGGGTTATTACAGAAATGATACTAATAGCAGGAAATGTAGACCTTACAAACATAGGGGAGTACAACATTAGCTATAGTGTTATGGATAGTGCAGGAAATGCAACCGAAATAACCATTACTATAAGTGTAATAGATATGGAACCTCCTCAAATTAGTATTTCTCCTACTACATCTGTTATATCAACATGTGGAGAAGAGCTTAGTGTTAATATTACTGCTTTTGATAATGTTGATGGAAATATAAGCGACCAACTTACTTATACCGTTGAAAATAATGATGGCGTATTATTGGATGACTTTTGTTTAGATGTAGCTGATATTTATTTAGTACACTACCAAGTAACAGATGCGAATGGTAATGTTGGGGAAGGCTTACATACTATTGTTGTAGAGTGCGATGAAGGTACCACATGCCCATTAGTAACAACTAGTATTAAGGAAACATTAGTAAACGTTATCAGTATTTATCCCAATCCAACACGAGCTAATATTTTAGTTGATTTAGGCACTACTGCTAAAGCTACTGTTGATGTTTATAATACCGCCGGGCAATTAGTAACAACTACCACTAATGATGGTAATAGTAGTGTAACACTTAAATTGGCTAACCAAATTCCTGGCGTTTATTTTGTGCAAGTAACAACTGCCAAAGGTGCTACTGCTAAAAAAGTGGTATTAGAAAAATAGCTGCAAGTTAAAATGCTTAGGAACGTATAAAGAATAACTTAAATGCCTGCAATAAATAGGTAAAATAACAACTTATCGGAAATGCACAAAAACCAATGTGGTCTAGTATATCAGGTCTTCCTTTTACTGCCAGCCACATTTTTTGGGGAAGCGATGAGATACCTATTCCTTACATACTAGTAAATTAATGACTCAAAGATAAAATTCAAATTTACCCAAATCACCAACCTCCTTTAATTGACTTTTAAATTGAAGGAGGTTTTTTTGACCATTACGAAGTTAAGTAACGCATAAAAAATAACTC
>JAHDBT010000406.1:0-2049 GCA_020630215.1 Bacteroidota bacterium
TAGTCGAAGTATTAGAAAAGAAGTGGAGAACGGCTATTTTCGCTACTTTTAAGTCCGTTCACCTAACACGTTCGACTACGCTCAGTGACCGGTGAACTCTTAACTCCGATTTTAAATTGTAATGCTGAGTAGTAATGAAAAAACAATTAAACAACTCTAGCAATTCAGCCATTTTGCCCATTAACTCCCCATGTATCGTCGCCATTTATCTACTACTTGTTGTATATCATTTGGTAGGGGCGATTCAAAATAGAGTTCTTCTTGGGTAATGGGATGCGTAAATCCTAGTATTTTAGCATGTAGGGCTTGGCGTGGCAGCAGTTTAAAACAATTATTGGCAAATTGGCGGTATTTAGTGTATACCGTTCCTTTTAAAATTTTGTCTCCTCCATAAGTCGTATCACTAAATAGCGTATGGCGCATATGCTGAAAATGGACTCTAATTTGGTGCGTTCGGCCAGTTTCTAATCGGCACTCTACTAGGGTAACGTAGCCAAAGCGTTCTAGCACTTTGTAGTGTGTTATGGCATGTTTTCCTTTTTCGCCTTCTGGGTACACGGTCATAATTTTTCGGTAACGTTCATGTCGGCCTACGTGTCCTGTAATAGTGCCTTCGTCTTCTATTACATCTCCCCATACTAGGGCTACGTAACGGCGTATCACGGTATGGTCGAAAAACTGTTTGGCGAGCTTGGTCATTGCTTCATCCGTTTTAGCAACTACTAGCAAGCCCGATGTATCTTTATCAATTCGGTGTACTAAACCTGGGCGCATTTGCCCTTCAATGGAAACGCCGCTGCCTGTTTTATTAACGGGTAAATTATTAAAATGATGCATTAAGCCATGCACTAAAGTACCTGTATAATTACCACAACCAGGATGCACTACCATGCCTGGCGGTTTGTGTACCACCAATAAATAATCATCTTCATACTCAATTTGCAAATCCATTGGTTCTGGTTCTACTTGGTATTTCTGCATGGGTTTAGGTAGTACAATAGATATGTTATCTTTAGGACGTACTTTGTAGTTTACTTTTACGGGCTTTTCATTCACTAAAATACAGCCAGCAATGGCCGCATTTTTTATTTTACTGCGGCTTGCTTTTTCCATTCGAGCTACCAAAAACTTATCAATGCGCATAGGCGATTGATTGGGGTCTACTTGGTAATGGTAATGCTCATGATACTGTTCTTCTTGTTCTTGTTCTGCTATTGCTGCCTCGGCATCTACTATTGGTTGTTTTTCTTCGGTCATGACGTTTTTTTTAGTGCAGTACAGACGTGCTGATGTTTAATGTTTTTTGGGATACTTGATAACGAGTATTAAGTACACCAACCATTCGGCTTTGTTGTACTGCGGTAAAGGCATTAAATACGCTTCTATTTAGTTAAACATATTCCAATACGTTGAAGTTCGCAAAATACCACAAAGTTTTTGTAATGCCCTTATTTGGGCTTCATTATTATGTTTTTGTATGCATTAGGTCTTAAAATACAAAATTCACCTGACGAACTCCCTATAAAAGAGCTTATCAGGTGAATAATAATTTATTTGTATTGTAATTGCAGTTGTTGCTTTTCGGAGCTACATAGGCAATTGGCTGTTAGTTTCTATTGTAAATGTAAACAGTTGGATAATCTTTTTGCATTTTTCGCTCAATATCTTCAACGGTTACTTTTCCGTCTTTGTTAACATCTAAACCGCTGTTTTGGTGGTAAGCCAAAAAGGGCGATTCGTATAAGGTATAGTCTTTTTGTTTTCCTACTGCAATAGGATAAAGTACCGAGAGTTTTAAGTCGGTAAAGTTGCTAAACTCCCCACGGCTTTTTTTCATTCTCGTTAAATACTGCTCTACATAATCGAGTTGATGTAGCGGCGATTTAGGCAGTTTTTGTACGCCTAAAGATTTAAGTGTTGGTTTTGTCCATTGTATCAATCCTTTGGCACCAGAACCTTTTAGGTTGGCGAGGGATGGATTAAAACCAGATTCTGAATGCATTAATCCCATTAACCATTCAGGGGGCACATCTAGTTTTTCACTTATTT
>JAHDBT010000406.1:2149-6872 GCA_020630215.1 Bacteroidota bacterium
GAATGCATTAATCCCATTAACCATTCAGGGGGCACATCTAGTTTTTCACTTATTTTGCGTACTTTTTTTTCAAATGCTTTTGATTGTTCGGGCGACTTGAGATATGGGGCAGCTTTTTCGATTAAGTAAAGGTCGATATTACTTGCTAGGTAATTTTGGGCTTCCGTTGAAGGAGTTGAGTCGATAAACGGGACCTCGTTATTAATGCTTGCTTGCCTTTCTGTAACTCCTGCGCTAATAGTTCCGATGGTTATAGGTACTATGAATGCTAGCAAAGTTACTAGTAATCCCTTTCTCATAGAACGTGATTTGGTTAAAAAATTACATTCCCTTAATTGTAAAGGAAAAGGTGCATTTACAAACGGGTTATTTGCAAAGCGGCTGCAAAGTTACACTAAAACTTTCCACAAAAACAAATAAAAATGTAATTAATTTTCCTCAAACGGCTTTTTTTACTGCGTATAACAAGGCACTATAACGATTTTAACACGTTTATAATCAACACTTTACAGTACAAATTATTAACCAATTCTATTACTTTAAATGCCCCTGAAGTTTTGATTAGAAAAAATAATAATGCATAATAATAACAAACGTTAGTATAAACTATGCAAGTTTTCTTGTAAATAGCGACTTTAAACTAGGAGTCTAAAAGACACTTAATTGTCAGAAAGCATTGTATAATAAGGAGTTCGAGGGATTTTAAGGCAGGAATGATAGACCGCTAAAAAATATTGGCCGCAGTTCAAATATGCACAAAAACCCTAGGATTAGCCTTCAATTTGCTAATATCTAATTAAATCTACCCCAATTAAGTTGCTATTCTGAAAATAGTAGCTAAAATCGATACCAGACAGGTTGCCATCTAGGTTAAGGTCGGCATTTGTGTAGGTATTACTTTCGTCAAGTTGGCTTAGGTATTGGTTAAAATCTTGGTAGGTAATTATTCCATTTCCATTTATATCACCTGGATACATCGCTGCACTACTACCGCCTACCCATATCATTTGTTCGTTTCCTTGTGCTTGCGAAACGGCTGCTGTAAAATCGTAAGTCATTTTATCATTTTCTATACTAATGCTCTGGGAGCTTACTATATCTAAATGGTTGCGATGTCTAATAATAATATAATACTCCTCATCATTTACCACTTCAAAAAGGGTCAGGTGCTCACCGTTTCCGTTGGCATTAACAATTTCGCCATTTGCTAGTAAAAAAGCAGCTTTTCGTTCAATTAGCGTATTGCTATTCGCTTCGAGAAGTTCTACTAATACCCAATCGGTTACTAGTGGGTTTATATTGTTTACTTCTTGTACGCTTTCGGTGCCATTATAATTCCACGGTGCTACATTATAAGGCTGGTTGGATGGAAGTAAATTATTGCTTAACAGGTTCGTGTTCATACTGCTTGAAGTGTTCAGCGCACCTGCTAGTAAAACGGTTGCTTCTAGGGCTATTCCCCCTTCACAATTATTGGCGATGGTAATACTTGCGCTAGGAGGTGCACTACAATTGCAGTAACTGTTTAGGAGTGTAATTTGAACTGTTTCATAATCCTCTTCTATAACGTCTGGAATGGTGCTAATAAGAAGTTGTGCGCTTGCTTCTCCAGAGGGGATGGTAATACTTGTAACAATAGTATTATAATCTACTCCATTTGTTGCAGTACCATCAATAGTAAAATTAACCGTTAATGCATTATTTGTATCCGATGACACTCGTTCAAATAAAAAATAATTTTCGCCACACGTTTCGCCAATGGTGTCATTACTTGCCACACTTAAATTAACAAAGCTTGTGTTATCAGTAGTTCCGCCGGTATTAAATCCATTAGCTTCTAAAAACACCGCCGAATCTAAAGAGGCATCACCCACATCTGCAATGGCTATTTTAAGGTGATAGGTTTCGCAAGGGATGACTGTTGCTTGGGCATTTAATGGTGTTGTATAACCATCAAACTGGATCATCAATCCATCTGTGTTATCTATATAAAAACTACTATAATCGAGCGATTCGCAATCAGCATCCTCATAGTTAGAACCTGAGCTACCTGCATTAACCGTATTTATAGAAAACACTTGTTCTGTTCCAGGTACTACTGCCAAGTTTTGTGTTCCTCCAACAATGCCAGGGCCACTAAGAAAAAAGCCAATAGCATCCGAAAAGTCACCACATACAAATTCTGGGTATTCTTCTGAGGCAAAAACATAATTAAAGTTGATAGTATTTTCGGTAGGTACAAAATCAAATTCTATTACTGCGGCATCAGATGTTGTAAGAGGAACTACATCTAAAGGGTCATAGACTAAACTATTAAGATCCATATCTCCACTAGTATAAAAGGAGTGACTACTGTTTTCATCATCATTAGGACCTGCAATATCAGCAATAAGTCCTGTAGAAAGCACGATACCCTCACTCATGCCCAACGAAGCACCTTCAGTAAAATATCCAAAAGCATCAGGATATCCATTATAGGTAAAATTGGAAAAATCACAAGTGGCAGTTCCCAAAAAAGTTTGAATCAAATAATTAGGGTCATCATAAGGAGCTTCATTAGTAGGCGTAATTTGTGCTAGTAAGGATAAATTGCTTAGTAATACAATTAACAAGGTATTTATAAGATTAATTTTCATAAGGGGAAATTTTAAGGTTAAAAATAAAATTACCTACAAATGTATATTAACACAACACCTTCTCCAAACACAAAAAAGGGTACTTGTAAGCCTTTTTACTTCTTCCGATTACTATAAAGCATTAATTACCAATCTTTTAACAAATGCATCTATAATTAAAAATTGAAGGTTCCTTTTTACTAGTATCTAATTAAATCTACCCCAATTAAAGCACTATTCGCAAAATAGTCGTTAAAATCAGCGATAGACACCATGCCGTCAAAGTTGAAATCGGCGGTTGTGTAGGTTGAGTTGCTGCCAAACTGATTGAGGTATTGGTTAAAATCTTGGTAGCTAACCACTCCATTTCCATCTACATCTCCTTGATGCATAGTGGCCTTGCTACCTACTAATACCATTTGGTCGTTTCCTTGTGCTTGCGAAATACCTGCTGTAAAATCAAAAACCATTTCTCCGTTTTGAATACGAATGCTTTGGGAGCTTACCACATCTAAATGGTTGCGGTGCCTAATAACAAGGTAGTATTCTTCTAAATTAATAGCTTCAAAAAGGGTGATATACTCCCCACTTCCGTTTGCCTCCACAATGGTTCCATCTTTTAATACAAAAGCGGCTTTTTGCTCTACTACCGTACTGTTACTATTGGCAGTCATCAATTCTACTAACACCCAATCACTTACTAGTGCATTTACATTGTTTAAATCTGCCACACTTTCGTTGCCACTATAATTCCACGGTGCTATATTATAAGGTTGATTTAGAGGGAGTAAATTGTTATTTAGCAGGTTGCTGTTCATTTCGCCAGATAAGGTCATGGCTCCTTCTAGGAGTACTTTGGCTTTTAGATTAATACCTGCTTCACAATCGTCGGTTAAAATAAGGCTACTACTAGGCGGTGCAGTGCAAATACAAAAAGCATCAGCTAAAGAAAGGCTAATGGTTTCGTTGCCTTCTGTGCTCGTGTCTGCTATGGGTGTAACCACTAAGGTGGTACTGGCTTCTCCTGCAGGAATGGTGATACTCGTAGCAAAGGCTTCGTAATCAACTGCATAAGTAGCCGTGCCGCCAACCATAAAACTAACTGTTAGTGGCTCGGTCGTATCTGTGGATACTCTTTCAAATAAAAACTGCCCTTCGCCACAAGTTTCTCCTACCTGCGGATTAACAGCACTTAAATTAACCAAGCTAAAATTACTGCTACTAGTGCCTGCATTAAAGCTATTGGCTTCTAAAAACAAAGCCGAGTCGATAGACGTATCGCCAGCATCGGCAATGGCTATTTTAAGGTGATAGGTTTCGCAAGGCACTACTCCGCTTGTAGCGGTAAGTACGGTTGTAAAACCATCTAATTCTACGGCTGCACCACTAGCATTATCTACATACAAAGCATCATTATCTAAGGCTGCACAATTGGAAACGTCAAAACTGCTTCCTGCCATACCCGAATTAATGGAACTGATATTGACGGGCGTAGTAGTTCCTGGCACTACTGCTAGGTTTACACTTCCAACAATCCCTGGACCGCTTAAAAAGAATCCGATAGCATCGGAAAAATTACCACATACAAATTCGGGATATTCTTCGGAAGCAAAAACGAAATTAAAACTGATGCTGTTTTCAATAGGAATAAAATCGAATTCGATGACTGCCGCATCATTCGTTGTGAGCTGAATAGGATTAGAAGGGTTAAATAGGAGTGCATCTAAATCGGCATCGCCTGGAGAGAAAAAGGAGGAACTCGTAAAGCTGTTGTCATTAGGACCTGCTACCTCACTTATTTCCCCTGTTGATAAAACAATGCCTTCGGTAATGCCAACTCCTGCGCCTCCGCTATTGGTGAAATGGGCAATAGCATTGGGGGAGCCTGTGTAGGTTAAGTTTTGGAAGGAGCAATTGCCATCTCCCAAAAAGGTTTCTATTAAATAAGCAGGATTGTTATAAGGTGGGCTATTATCTGGTACTACTTGGGCATTTAATAAAGTAAGATTAAAAGTAGCCATGCTTGCCACTAGCAGTACTAGTAAAACAAATAGGTTTTTCATAGGTGTTTTAATTTAAAAAAGGGTTTAAAAGTAGGTATGTTAAAC
>JAHDBT010000407.1 GCA_020630215.1 Bacteroidota bacterium
GGGAAGCCTGTGGCTTCCATAATTGAAATTTGGCCCCCAAATATCTTAGAACTAGTAATTTTTAAATAATAACCAAATTTCAAGCACCAAAAATCCTTCAGCGTCAGCAGGAAAAAATCAAAAATCAAATTTCGAGCATCAAGCATCAAAAATCAAACCTCCCGCTCCTTTACTCCACCAAACTATCCACCAAAAAACTAAGTCCTAAGCCTGTTGCAAACCCAATACCATATCCCAATAAAGTTTTGCGTTTATTTTTCTTCTTCGCACCTTTTCTATAGCCCGCCAAATAGTAGGCATTCCCTTCCCACTCCGCATCAAAATCCTCCTCCTTTACCCGTATGCCCGTAGAAGCCAAGTTGCCAATAACAGGTAAACTAAACAAGGTTGCTCCTAAAATGTAGCCTGGCTTGCCTTTTGTCCCCGTATAAATATAAGGCGCAGTAGCACAGCCCGACAACAAACCAACAATTAAACTACTAGTAGCCTTGTGTTTCACAGCAGCATCAACTTCCCCATCAATAAACCAATCTGATTGTATATCCAAACTATCGGCCAATAAATAAAAACCAGAACTATACTTGTAAAAAAACGTAGTAGCAGCAACGGGAGGCGTACTTGTAAAAGTGCCAATAGGTAAATGAGTAAATACCGAAAGTGGTAAAGGAGATGTCGTATTTGTTGCCACTTGAGCAACTAAACCTTCATTAACCATACCTTGTTGTGCAACCAATTCTGCGATGCTAAAAAAACATCCCCAAACTGCTAATAAAAATTGTACGTAATTCATTCTGTTTAAACATTAATTATACCACCAAGGTATGGATTATTTCTACAAACACCTGTCACCAAATCATAAAAGCCATTATTAAATAGGTCGTTTATTGCTTTTTATTTCAAGTAGCACGCCAATCCCTAAAAAATCCTGTATATTTGTCCATTTATTTTTCGAAATTATTTAAAAGATTTGACAAGTTTACCTAAATAAGCAAAGTACTTGCTGTTTTTAATACTGCAAGCGAAGCAAAACAGCCTATATACCTGTTTCCTGCTACAAAAGTACTTGCTACTAAAAAACATAAACAGGTCAAAAATTCAGACAGATTTATTTCCTATGGCAAAAAGTATTGAAGAACTTCAAAAAATAACCAGTCAAGTACGTAGAGATATTGTACGAATGGTTCACCAAGTTAACTCTGGGCACCCAGGCGCATCCCTAGGATGTACCGATTTTTTAACTTGCCTTTACTTCGAGGTAATGAACCACAACCCTGCATTTAACATGGACGGGATAAACGAAGATATTTTCTTCTTATCTAACGGACATATTTCTCCCGTGTTTTACAGCGTATTATCCAGATCTGGTTATTTCCCTGTGGAAGAAATGAATACCTTCCGCAAGCTAAACTCTCGCTTACAAGGACACCCAGCCACAGAGGAAGGACTACCAGGCGTACGAGTAGCAAGCGGTTCTTTAGGACAAGGCTTGTCAGTAGCCATTGGTGCAGCACTTGCCAAAAAACAAAACAAAGATAAACACCTCGTATTTTCCTTACATGGCGATGGAGAATTACAAGAAGGACAAATTTGGGAAGCCGCCATGTTTGCCGCACATCACAAAGTAGACAACCTCATTGCCACCATAGATTGGAACGGACAACAAATTGATGGTTCTAATGAAGACGTAATGAGCCTAGGAGATTTACCTGCCAAATGGCAAGCCTTCGGTTGGAAAGTACTACACCTCGATGGGCACGACCTAGGAGCCATCCTAGCAACTTTAGCCGAAGCAAAATCCTTAACAGGACAAGGCCAACCCATCGTTATCATGATGAAAACTGATATGGGCAAAGGAGTTGATTTTATGGAAGGTACCCATCATTGGCACGGCAAAGCCCCCAACAACGAACAACTAGCAACTGCCCTAGCCCAACTAGAAGAAACCCTAGGCGATTATTAATTGGGTAATTGGTAGAGGGTATGGACATGCCCAAAAACTAAAAACCCTGAAAACTGACTACTGGCCACTCAAAAAAAAAAACGTCCGCATAAAAACTGACAGCGCAGCGTTCTGACAGAGAGCACAGCGAACGGTCTGACTACTGACCACTAAAAAAAACGTCCGCATAAAAACTGACAGCGCAGCGTTCTGACAGAGAGCACAGCGAACGGTCTGACTACTGACAGCACAGCGGTCTAACCACTGACCACTAAAAAAATAAAAAATGTTAGATACTTATAAAATACAAGGAAAAAGCGATACCCGCAGCGGTTTTGGTGACGGCTTATTCGAAGTAGGTCAAAAAAACGAGCAGGTAATTGCTTTGTGTGCCGATTTAACAGGCTCCTTAAAAATGAACAAATTTAAAGATGCGTTTCCAACACGTTTCTTTAACACAGGCGTTGCCGAAGCCAATATGATGGGCATTGCCGCAGGCTTAACCATTGGCGGAAAAATTCCGTATACTGGCACCTTCGCTAATTTTTCGACAGGACGAGTGTACGACCAAATTCGCCAGTCTATTGCCTATTCCGAAAAAAATGTAAAAATTTGTGCTTCCCATGCAGGCATCACGCTAGGAGAAGATGGTGCAACGCACCAAATCCTAGAAGATATAGGCATGATGAAAATGCTGCCACACATGACCGTAATTGTTCCTTGCGATTATACACAAACCAAACTAGCAACCATTGCCATTGCAAAAACACATGGACCAGTATACTTGCGTTTTGGTCGTCCTAAAGTGCCAATATTTACCACCGATGACCAAGATTTTACTATCGGCAAAGCCCAAGTACTAGCCCCAGGAAACGATGTAAGCATTATTGCTTGCGGGCATTTAGTATGGAAAGCCATAGAAGCAGCACACATTTTACGTGACAAGGGCATTAGTGCCGAGGTCATAAACATGCACACCATTAAGCCATTAGATGAGGCGGCTATTTTACAAACCGCCCAAAAAACAGGATGTATTGTTACTGCCGAAGAACATCAAACCTATGGCGGTTTAGGCGAAAGCGTAGCAGGCGTACTAGCCCGCAATTATCCTAGCCCTATAGAAATGGTAGCGGTAAAAGATGTATTTGGCGAAAGTGGTAAACCCGAAGAGCTAATGACCAAGTATGGACTTAATACAACTAATATAGTAGCTGCCGCCCAAAAGGTGATACAGCGCAAAAAAGGATAAACTAGTAAAAGATGAACAGTATAGGGCATAATACGAGATGCGTTAACAACTGTTAATAAAAACAAGGACTAAAATTTTTAATAGCATCCAAATGTTATATATTGGAGCTACTTTATTTTTTTAATAAAAAAAATGAGGAGCCTTTAGTTTACATTATATAAAGGCCACACCTTGCACACTTATATTTAAACCTCAATTGGTTTTGGACATTTAACGTTAATCGTTTCTTTTTAACAAAAAATCGTTAACAGGAAATTCAAAACCAAAAACTTTAAACCAAAGTGTTTAGGTTTAAAAGTTACTATTCAGCAACGAGTAGAAAGTACTTTAGTATAAATATAGAAAGATTACTCGCTACGCTCATTTTGTATTAATGGATTAGCAGACATTAAAAAAGGACCTAGCAAATAGCGAAATCGAAGCGTACGTTCTACCTACTACTACTATTTAGCGAATGCGGAATAGTAACATTTGAAATACAAAATAAATTAAACGGCCAATTTAAATTAATCTCTTAACTTATTTGTGATGACAACAAAAATCAGTGATCAGGAAATTTTGCAGAAATTTAAAAACCCTGCAACAAAGGAAGCTGCTTTCAGTATGTTGGTGCGTAAATATCAGGAAAAGCTGTATTGGCACATCCGTCGTATGGTAATGAACCACGACGATGCCAATGATGTATGCCAAAATATGTTTATTAAGGTTTGGAAAAATTTAGACAACTTTAAAGAAAACTCCAAACTATATACCTGGCTATACCGTATTGCTACCAACGAATCGCTTACCTTTTTAAATAAAAAGAAGCGCAAAGCAACAACTGCGCTCGAAACCGACGACTACGACTTATCGGCACAGCTTACTGCCGACCCCTATTTTGATGGCGATGATATGCAAATACTCTTGCAAAACGCCATTGCTATATTACCCGACAAACAAAAAGCAGTGTTTTTAATGCGGTATTATGATGGGCTAAAATATGATGAAATGTCTGAAATGCTCGACACTTCGGTAGGTGCGCTCAAAGCATCCTATCACCACGCAGTTAAGAAAATAGAAAAATATCTAACTACGCGTTAAACCTACCCCCTTATTCTACATCAAAGAAGGTGCATTCGTTAAGATAATACCATGAAAAATTATATCGACATATTATTAGAATTAAAGGAGTTGGCTCCAACGCTAGCATCGCTAGAACGGCAAAACCCTTTCGCAGTTCCAGAAGGTTACTTCCAGAACTTAGAAAGCGCCGCACTAGAACGAGGTTTAGCAGCCGATGAACTAGCTGAAATGGCACCCAAACTCAGCTCGATGGAAAAGTTACGCCCGTTCAGTGTATCGGACAACTTTTTTGGAGAACTGCACGAAAGTGTAATGCTTAGAGCTACCAATCGTTTAGAAGATGATGTTCCATCTACTTCTATTAACGAAATTACGGCTCAACAAGCGCAAGTTTTTACGGTTCCTGAAGGATACTTTAATACTTTACACCAAAACATCCTTAATAGTCTTAAAGATGTAGAGGAAGATATTGAATTAGCAACTATCCAAACAGACCAAATAACTCGCAAAGAAGCATTAAGTGTGCCAACGGGTTTCTTCGACCAATTACACAGCAACATCATGAGTAAGGTAAAAGACCTTGCCGAAGATGACGAAGTAGCAACAACACAACTCGATGTAATTGCAGCTCAAACAAAGGAGGCGTTTACCGTTCCAACTGGTTACTTTAACCAATTACATGATAGTATCATGAACAGCGTAAGCGAATTAGAAAATACAGCCGCAACAACAGACATTAGCAGTCCACAAATTGATGCCATCGCCAATGCCAAAGGTTTTGACGTTCCAGATGGATACTTTAACGGTTTACACGACCGTATTATGGGCGAAGTTCGAGAAATGATGTTGCAAGAAGAACCTACCACAGCAGTTATTGATGCCATTACCAGCAAAGGAAGTGGATTTACCGTGCCAGCAGGATATTTTGCTCAACTACAACAAGATATTACTACACAAGTAGCACCTGAGAAAGGCAAAGTAATTCAAATGGAAGGCGCACCAGCGAGTCCAGAACAAGGCGAAGAACCCTCTGGACGACGTACCCTACGAATTGTACGAACCATGATGGCAATTGCCGCAATGTTAGCACTCTTTGTGTTTGGTCCACAGTTGATTAACCAAAATAAGGGTACTACAGATCCTGGCTTGGCAAATAATGATGGTAACGGAGGCAAAAAAATAGTTGGAATGGGCCTTCAAAAGCACATTATGACTATAGAAGAAGTTAAAAAAGAAGCAGCGAACATATCCTTTCAAGATTACCTAGCTTACATGTCGGAAGACCCAGACTTTGGCGATTTATTAGCAGAAGCTGATATAGGTGATGAAATGACCAAAGATGTAAACTTAGGTCTAAAATTTGATGACGCAACTATCCAAGAGTTTGGATTAGATGAGATGGACATTGAGGATATGGAAGATTTTTTCTAAAAATATAATAACAAAATAATACAATATATCATGACAACATTAATCAAAAGCCTAAAAGTTACCTTCTTAATTGCTATCATGGCACTTAGTATTGGAAGCATTCAAACTGCTAACGCACAAGAAACAAATCCTAAAATTAAAGCTATGCAAATAGGCTTTATGACGGATAAACTAGACTTATCGGAAACAGAATCTAAAGCTTTTTGGCCAGTATATGATAAGTATCGTGTGGAAATTAAAAAAATTAAAAGCGATATTAAAAAATTAGACTCTTCTGCTTTATCTGGTGAAGAAAAGCTAACCAAAAAAAGCAGCTTAGAACAACAAAAACTAGATGTGCAAAATAAATATCAAGGGGAATTTAAAGCTGTATTACCTGTTGATAAAGTAGCTAAAATAGACCAAGTAGAACGGGAATTTAAAAAGTTTTTATTCGACGAAATGCGTAAAGCAGCTAATCGTCCTTAAAACAAATAGCAAACACACAAGCAGCACATTACATTACCATACACGGTATGCAAAACAAAAGCTCCGCCTTATTTATAAGTGCGGAGCTTTTGTGTATTATAAACCTGCATAATCATCAATTAACGTGAACTAGCGATTAAGAGTGGCACAAATCACTGATAATCAACAGTCTCTCATTAGCAAAAACGCCTTTCGGTCATTGAGCGTAGTCGAAATGCGCTGTACTGAGCGAAGTCGAAGTATTAGAAAGGATGCATGGAAACACTCTTTTTCCCTACCTTTAAGCCCGTTCACCTCACACATTCGACTACGCTCAGTGACCAGTGAACTATTTGCTTCATGTTTAATCTCTAGCTAACGTTTATTTAGAAAGCCTTTGTTTGTATCCTCATAGAGGAAATTCATGAATTTTCTCTACCACCACACCAAAACCGCAACATAAAAATACCGCTAAAACAACGTGGACTAAGACATACTATTTTTCCAAAAAATAGTATGTCTACTACGTTTTTTTTGCAATAGGTATAAGTCCTTTGTAGGAGGTTTACACAGAAACAATACCAGCCACAAAAAAAGCCCCACAATATAAATTTACGGGGCTTTGTAAGGAGCTTATTAATAAGCAAATTACTATGAGTTTCTATTGGAAATGGAAGGGAAAATAGATTTAGTAACGTTTAAAAAATAAATCCGACAATTTGTACGTAGAGGTTTTGTG
>JAHDBT010000408.1 GCA_020630215.1 Bacteroidota bacterium
GAATCTAACACTCTAACTGTTAATGGCTTAGCCTTTTTCGGTCAAGCACTATTTAGCTAAACAGATAAATAATTAAAACGCTATAGTAAATGATATAAATAGGTTTTTAATCAGAAAATAAATAAAGGGAGAAAGATGATAATTAAATCATTTTCTCCCTTTTTTGGCTTATCAAGGCTTTAGTGAACGAGATAAAATAAACGTATCATATATTTAAAGTTAAACTTTTTTTTACTACGAACCCATTACCTCTCCTTTTAAAGTTAAACGTTGCGTAGGTACATCGGCATTAGAAGTTACCGTTAAAGTTTTAGAAAACTTCCCTGCACTTTTAGCATTAAATTTAGCCGTAATTACTTGTGTTTCTCCAGGAGCAATTGGTTCTTTTGGATAACTAGGAACCGTACATCCGCAAGACGCTTTTACATTGCTAATAATTAAAGGTTCTTTTCCAGAGTTGGTTAAAGTAAATTCACAAATAACAGGTTCGCCTTGTGTAATTGCGCCAAAATCGTGCGAGCTTTTTTCCCAAGCAATAGCGGCTACACTAGCTGGTGCATTTTCTGATTCAACAGTTTCTATTACTGCTGCTTCTGCATTTTCTACCGTAGAATCTGAACAAGCGATAATGCCTAAAAATAAAAACAAACAAAAACTTAATCCAATAATATTTTTCATGGTTGGTTATTTTAAGTATTAAAAATAAATTGATTTTAAAAACAATTGATTTTTAATTTGGTTCAAAAATAAATTAAAAGTTAAAATTAAATCATGCATGACCTGATTGATACAAGTACCGATGCAAAGATATGCCTAAAAGTTTAGTTTTGCAACTAAAATTTTAGTTAATGCAAATAAAAAACGCCCTCCTCACCATAAATTGCTGATTATCAATCTTTTAAAATTCTAATTATTTTTTAAAAAAAATAGCCCTTCTTATTAGTTCTGCGCTAACAATAGGATAAGATTTTGTGCAGATGTAATTAAAAATGTAAAAAAAACATTCGATACGATTACATTTAACAATTATACAAACTCACTTTTCGTACTAAAAGTAATTATTTCTTGGATTGCTTTTACAATTAAGGCTTGGGGAATTGATGGGTAAGCTTGTTTTTTTTCGAGACAAAATTGGCTAACTAATTCGGTAGTAAATGGAATATGAATAAATAAAGCTTTTGCATTTTGCAGTAGGGTCCATTGTAAAGAATGGAAATAAATATAATTACACAAATAAGTTCCTGCATGATTTGAACGTTTACAAGGGACTCCTTTTTCACAAATTTGTGTCGCTAACTTACTGGTATCAATGCTTGTTATTAATGCATTTTGTGCGTGTGTATTGAGTGCAAAAAAGGTTTTATTTTCCGTATTTTCGGTGTAATTATCGTAGCCAATATTTAAGGCTACGTGTTCTAACTTAATAGCATTGGTAGTTGCCGATAAACCCAAATTTAAAATTAAATCTGGTTTAAATTCATTTAATAGGCTTTCGTAATCAGGCAATGCCTTATCAAAATCGACTTCTAAAATCAAAGTTTTAATTGTTACATTTTCTATATTAAGTGTTAGCAATTGTTCTACAATAATTGCAGTTGGATTTATTTCAAAATCGGCAAAAGGTCCAAAACCTGTTAATAATACTTTTTTCATTATTGCAATTTTAATAAAATTAATAACGATTAAAACGGTAAATATAATTATTCGTATCGAATTTGTATAAAACTATTTTATTTTAAAAATAAACCAGTTTTTACCTAATTTTTTATTTCGTATTAAAACAGTTTTTGCAAACTCATACCAATGTACAATGCAATTAAGCAAATCCCTATGCTAATGCCTATGTTAGCGGCTGCCCAAAAGGTTTGTCCACTTTTTAATAATTGAAATGTTTCGAGGCTAAAGGTAGAAAAGGTGCTGAAACCACCACAAAAACCTACTGCAAAAAAAGCTTTAATAGTTGGCGCAATATCAGAACGACTTGCTAGGAGAGCTGCCATAAAACCGAGTACAATACAACTTAAAAAATTGGCAGTCATAGTGCCAATAGGTAATAGTCCGTGCAGGCTATTAAATTTAGAAAGGGCAAAACGAATTAAGCTGCCTAATCCGCCACCTATAAAAATAGCTATGTATTGCATTAGAGAAAAAAATTTAGGGTTTTATTTTTTTAGATTTTTTGCTTGTGCTCGTATTTATATTATGTACTTTCCCTTTATTTTTTCCAATATTAGTTTCTAGTTCTTCTTGTTTAGAGGCTATTTCCTGCTGCCTTTTTTTTCCTTTTTCATACATCCACAATATACCCGCATAAATGGAAACGCAATACACAATTGTTAAAATACTTTTTAGCAGGGTCCAGTTTTCATAGTTTAAACTAATCCATGCAATAATAGCGACCGATACTAAAGATAAACCAGCAAAAATACTTGTTACTTGTGCATCTTTAAATCCACAATAAGCGAGGTGATGTGTTGTATGATCTCGCCCTCCCATAAATGGCGATTGCCCCCGTTTTAACCGATACACCGAAACAGTTGTGGTATCAATAATTGGTAATAAAAAGGCCAACATTGGAATTAAGAAGGCCTGTATAGAAAAATTACTCGTAATAGGTTCGCCTTGCCAAGGAAAATTCCACATAAAAACAATACCTACAAAAGCTAAAAATGCGCCTAAAAATTGGCTGCCTGTATCGCCCATATACATTTTAGCGGGATGCCAATTAAAGTATAAAAACCCAATTAGCGATGCCAATACGCCAAGGGTGGTAATGGTATAAAAATCGTTAAAGTTTCCTGTTGTGTATATCAATCCTAATACGGCCAAACTAATACATGCCGAAACACTTGCGGTAATACCGTCCATATTATCTAACATGTTAATAGAATTCATTACGCCAACTACCCATAAAGTAGTAAACAATGCGTCTAAAAATACGATGCCTGTTAAATGTATCATTACGCCCATACTCAACATGATGGCGGTACAACCCAGTTGGCCTACAAATTTAAAAAGCGGGGGGGTGTTGTAGGAGTCGTCAATCAGTCCAATTAAAAACCCCAAAGTTACCGAGGCAATGAGCGCAAATAGTTCTCGGTTAAAAACGGCAACTTCTACCTGAAAAGGCAAAATAAAATAGGAGCAAACAGCTAAGAGAAATAGAGTAAAAAAAGAAAAGCCTCCAATAGAAGGTTTTGTTTGTGCAGCCCAACGCACTAAATTATCATGTCCGTTTTGCCTATTGCGAACGCCTATATCTTTTAAAAATTTTAAGAGTAGGTGATTCATTACAATAGTAAAGCCGGTAGCTATTACAAAAAAAAGTAGGTAAATAACTAAGGTTAAGGCGTATGGTGCTTCTAACAAATTCATTAAAAATTAAATGTTGTGCATTAAAATTTGAGGATATAAATTACGATTGTCTAAGTGAAAGCGACAAAATAAAATCAGCGTTCAACTTCAAGTACTTCTTAACTTGGTTTAAGCCTTTTAAAGTCCTCTTCTCTTCATCAGCAGATAAATAATTGTTCTTAAGAATTATCTATTGTATATAGACCAAAACCAATTTGGGTAAAGGTAACACTATTCGGTAATAGAAAAAAAAAGTCCGAGGCAGTTCATACACTATCTCGGACTTTAGTGAATAAAAAAAATAAACTCCACCACTTTGATTATTCTTTTTTCCAATGCGGCATTATAAATGCTCGTAATAGCTCGCTATTACTGCACTTTACGCCTTGCCTTGAAAAAAACAATCGCACATCTTGGTGGAGTTTATTTTTTTCATTTCACTTAGCTGGTTTATTATTGGTTTTATTTATACAACTTGCTTGTACTATATGCTGCTGCTACATTGGGTAATATTTGAGGAGCAGTATTAATTATTGTTTGAGTTCGAGCAGGAGCCACATTTGGGCGTAATTGCACTTGTGTTTGCGCTTGTGGTTTCCAGGTTTCTCGATAAGCAGGCGATGCTTCCCAAAGCAGGTCGTGATACAGTTTACTCATATCATTTACCAATCGTTGGTAGCTAAATCGTTGTTGTACAAAATCGTACCCGTTTTCGCCCATTCTGTTTCGCAAGTTTTTATCTTCTGCTAGGCGCATTAAATTGGCGGCAAATTGTTCTACATTTTGAGAGGGTGACAGTAATGCTGTTTGGTTTTCTATTACAACATCCGACACGCCACCAACATTGGTACTAACAATAGGTCGATT
This sequence comes from Bacteroidota bacterium, assembly GCA_020630215.1. Lineage (GTDB taxonomy): Bacteria > Bacteroidota > Bacteroidia > Chitinophagales > UBA2359 > JAHDBT01. The sequence continues at coordinate 4,222 of JAHDBT010000408.1, forward strand.
AGCTGCTTGAGCTTCTATTAAGCTAACAGGTGTTCCTTCATTTAAAGAAGACAAAGCAACAATATCAATTCCTGCGTATACTTGATCAATGTCGGTAATCCACGAAGTAAATGTTAAAGGGGCTTTTTGGCTGGTTGCGTTTTCGGCAGTTGCGAAGTTTATATTTAAGTTACGGGCTATTTGTTCAATGTGACTTCTCTCCTCTCCATCTCCTACAATAAAGGCTCTTACCTTTTGTGTGCTATTGTTAAGCACTTGTTTTAACGATTGTAAAAATAATTCGTGGTTTTTCACAGATACTAATCGTCCTACAATTCCAATAGCAACTTCATCATCTGCAATTTGATACTGGCTTCTAAAATCTATTCGTTTATTAATTTGGTCTTGCTGAAACTTATCTAAATCAAATCCTAAAGGAATGGTTGCAATTTTATCTTTGTTACATATATTATAGGTTTCTCCAAGCTCTCGTTTTTGTTCGTTACTAATAGCAACAATTCGATTGCTCATTCGTCCTAGCATTCGTTCTACTTCTATATAGAATCTTGTTTTCAAAGGTCCGAAGTAAGAATGAAAAACATGTCCATGAAAAGTATGCACTACAACTGGCACACCACATTCGTAAGCAGCTAAACGGCCTAATGCGCCTGCTTTTGCTGCATGTGTATGTACAATATCGGGTTTATAGTCTTGTATTATTTTTTTAATATGTTTATAGGCAGGTAAATCCTTAAAAGGATTGAGCGACCGATACATATTAGGAATATAGGTAGGGCTTAATCCCAGCTTATTTAAAATAAATTCCGAGCTGGCTTCGGTTTCTTCCTTCATACCTGCTACTAACATTGTATCAAACTGTGGTGATAAATGCTTGGTGAGCAAAGCAGCATTAAAGGTAGGACCTCCTAAGTTTAAGCGATTTATAATTCGTAAAATTCTAGGCATACAGTCATTTTATATAAAAAAGGGACTTTTGTTATTCTGTGTAAAGCTTCTGCTAAAACAAATGTACAAAAAACAATGGTTTAGACCTAGTCTTTCTAAAAAAAATTGCGCTTAGACCTCTGATTTAAAATTCACCCTTTCTAGCTAACAAATCAAAACACAAAAGCCATAAATCATTGATAATCAATTTAGTAAAAAACAAAAAAAAAACTAAAAATGTGCCGATTTATCAAAAAAATGCTTGATGGACTACTAATTTCTGGCAGTATTTTAGGAATAGTATTGCTTTAGCTTGACAATTGTTAGAAGTATTTACGAAAAAAACGATAACAAAAAGCAAAAAAACGATAACAAAAGCATTAAATAATCCGTATAATTTACTAGTTCTCCTAGTCGGCTTATAATCGTCTTATTCTAACTAAAGGTAAGGAAGTTTTATTTTACACGATTCTTGTATTTAAAATAACTTTGCATTTCAAAATATCATTAACCCTTATAAATCATGCATTTATAAAAAAGAATAATTCAAATTAAATTTGGCATCATTTTTTCTTATTATTCTAGTAACATCAGATAGCCTAAATTAAGTTATTTTTTTTATGTTTTCAGATGCTCTTAAAATAAAAAAATGCTACTAATCTTTCCTACAAAATGTGCTTTCAAAGCATTTTCATTTTAGCATTTTCATTTTAGCATTTCCAATTTTTAGCTATACACAATCTCGGTTCACAAAATCACATTAGTCCTTTTAGCATACCAAATACCTAGGGAATATTCAAAATGTTATTACATTAAAATTTATAGCACACTTTATTCAAGTCTATTTCGTTTTAACAATAGCGTTCTGCCAAAATCCTTAGAAAACCACAATATGCTGTAAAGCTGTAACCCATTAAATTCAAAAAACAAATAAACCTAACTCATACCTTATCTACTACTACTATTTACTTAAAACTTTTTTTCAAGTTTAAAATTTCACGCCATGAAATACCTAATATTCCTAAGCTTATTTTGTTTTGGTTTTTTCACCAATCCCGAATCAGCACCTAAACTTAGTACAACTAGCAATAGTAGTAGTAAAATTCATAATTGCGAACACAATAATGAAGCCCTAAGTCTACTATCTCATCCTACTGTAAATGATATGGTTTGGTCGGAAGAATGTTTACTAACCTGGGCCGACTTTGTTGGCGAACCAGAATTACCTGCTTATCATATTGCGGCATCGGCAACTTATTTGCATGAAGAACATGGTTGTAGCGAATCGGGCGAGTTTACTTATATGGTAAAAGCTATTTTTGCTCCAGAACAATCATGGTCTTTAGATAAAACCAGCAAGGAACTATTAAAGCACGAACAAATTCACTTTGACCTAACAGAGTATTATGCCCGTTTAATGCGTCAAATGTTCAACTCTTTACAAAATCCTTGCTCAATTCCCCAAGAAAACGTAGCGGCATTAGTTAATCAACTTTATGAAGATCTTGAAACTGCTCATGATTTGTATGACGACTATACAGTACATGGTGTAAACAAAGAGCAGCAACATAAGTGGAATGTTATTGTAAATAGAAGTTTAAACCAATTAGATGAATACAAAAATGCTGATTTAGTGAGCCGCAGATAAACACTTTAGCGTATTTATCTAGTGACTCAAAACCTAAGTTCTTGATGACCCAAGCCTTGTCTTTTTTTCC
>JAHDBT010000409.1 GCA_020630215.1 Bacteroidota bacterium
GAAAAAAAGACAAGGCTTGGGTCATCAAGAACTTAGGTTTTGAGTCACTAGTAATCAAGCCTTGTTTTGCTTGCTAGGTTTTATATGGAATTATAAAGAATAAAAGCAATGAAAAAAATATTTATACTTAGTTTAATTTTCTGCTTTTACCAAGCAGAAGCTCAACAAATCCATCAGCTTACGCAATATATGGTAAACGATTTTGCTTACAACCCTGCTATTGCAGGTAATTCTGATGAGTTAAGAAGCAAAATATCTTTTCGTAAACAATGGACGGGCATAGAGGGCAGTCCTACTACTTTTTTAATTAGTACTCACGGTAGTGTATTACCCAATAAATCGGTGGGTGTTGGCGGTTTATTATACAGCGATATTACGGGTCCTACTCGTCGTACAGGTCTACAGTTGGCCTACGCTTACCAGGTTCGTTTCGATGATGATGATAAAAACTTATTGGGCATTGGTATTGCTGGTAATTTAATGCAGCAAAGCTTAAATTTTAGCGAGCTTATTTTAAAGGATGAAAACGACCCACAAATTGGTACTGGTAGCCAAAGCAAACTGGGTGCAGATGCTCATTTTGGCATTTACTTTAGAAGTATGGATGACGAAGATAGGCTCAAATATTTTGCAGGTTTTTCTGCCAACCAACTGTTTGCTAGTAAATACACTTTTGTTGGCGATGAGGAAAGTTTTCGTAACGAACGCCATTTTTATTTAACGGGTGGTTACAACTTTAATATTAGCGACGATTTTGATTTACAACCTGCGGTATTATTAAAAATGGTAAAAGGAACAAACCCACAAGCCGAGTTAAACCTACGTGCTTGGTACCAACAACAATATTGGCTAGGGCTTTCTTACCGTACCCAAGATGCTCTATCTATTTTACTAGGTTTACACCTCGAAAATGGCTTTAATTTTAGCTATTCTTACGATATTACAACCTCTGTCTTAAACAGCGTTTCCGGTGGTACACACGAAATTTCTATTGGTTACAATTACCTATTGAGAGATTAGAATTGAATAAAATTGCTATTAAAAGGCGACAACATTATTTATGTTGTCGCCTTTTTTTTTATACTATTATTAGCCATTTTGCAAGCTTAACAAATAGCTACTCTACAAATACAAGGTTTCATAAGCATCAAGCATTCGTTTACTGACAAATGTATGGCAAAATTCTTGCACAAGGTAAATGATTCCATAATTCACTTAATCGAATTACCTTATGAAATACATCTACTTTGTGCTATTTATTATTGCTTGCTGTTGTTCTCAACTGTCTGCTCAAAATAGCCCTTCCTCTTTACTTGATTTTAAGGCGCTTGACCAAGCAGAACATCACCTCATAAAATGGGCTATTAATAGTGATATGCTGCACGATTACTACACCTTATACTATTCCTTAAATGGATTACAATTTGATTCTTTAAGTACTTTTTATCCGATAACTGCTAACGGATTAGTTGCACATTACCAGCACCAACACGCCCATACAACCGATGCAACGGCCTATTACCAACTCCATATCAAATCGGTTACCAATAACCAATCTGTTTCCCAAATTATCGAATTAAACCAAACACCTGCGGCATTACCTTTACCCCAAATGCTTAGTACAGTACAAATTCCTATACAACAAAACGATATAGATACTATTGGTCTAACGATACATCCTGTTTTAGAACAATATGGCCTATCAAAAATATTACCCAGCTATTCAATGGCAAAATTTTGGTAGCGTATAATCCACCTGTTTATCCAATAAGAAAAAGTACTTGACACTTTACAGTAGTGTGTGTAGCGAAGCGGAACCGTCTATATACCAAGTACCCTTTACTATCTACCAAAAAAAGTATCAACTGCTTAGATAAGCAGGTCGTATAATCTGTGCAAAAAGGCAAGTAATTTCAAACAGGTTTGATTTTACCCTATACTTTTAAAAAAATATAACACCGACTAACCTATAGGCATGGTTATTGTTATAACACTAGCAACCTTACTAACCCCATAGCTTTTTATCAGCTTAACTAATACCCGAACAACTTAGTTAAGGGACATAAGGCTTATCAATTGTCGAGTCCTTATCTTTTTTAAGATAAGGGCTTTCTATTTTTATGGCCCTGCCAACAATTAGGTATTGTAAAAACAATTTCTACCATTCGTAATTGTCTAGCAGAAAAAACACTTCTCCTTCCTAGTAATTTCTGCCTTAAATTTATCATTCCTCATTAAATTCCCTATCTTGAAGCGCAAAGTAAACAATCATTCTACCAGAACCAATCAATCACAATTATCATGAATAAGGAATTAGATAATCGCAAACAAATTCTGTCTTGGAGTTTATACGATTGGGGAAACTCTGCTTTTGCAACAACGGTAATGGCTGGTTTTTTCCCTTTATTTTTTAACGAGTACTGGAGTCATGGTGCAGATACAACAATGACAACTTTTAGACTAGGATTTGCCAATTCTATTGCGAGTATTATTATTGTTATTCTAGCTCCTATTTTGGGTTCTATTGCCGACCAAAGCAGTGCCAAAAAACGTTTTTTAGCCAGCTTTGCTTTTATGGGCGCACTCATGGCCTGCGGCTTAGGATTGGTTGGACAAGGTAACTGGCAAATGGCCATGCTGCTATTTGTAGGCGGTACGATTGGCTTTTCGGGTAGTAATATTTTTTACGATTCCTTGCTAACAGGCGTAGCTTCCGACAAAAATATGGATAAGGTTTCGGCCTTTGGCTTTTCGTTAGGATACTTAGGCGGAGGCGTATTGTTTGCCATTAATGTACTCATGTATTTAAAGTTTGAGTTATTTGGTTTTGCCGATGCTGCACAAGCCATTAAAGTGTCCTTTATTACTGTTGGTATTTGGTGGGCAGCCTTTACCTTTCCCCTCCTCTTTTTTGTAAAAGAACCCCAAAATCCAGATGCAAAACTAGCAGAAGGAAATGTATTAAAAGCCAGCTTTGCCCAACTGTCACAAACCTTTAAGGAAATTAGAAAGCTGAAACACATTTTTTTATTTTTAGCCGCTTATTGGCTCTATATTGACGGCGTTGATACGATTGTTAGAATGGCAGTAGACTACGGCATGTCGATTGGTTTTGAGCCGAGCGATTTAATTACCGCTTTACTCATGGTGCAGTTTATTGGCTTCCCTGCGGCAATTGGTTTTGGTTTTTTAGGAAACAAAATTGGCACTAAAAAAGCCATTTTCATTGGCATTATTGCCTACCTATTTATTACGGTTGGTGCAGCGTTTATGCAACATAAATCGGAATTTTACATGATGGCTGGCGCAATAGGATTGGTGCAAGGTGGCATACAAGCCTTGAGCCGTTCGTACTACGCCAAAATGATACCGAAACATAAATCGGCAGAGTTTTTTGGCTTTTACAATATGCTAGGAAAATTTGCGGCTGTAATTGGTCCCCTACTCATGGGCGCAGTTGGTTTGCTACTAAGTAAAGCTGGATTAACCGAAGACCTCGCAAGCCGTTTTAGTATTACCTCTATTGCCATTTTATTTATTGCTGGTGCCGCCATTTTTTACTTTGTAGATGATGACGAAGCTCGTAAGGAAGTTGCGGCTTTGTATGGGGATAAAGGGTAGTTTTAGAGGTTTAATTTTTGATTTTTGATGTGGGATTTTTGATTTTTTTTCTGCTGACGCTAGGGAGGGAACATTTAGAATTTAGGATGGAAGAGTTAGCATTTAAAATTTTTATAGGCTGGCGATTGCTCCCACGAAGTTTCACTGAGTTTTGCACAGGGTTACACGGAGTTTTATATGCTGACGGCAGAAGGTTGATTTTTGATGTTTGAAATTCAATTTCTGATTTTTTTCTTCTACGCTGATGTAAGAAACGATTTTCAATTTTACAATCTCGTAGAGATGACCAACCTTGTAGCCCTAGATTTTAATCTAGGATAATTTGAATGAATGCGCCGCGAATGGTGAAATTTGCGTTTTGATTATTGGTCATTAAATTATTGATAATTATTTGAAAATTGTGATTTGATTATTGGTCATTAAAAAAATTGCCCGCATTATTTAACTAATGCGAGCAATTTTAAAATTTGGTAATTGATAAACCCTACATATTCTCCAAAGCTTCAAAAAACTCTGGATCTTCTGTTTTAGATTTGGCTTTTAATTCCTCAAAGGCGGCTCTGGCTTTATCTTCTATTTGTTTAAGCTTATCTATTTTAATGTTTGCTTCGGCATAAGTCGCAGCATTTTTAGGCAATCCCCGTAAATCACCTGCTAGTTCGTCGGCTTTTAATCCGTAGATGCGAGAGAGTTGTGCTAAAGAACGGGCGGCTTTGTTGCGTAACCAATTAATGTTTTTATCTAAGGCTTTGGCTTGTAAAAACTGAATGCCTTGCTCGGCAGTTTTGTTATCGAAACGGCTGAGGTAATTCATATAGTGTTCAAAAATTAACCAGCGGTCGCCATCCTGACTGCCTTTAAAAATATGTTCAAAAACATCGGCTTTATCATCATCGGCATGTACGCTGTAGAGTTCTAAAATGGGGTAGCTGCCAAAGTGAATATCGTTTTCGTATCGCTCAAAAATACTTAAACCTTCCTTGGGGTTTAGCCGACCTATTCCTGCTAAAGCATTCCCCATTACTCGATAAGAACTATCCGTTTTTAAAATTTCGTTAAAGGTTGTTACATATTTTTTGTTGCCTGTTTTGGTTAGCTTTTTAATGGCCACCGCACGCATATAAGTGTTATCGTCTTTGTGTGCCATTGTTTCCATTAGCTGAATAAAATCCGCATCTTTTTTCCATCCTTTGGCTTTGTATTTATCAACCGCCAAACCTCTAATATACGGCGATTCGTGTAGCATAGCAGTTTTAAAAAGCTCCTTTACACCATCCGCTTCTTGCATAGTTGATAGTGCATCTAACGCTTCCGCTTTATCTCGGTAAAGTGGCCCTAGGGTATATTGCGCTTTCCATTCCTCCACCGATTTAATATCGTCTTTTTCGCACAGCAGCATTTTGTCGGCATCTACATTAATAAATTGAGGTTTCCCTTTTACTTTAAATTCAAAACTTTCCGATTTCTCCTCTATCACCACTTCATGCGTTTCCTTTTTGTCATTTACATATACATCCACTTTTATGGGCAATCTAAACACAACACTTTCCTTTAAATCTTGTGTTTGTTTAATGTTTACTTTGGCTATTTTTTTATCGGCATTGTAATCGTACTCCATTTTTAATTGAGGGTGGCCAGCTTCTAAAAACCATTGGTTAAAAAACCAGTTTAAATCTTCGCCTACTACTTCCTCAAAAGCTAAACGCAAATTATGGATTTCTACGGCTTGGTATTCGTTGTTTTTTAAATAGACGTTTAAGGCATCAAAAAACGCTTCGTCGCCTATATAATAGCGCAACATATGCAACACCCATCCGCCTTTGTTGTAGGAGTGACTGTCGAACATATCGTCGGGTTCGTCGTGGTGAAAATGGATGAGTTGGTGCGTTCTAGACTTGGCTTCGGCTAGGTAGCCTCTTTGAACACTTTTAAAAGTAAAATCGGCTTTGTATTTACCGTATTTATATTCATCCCACAAGTATTCGCCATAGGTGGCAAAACCTTCGTTTAGGGTTAAATTGGCCCACGATTCGCAGGTAACCAAATCGCCAAACCAATGGTGAAACAACTCATGCGCTATCACATCTTCGCTGTTTCCATCCATTAATTCCCGTTTTGTTTTTTGCACATAATCGCCATAAATTACAGCACTTGTATTTTCCATTGCGCCCGACACATAATCTCGCACAATAATTTGCGAATATTTTTCCCAAGGATATTCATAATCTAATAATTCCGAAAAGAAGGTCATCATTTCTGGGGTGTTTCCAAAAATATCTCTAGCGTAGGCTTCGTATTCGGGCTCTACATAATAAAAAACATCCTTGCCTTTCCAAGTATCCTTTACTACTGCATATTCGCCAATGCCCATCATAAATAAATAGGGCGTGTGCGATAAATCTTGCTTCCAATAATCGGTGCGAGTGCCATCGTTATTTTTGTTTGAGCTGACTAATTTTCCGTTGGAGAGCGTTACAAATTTATCTTGTACAGTGATGTACATTTCTTGTGTAGTACGTTGGTTGGGCGAGTCGATAGTAGGAAACCAACAGGAGGAGGATTCAGTTTCTCCTTGTGTCCATATTTGTTGGGGCTTGTCTTCTTTTCCGTCAGGATTAATAAAAAACAGACCTCTGTTATCGGTAATTGCTACTCCTTGTTTGGTTTCTAAATCGTTCGGCTTTGCGGTATAGTCAATTAGCAAGGTGTACTCCTCTCCTTTCTCGTAGGTTTTATCTAGTTGAATATCCATTAGCCATCCATCATATTCGTATTTTAGTGAACTATTGCCATTTGCGCCTACTAGTTCTACTGCATGAATATCGAATCCCTTTGCATCGAGTATAACTTTATCTAGGGGATAAAAATGTGGGGTAAAGGTAATAGTTGCTTCGCCTAGTAGATGCGCTTTTGCCCAATCGAATTTTACTTTTAATTTAGTATGCACTAAGTTATTTCGTTGAATACGGCTGCCACGGTAATCGTCGAAAAGATTTTCTTCCTCAGCTAAGTTTAGGTTATTTTCGGCAGCAGGATTAGTGCTTACTTTTTGCGGTGTTTTACAAGTGCTAAAGCCAAGTAAAAAGAGAATTATTATAGATAGGTAGCTTACTTTCATTGGAATAGTATATGTGTGATTAATTATTGTTTAGATAACAAATGTAGGGAGTTTGGCTATAATAACAAATTATTTACAAGCCTGTTTCTAATAGT
>JAHDBT010000410.1 GCA_020630215.1 Bacteroidota bacterium
AAATTCTAAATTCTAAATCCTCGATCCTAAATTTTAAATGATTTACTCCTAGCATTAGCAGGTAAAAAATCAAAAATCCTAAATCAAACCTCCCTAATCTGCAATCAGTTGAAAATCGGTACGGCGATTTTTGGAACGGCAAGAAGCGTTGGCATTGCTTTCGCAGCCTTTTACAGGTTTATCTGGTCCGTTACCAATTATCATAAAGCGGTTACGGTCCATGCTGTATTGTTGCTCCAAATATTGCGCCACAGAATTGGCTCGTTTTTTTGATAGTTGTACATTGGTTGCTCTCGCACCCGTGTTGTCGGTGTTGCCTTCAATACGTACTCTGGAATTACCAAAGGCTTTGGCAATATCGGCAAACTGTTCGTCGATGATGCTTTTGGCGTTTTCGTCTAGTACGTATTTGCCCGTAGCGAAGGTAATACTAACAGGCTTGGTTGCTATAGGTGCTGCTTTTTGTGTTTTGGCAGGCGCAGGTTTAAACTTCTTTTGTCCTTCGCCATTGTGTGTATCGCCTTTTAAATTGGCAGTACTTAATGCGCCAGGATAAGCAATGGTTCGCCAGCTAGGAATGCCTTTTTTAGCAAAACCTAATTTGATGTATTCATCGCTCATTTTGCTGTATAATTTTTCGGCTGTTACACCTTTATAGTTGGTATCTCTACCAAAAAAGGCCATGTTATCGCCATGTGTACATAGGTGTACATTGTTAATCGCTCCTAGTGCATCTTGTTCGGAAATGCCCGTGCCTGCACCCATAATTTTGGCAGCTTTGCGTTTGTTGGTTTCGCTGCTGTTAATTTCGGCAGCACCAATCATAAATCCTTCGTAAAGCTTATTTACGTCTTTTCGGTTTTTATCGAGCCATTCTTTTTTGGCAATAAATACATCGGCAATAATATGTGAGGCTTCTCTGGTGCTTTGTAATACTTTGGCACCTGCTACGTCTCTTACACATATTTCATCGTCGGGACTCCATACTACAGCTGCATCTACTTTTCCTGATTTAAAAGCGGTTGCTGCATCAATCGCACTAGGCACTTCAATTACCTTAATGTCTTTAATGGTTAAACCTGCGGCTTCTAGCATCCAAATTAAAAAGGTTTGTGAGGGTGTAGAAGGCGTTACTGCTACACTTTTTCCTTTTAAATCGTTGATACTGTTCACGCCTCTTTTTCCTACAATAGCATCTCCACCACGAGACCAGTCTACTTGGAAAACAACCATTGGATCATATTTTTGCAAACGTTCCATTTCGGTAGGTAAGGCATCTACGGTTGTACCTAGTAAATGTACTTCGTCGGCTATCCATGCTTGGCGAGATGCGTCGAAATCGTCGATGAGGACAAAATCTACGTTGAGTCCATAATCTTTGGTGAAACGAGATTTAGGAGAAGACTTAAAGCCTTCGTTAAAATACTCGCCGCCAGCATAACCGCCCCAGGTAAATACTTGCACTTTTATTGCATCGTCGTCACCTCCTTTAGCTTTCTTTTTGGGGCTAAATGGGTTTTTAGGAGGGTCGCCTGGCGTGCCTCCTCCACCGCCGCCATTGGCTAGAAAATATAAACCGCCGCCAATAATCCCTACAATAATAAGGGTAATTAAAAATTTGGAAAATCCTGTTAAACGTGTTGCCATATTATTTTTTTGAATGATGAGTTTTGAGTTATTGTATTTTTAGTGGTCAGTTGTCAGACCGTTCGCTTCGCTCTCTGTCAGAACGCTGCGCTGTCAGTTTTCCTGCTGACGTTTTTTTAGTGGCCAGTTTTCAGTAGCCAGTTTATATGCTGACGTTTTTTTTAGTAGTCAGACCGTTCGCTGTCAATTTTTAAGCATGTTTTTAGATTTGGTTTTCAGTAACCAAAACACAATCAAGCTTTTAACTAGTTCCATTTTAATGCAAAAAGTATTCCCATTAGGTTTTCAAGGGCTTAAAAATAGCTATTTATTATTATATCCATTAACAAAAAGCTGTAATTTTTTTTATTACTTGCTGAAACAAAAAAATCCTTCGCTTTAATAAATTAAGACGAAGGATTTTTTCACATTTTAAGATTCATCATTTAGAAAGTAAACGACATCCCCAAACTAGGAAGAATTGGCAATTGGTTAAGGCGTTCGTAGCGAATTCTATCGAAGTAAAAAATATTTTTTCGATTGTAAACATTGGTTACACTTGCGGTTACTTCTAGGCGAGAGTGTCTGCTAAAATCCCACCATTTTTTAAGCGATAAATCTAAACGGTGATAGGCTGGTAAGCGGCCGCCATTTAAATTTTCATCGTAAATAATACTTAACTCTCCATTTTGGGTGAGGTAATCGGCATCAATACTTTCGGTAAAGTTAGTGCTTTCGTAGAAGCCTTGTGTGCGGGTAAACGGAAAGCCTGAACCTAGATTCCATCTAGCACTTAGTTCCCAAGTTTGGGTGCTTCCTAGTTTATAACTTGCCAAGAAATTCATGTTGTGGCGACGGTCAAAGTGAGGTGGGTAAACTTGTACACCATCATCTCTATCTACAAAACTTAGGGAGTAAACGGTCCATAAAAATAAGCGTTTGTAGTCGTATTTTAGTAAGAAGTCAAGTCCATAAGCTCGTCCTTTTTCTACAATATAGTTGGGGTCGGATGGAAACAATTTGTTTCTGTTGATATTGATTAGTTGTCCAAAATCTTTGAAATAGGCTTCGGTGTTTAGGTTGAGTCTACGGGTTAAATCAAATTCAAAACCCATAATTCCGTGTATGGATGTTTGTAAATTATCGGATACTTTTTCACCATCTATATCATATAAAGATTCATCAGGAGCAGATAAAAATCCAGTAAATAAGTTCACTACATCTCTATCTGATTTGGTACTAATAAAGTTTTGGGTGTATACCCCAGAAGAAAATTTCCAACGGATATTATCGCTAATATTGTATTTTAGTCCTATGCGAGGCTCAAAGGTAAAGGTAGGTAAGGAAGCATAATAATTTACCCGTACACTTGGTTCTATTAGTAATTTTTTATTGGCTAATTCGGCACGGTATTTAAAGTAGCCGCCCATTTCGGTGGTAAACTGATTGGCAGACAATTTAAACTTGGGGGTTTCATTATAAAACTCGAAGGTAGTAGCAAAACCACTTACTTCGATGCCATATTTTATATCGCCATTGGGTAAAAAGTAAGAAAAGTTAACCCCTCCATTAAATCCTCCAATAGAACTCGTACGGGGGTTGCTATTTTCGTCGTCGCCTTCTTGCAATCCAATATTATAAGCGGAGTAAGAGAAGTATCCATCTAATAGCATTTTATTTTGCCCAGGTACAATTACAAAGTTAGAACCAAAGCCCCAAGCATCCCATCCGTAGCTGGTGTTTCTAAATCCTGCATCATCAACATTTCGGTAGCCCGAAAAATTAAGCTTACTACCATTGCTGGTATTAAAGGATAATTTGCCGTAAAAATCGGTGAAGGAATACGGTAAGCCTGTAGAATCGACATACTCATAAAAAATGGGGGATGTTTTATCAAGGTAAGAAGTTTTAGCAGTTACCAAATAGGAGGCACTTAAACCGCTACCATCATCTTTCATTTTTACAATTGGTCCTTCTAGCATCGCTTTCGATAAAAAGGTATTGGCAGCTACTTTTCCTGAATGACGAGATTTGTTTCCGTCGCGTGTTTTCACATCAATTACTGCCGAAATACGGCCGCTGTAAGTTGCATTAAATCCACCAGTAAGTACATCTACATTACGGATTAAATCGGTTTCAAAAACGGAGAATAAACCAATGGAGTGAAAAGGATTATAAACCGTCATACCATCGAGGAGTACTTTGGTTTGTATTTGCGAACCGCCCCTAATATAGAGCTGCCCGCCTTGGTCGCCTGTAAAAACTACACCAGGTAAAACTTGTAGGTACTGCGCTAAGTCGGGCTCGCCGCCAATAGCAGGAATTTTGTTCATTTGTTTGGGCGTAATTTTAATGGCCCCTGTACGCACTTGTTTTTGCGCTTCCTGTTTTTGGGTGTTAATTTCAAAAACGCCTAGTTCGATGGAGGTTTCTTGTAGGAAAAGCTTTTGGTTAATAATTTTGTTTTTTACTACATTCACCTCTACCCTAGTCGTATCGTATCCTACAAAGGTACACATTAGCGTGTACGTACCTTCTGGCACTCGATTAATGGAGTAAAAACCTTCTACATCAGTAGCAGCACCATAGGAGGTGCCTTCGAGGTAAACATTGGTAAAAATAATAGGTTCTCCCGAATCCTTGTCGTACACAAAACCACGAATATCGCCTGTTTGTGCAAATGCAAAACTAGTACAACAGCACAGTAGTAATGCGTAAATAAAAGATGTAATAACTTGTTTTTTCATGTTAATAATTTGGTCTTAATGGATGTATACACACCAACTTATGGAATTAGGTGGTGGTAAGATAACAACATTAATAATAAAGAAACTCGCTTTAATAATAATTAACAGTTCGATATTTTTTTTAATATTGTTGAGAGAAACTATCACTTGTACAAACATGTTTTACAAAAACAATTATTTATCAGCAAATTACACTATATTTCTTTTATAACAGGCTTTATTTACTAGCGATAATCACTTAAAATTCGTTTTACAATTCCCCTTTTCCTTGTCGTAAAATTTCCATTTCACCGCTGGTACAATCTACAACTGTAGAAGGTTGGTTATCGCCAAATCCCGAATCAATAACAATATCTACTAGTTTGTGATATTCTTCGTAAATAAATTCAGGGTCGGTAGCATACTCTAGTATTTCATCGTTGTGTTTTAGAGATGTTGTTAAAATAGGATTGCCCAATAACTGAACAATGCTACGAGGCACGTTATGGTCGGGTACTCTAATGCCAACAGTTTTCTTTTTGCTTTTAAATAATTTGGGAACCGTGTTGTTGGCTTTTAGAATAAAGGTAAATGCGCCTGGTAAATGTTTAGCCATTACCTTGTAAGTAGCTTTATCGAATTGTGCTGCAAAATCGGATAAATGACTTAAATCGTGGCACACAAAAGATAAGTTGGCTTTTTTAGAATCGATACCCTTAATTTGGCAGATACGTTCAACGGCTTTGCTGTTAAATATGTCGCAGCCTATTCCGTAAATGGTATCGGTAGGATAAATAATGATACCTCCATCTTTTAGGCAATCTACTACTTGTTGTATTTTTCTTTCGCTAGGGTTATCTGGATGAATTTTCAGTAACATATATTGGTATTTGGTATAGAGTATTTGGTATTTGGTATTTGGTACTTAGTACTTTTTATGTTTCAAAATTGAGTCGCTAATGTACCTTTAAAATTAAAAATTGAATGTTGTTTTAATAAAAAAAAGACACAAGTAAAAGCAGCAATTAATATGCTTGGTACTTGTGTCTATTGTGATTGTTTTTTATTATTGTTGAGTATAGTATAGTTATTTTAGGTGCTTAAGCCAGAGGCTTTAGGCCCGTTTCGCTCCAGCCGGGAGGCTGGACCGGGCGTAAACTTGACGTTTAGTTTAGGGGCTGCTGTTCAATAGCAGGCTACTGGCTACTGGCTACTAAATTAGGCTAAAATTTCTTGTACTTTCTCTGCTGCTTCTCTTAATAAGATAGCGGATTGTACTTTTAAGCCCGACTCATCAATAATGGTTTTGGCTATTTCGGCATTGGTGCCTTGTAACCGTACAATGATAGGTACTTTAATGGCATCACCCATATTTTTGTAGGCTTGTACAACTCCGTTTGCAACACGGTCGCAGCGAACAATGCCACCAAAAATGTTTACTAAGATGGCTTTAACGTTGGGGTCTTTTAAAATAATTCGGAAGCCTGCTTCTACGGTTTCTGCATTTGCCGTACCGCCTACATCTAGGAAATTGGCAGGTGCGCCGCCAGCTAGTTTAATAATGTCCATGGTAGCCATTGCTAAACCTGCGCCGTTTACCATACAACCAACATTACCATCTAGTTTTACAAAGTTGAGGTTAAATTCTCCTGCTTCTACTTCGGTAGGGTCTTCCTCGTGTACATCTCGCATTGCCGCTAAATCTGGATGGCGATACAGTGCCGATTCGTCGATGCTCATTTTAGCATCTACGGCAAGAATGCGATTGTCGGAAGTTTTTAAAACGGGATTGATTTCTACCATTGAAGCATCGCTGCCAAGGTAGGCTTTGTATAGTTTAGGTACAAATTTGGTCATGGCTTTAAATGCTGCGCCCGATAAGCCTAGGTTATAAGCAATACGACGCAATTGAAATCCTTGTAAGCCAATGCCTGGTTCGATTAATTCTTTGTGTACCAGTTCTGGTGTTTTTTCTGCTACTTCTTCAATATCCATTCCTCCTTCGGCAGAATAAACAATTACATTTTTGCCTGTGTTACGGTCCATGAGCATACTCATGTAAAACTCTTCGTGTTCTACTTCGCCTGGATTGTATACATCTTCGGCAATTAAAATTTTACGCACTAATTTGCCTTCGGCACCTGTTTGTTTGGTTACTAAGGTCATGCCTAAAATATCGTTAGACCTTTCCTTCATTTCATCCATGCTTTTGGCCAGTTTTACACCGCCACCTTTGCCACGTCCGCCTGCATGAATTTGTGCTTTTACCACAAACCATTGTGTTCCCGTTTCTTCTTGCAGTTCTTTTGCTCCTTCTACAGCGGCTTCTAGGGTATCGGCTACTCTTCCTCTTTGAATTGGCACTCCGTATTTATGTAATACTTCTTTTGCCTGATATTCATGTAAATTCATATTAGGTCGGTTATGTGTTACGGTTTTATTGCTGAATTGCTGAATTGCTGAATTGCTGAATT
>JAHDBT010000411.1 GCA_020630215.1 Bacteroidota bacterium
GTTTTGCGCCTTGTATAAACACAAAATAACTGCGTATAAAATTAGAAAATTATTTAAAAACCACTACTTACTGCTTTTATTTTTTTTGCTTAATTATTTAATTTTTCACCAAAAAAATCCTATTTTTATACGGAAGACAACTGAAATTTTTTCTTCAGCATCTAGTAGTCAAAAATGTATTTATTGGCTGCGCCTTCCCCTCTTTTAAGATGCTGTTTAGTACTAGCAAGCCAACTTTTTTTTGTGCTTGTTGTTAGGTGCAATAAAATTTTGGTTGGTGAGAAAAATAATTGTAGCAATACCTATTCTATCATTTTCTTTTTCAGTTCAAAACTTTGATGATGTTATAAGATAGCGACCTTTTTGAGTGTGCCTTTTTCACCTAGTACTCCAAAATTAACTTAATGAACGCTATATATACAATTACTCTGCATTTGCAAATAGCTACGCCAACTTTTAAGGTATTGGTGCGTGCGATGCTCGTTTTTATGCTTGTTAGCTTTGCCTATATGCCATCGGTAAAAGCACAAACAAACGTAGCAACGCAGCCGCTTCCAATTGCCACGTATGTACCCAATGTTATTGTTAACCAAGTTAATAATACGCTTGTTATTACTTGCAGCGATCCTAGTGCTACTACTACAAGTGTAAATGTGGTTAACGATCCGAGTATGGATGCAGCTGCAAATCTGAGTGAAATAGACATAGATATAGACAAGGAAAAAGCAGACACAAATGCTTCTTTTGAGGATTTGATTAACGACAAAGCGGAACAGGCAGGAGCTAATATTGTGATGTCGGAGGCGGGTAATTTGCTTGCTAGTTTTTTATACCGAGCTATTAATATTGCAGAAACAACCTTGCAAAAATACAATAATGCTCCCAACCAAAAAACACTTGTTACCACTCCTCCTGCAAATGTTACAACTACCAAACCTACCAATAAAATCGTAACTACTCCTAAAAAGGCTACTACTACAGCTGAAACTACTAGTAAAAAAGCAGTAGCAAATAAGAATACCAAATCTAATCCTACACCTGCTACTAATATCGTTTCAAAAGTTACGGATAAAGCAGTAGCAAGTGTTCCTAAAAAAACAGTTTCCCATTATCCTTATAAAACACCCGTTACAACTACCGCACCTAAAAAAGCAGCGGTACAACCAGTATCTAAAGTTACAAGTACCAGCACAACTGCTTTTGATATTTCGATGGATATGGACACTCCTTTATCCGAAGATGATTTGGAAGAAATTGATTTAGGAGATATGGAATCTTTATTAGCAGAAGCCAATACACCTAAACTAGATATTAAAAAAGTAGATGGACGGCTTTATATTAACGATGAACCTGCTAGCCCTAATGACCCTCGATTGGTGAGTAAAAATAGCAATTATGCAACAAGTGCTGTTCGTACAAGAATTGCTAAAAGTGGCCCTGCTTACAAATACAGCACGACCGATAAAATTGTATTGACCAACATTTACGAGGAGGAAACACCTTGCCATGCTCATTACGATTACAACTGGAACAACTCTAAAATCCACGCCTATAAATACGACCTTACTAAAATGCCACAAAAGGTAGAGTTTCTGCTAACACATGGTTTAGATGGGGATTTTGCAATGCCTGTAGTTGGTAGAATAACGTCTAACTTTGGTCCTAGAAGACCCCGACACCATAACGGTATTGACATTAAATTAAACAAGGGCGATGATGTGCGCTCGGCATTTGATGGTAAAATTAGGATTGCTCAATACTCTAAATCTTATGGTTATATTATTGTGGTTCGACACTTTAACGGCTTAGAGACTTTTTATGCCCACCTTTCTAAATTGGTAGTAAAGGAAGGCGATAAAGTAAAGGCTGGCGATGTAATTGGATTAGGAGGTAGCACAGGACGCTCAACGGGTAATCACCTGCATTTTGAAGTGCGCTATAAAGGCCACCCACTTAATCCTAACGAAATGATTGACTTTAACCGTGGTCGCCTAAAAAGCCATACATTTATTGTTGACCGTACTTATTTCTCTTCTTCCAACCCTTACGAAAGCGCACATGACGGCTCGGCTACTAGTGGTAGCGGTATTTCTTATTATACCATAAAAAGAGGCGATTCCTTATCTAAAATTGCTAGTAGAAATGGCACTTCGGTAAGTCGTTTATGCCGTTTAAATGGCATGTCTACCAGAAGTACTTTACGGGTAGGTAAACGATTGAGAGTGCGGTAGTTTTTTTGTAGAAGGTATTTTTGTAGGACGTAGAACGTAATCTTATCTCAAAAAAAAATCCCTTATCATGCTGTATAAATGCATGATAAGGGATTTTTTAATGTGGGAGGACTATTGCTATTTTTTATTTGCTTACTCTACGAGCTACTTGGTAGCGTTTTTGGAAATAACTAGAATCGTTTACATCTACAACCGTTACACCTTTAGAAGAAGAGGCATGAATCATAGAAAAATACTTTCCTTTTTTGCTCGTAACCATTCCTACATGGCTAATATCTCCTTTTCTATCGCCAAAAAATACCAAGTCGCCAGAACGTAATTTACGGCTATTTACTTTTTTACCATGCTTAGATTGTTGGCTAGAAGTACGAGGAATTTGGTAGCCAGATTCTCGCATTACGTATTGGGTAAATCCAGAACAATCGAATCCTTGTGGTGTAGAACCGCCCCATACATAAGGTACGCCCATGTATTTGTAGGCTTTTTGTAATACGGTTTTAGACGAGTAGTTATCGTACTTAAAATCATCATCTGCTCGCTTTGTGCTTCTTGGCTTGTATTTGCTAGTATCGTACTCTCGTACTCTGGTACGACTGCTGCTGTTGCTACTAGCACTTTTTGTTTTGGAGCTGGTAATGCCTCTTTTATTGCGGTTTTTACGATCTAATTTGCTACTAGAGTGCCTAGTTGTTTTATTCCCGTTATCATGAGAACGAACAACGGTTCTTCCTTTGTTAGCGTTATTTTTTTTGCGTTTGTTTTTGGGCTTAAATATATTGGCGAAGCTAAATTTTTTCTTTTTAGATTTGCTTGTTTGTGCGGCTAGGTCTTGGGTAGAAAAACCAAAAATAATTAAAACAATGAGTAAAAATATTCTTTTCATAACTTGAGTGTTTTAAAATTGGGAATGTTAATTATTCTTCAATAATGTTGCCAGTTGTTACAGCATCTTGGGATGTATGTATTATTTGATACAATAATGACGGGAGGGTTTAAGAGAGGGGGAGGGATTTTTGAATTTTGATTCTTAAAATTTGATTTTTGATTTTTTCCTGCTAACGCTAGGAGGGGAAAGCATTTAAAATTGAGAATTTGAGTCTTCTGAAAAAAGCCTAGAAATAGTATACCTTTAATTTCATAAGGCGTTAATGATTGAGTACGCAGGTATTCTAGCTAGTAAGATATACTATTTCTATTTCTTTTCTAAACGACCTTTTTACAGTGGACTCACCTAAAGCATTACTCCATCCCCTCCAACATTTTTTTCGCCTCCGCTACTTTATCGCCATCCTCTTTTACGACCTCTTCTAATAAAGATTTGGCTTTAGCGGTTTGTTTATTTTGCAGGTGCGCCAAGGCCATAAACCATTTGGCTAAGGTATGGTAATCGTTATCGGTTTTTAGTACGTTTTGTAAGCTAGTGATGGCAGCATTGTAATTAGGCTGCTTGGCGTATAGGTGCGATAAACCTAAGTAATAATGTTGGGTATAAGTCGCATTATTACTAGCAACAATTGGGCTTAGGTTACTAATAGCCGCTTCGTAATTACCTTGTGTGTAAGCTGTTTTTGCCGCTTCCCATTTCGCATTAATAGTAGCATCGGGCGCACTCATTTTTATAGAAGGGCCTTTGTAAGGTTGCTCTAAGTACGTGCGGGCCATTTGTGTGGCATTGGGGTTGCTTGGGCGTAATAAAAATACACTTACAGCTAGTAAAAGCATGGCAGCAATTGCTAGTATGCTCTTTAACGAACGGCTGCTGCGTTTACCATTCTCCTCCCCTTCCATTGATACAACTTTGCTTGTTTTTTCGCTAGTCGTTTCATTAGCAGGCAAATCGTCTTTTACCACCTTCAAGCTGCTACTATCTTCCTCGTTTCCTTTAGAGAAATCAAGACCTTGTTCTTGTTGCACCTCGTTCCACATAACAGATAGTTCATCTTTTAGTGCTAGTTTATTTTTAGCAGCTAAAACGGCTATCATATCTTTTTGTATCGACAACTCTTTTGCCAATGCCTCATCCGTTTGAAGCAAAGCTTCAAATTCTTTTTGTTCTGTTGTACTTAGGTCACCATCAAGGTATGCTTCTACCCAAATTGTATAATCTTTTTTCATGACTTAATGCTTTAAAGGTGGTTCATCTGTACCTATTGATTGAGTTGAGTTGAGTTAGTTATTTATTTTTTAGTGGCAGTAGTCAGGGGTCAGTAGCTCGTTTTTATGCCGACGGTTTTTCCGTCCTTCACTTCTACAGTTTAATAGCTGCTCGCCATTTTTTATAACAACGAGATTTGCTTGTTTTGGCAACATTGGCATTGGAGAATTGCATAATTTGGGCAATGTCTACCATTGATTTCTTTTCTAGGTAAAACATTTTCAAAATCTTTTCGCATTTTTCGCCTAGCGTTTTTAAGGCTTCCATTGTTGCATCAATACTTTGTTTTTTTTCGGCCATTTGTGCTTCGGCGTTTTCGGCTTGCACCATTGTATCATACTCTTCCTCGCTGTAACGACTATCGTAGTAATAGCGTTGCACATCGCTCCTACGTTCTAATTCGCCTTTGCGTTTTTTGTAGCGTTTTAGCCACATACGCCAACAAGTAGAGGTCATGTAGTAACGAATGTCGGTGATGTAGGTGAGCTTACCACTTAAAACTTTATCTCTAAAATTCATCACCGCATCCACCAATATATCGTATGCATCTGCTGCTTGGCAATTGGTTTTACTTCGTAAATAGCGAATGCAATAATCGCCGCATTGTTCAAACACCCACTTTAAAGGGCTGTTATCTCCTTGTTTAATTTTATCCGCCTTTTTTTGAAACTCTTGTTCAGTCATAGTTGCTGCTTTGCGTTTCTAATTATAGATACTTATTTCTTTTTAAGGTAAACACTTTTTTTAGTTGTCAGTTGTCAGACCGTGCGCTGCGCTTACTGTCAAATCGCTTCGCTGTCAGTTTTTATACTGACGTTTTTTTTTGCAAAGTGGAAGTAAAAAAGGTGCGACTCCGTTGGAGTCGTGTGGTTTTGTTGCTGCTTGGTTAACATACTGTGACCACGCTGTGGTCAGAAAAACGGAGCACCACTTGTATTTAAGTATAAATCATTTTCACAAAAATAATGCTATACTTTATTAAGGAACAACGAATAAGGCGATTATTACCTGACAACAAACTTTGGGCATGTTTATCTAAGCTCTGAAAGTAGTTGACATCAAAGTCATGGGCTTTAGACCCGTTACACTCCAACGGGGAGGCTGGGCTGGGCAGTTTGTGGAAAAACTAAGTTTAGTTTAATAA
Source organism: Bacteroidota bacterium (assembly GCA_020630215.1). Taxonomy (GTDB): domain Bacteria; phylum Bacteroidota; class Bacteroidia; order Chitinophagales; family UBA2359; genus JAHDBT01. The sequence goes on from JAHDBT010000411.1 coordinate 5,531, forward strand.
GTAGGTATTTACTGCATTTTTAATTAGCTGTTGAAGATTACATTAAGTATTCTATAACTCACCAATTGAAAAAAAAGTGTAAACAGCTTCGTTAAACATGTCAAACTACCGCTATATAAATATACAGAATAAATTGGATTCTACGAATTTATTTAATTCACTAGGAAAATACTAGGAGACGATTGTTTTTTTTTACTCGCTAACCAGTTGATAATCAAGCTGTAAGACAGTGGGGAAACAAAAAAAGGAAGTTGGGTTGTTTACCTTTTTATTGGCAAAGTATAACTAAGTGAAAGCAGCAACGAACAAGGACAAACAAAAACAAAATGCTTGTTTAGCTGCTTACAAAACAACAATTATCAATTAGTTTATTTACTCAACTTAATAATTTTAACATCATGAAAACTTTATTGAATTCTTTTATTTTAGCACTTATTTTATTAGCTGGATTTAACAGCAATGTACAAGTACAGGCACAGGTTTCCTCTTTTGTTTTACGCACACCCACCCAAATTACCAAGGTAGCAATTCCAGAAGCACAGTACCAAACCGTATTTAACCAAGTAACACAGAAAGGTTATCGCTTAGTATGGATAGATGGCTACGACTTAAATGGCTCGGTTTGTTTTAATGCCATTTTCGAGAAAAATACTAGCAATCTTAAATGGGCTTCTTTTCACGGATTAACAGGCAGCCAATACCAAAGTAAATTTAATTATTATGTAGGGAAAGGGTATAAATTAACGCATATCGAAAGCTACAGACGAGGTAATTCGATTAGATATGCCCCTATTTTCACAAAGAAATCAGGTCCTGCGTTTTATGCTTACCACGGTTTAACATCTACTGCTTACATGAACAAATTTAACAGCTTAAAAAACCGAGGCTATACGGTTAAAAATCGTTCGATTGTAAAGGTTAGTGGCAAGAGTTACTACACGGTTTTATTTGTAAAAACAAGTGTTGGTTCTTGGAGAGCAAAAAGCGGCTTAACAGCCAGTGGTTACCAAACAGAATTTAACAACAATACGGCAGCAGGTCGTCGTTTATCTTACCTTGATGTTTCTAGTAGTGGAGGCGTGGCTAAATTTAATCCTGTGTTTAACCAAAAAGGCAGCGGCGCATGGCAAGCACGACATGGCTTAACACAAAGCCAGCTTACAACAAAAATGTCGCAGTTAAAAGCACAAGGTTATAACATGAGAATGATTGTAGGCTACCAACACGGAAACGGCTTGCGTTACGCAGCAATGTGGAGCAAATAAGAGGTACTTGGTACTAAG
>JAHDBT010000412.1 GCA_020630215.1 Bacteroidota bacterium
ACTAAGGGACGCAAACTAAATAGATTCAAAATTCGGTATAGTTCATTTTTCTAGGATTTTAGTTAGCCCTATTAAAGCAGCGCAATGTAGCGTAATCGTTGAAATACCATGTACTAGGTACCCACTACCAAAATTGCATTATTTTTTTATATTGCTAACCCTTTTGTAGAAAAAAAACTAATTTTTTGCCTATTTGCTGCAAGTCAGTTGTTTGATTCAGCCGCTTGGCTCAAATGTAAGAAATTTCAAACCGTTGTGCTTCGCGCCAACTACCTTTAAGACTTGGGTAAATAGGTCAAAAAAAACATTATTTTCTGCAATACATATTCTTATCTTATGAAAACAAAAGCATTGACTATTATTTTATGTTTATTAAGTATCTTACTGCTAAACGCACAGCAAAAAAGTCTTATCCCTTATTTACAAGAAGCTCCTAAAGCAACTACTAATCAACAACACAGTGCCCCACTGACTGCTAAAAACTCGGTAACGGGAAAGGAAGATTTGAAAAAAAACCATACCTCTAGACCCGATGAGGACCTAAGTGCTAACAGCAGTAATGCTAGAAGTACAACAACGCTACAAGTAGGTACGTCTACCTACGATTTACAAACCAATATTTCGATGCCTCGTCGTATTTTGCTAGACGAAGATGGAACGGCACATATTGTTTGGACTTTTAGCAATTCTTACGCTGATAGTTTTGGGGAACGAGGAACAGCCTATAACACCGTTACCGCTGATGGAACCGTAGGCACTTTTCCAGATGCCCGAATTGAAGACAACAGAACAGGATGGCCAAATATTGGACTTACTGCCGATAACCGCCTTTTTAGTATTTCGCACTTGGCAGATGCTACCGCCTCTTTTGGTGGACTTAATTGGATATACAAAGATCCAGAACAAGACTGGCAATATGAAGTTTTAGAATCTGTTGGTGATGAAAATGATACTTGGGCTAGAATTGGTGTGTCAGGCAATACGATTCATCTAATTGCTGGGCGTTCTTCTAACGACGGAGAATCTGTATGTGGGCTTTTAGGAGGCATTGCTTATTACCGTTCGCAAGACGGTGGCGATACGTGGGAAAATATGCCTTGTATTACGGATATGGATAGCGAGCATTTTCCTAGAATTAGTGGCGATGGCTACGCAATAGATGTGAATGGCGATAATATTGCTTTTGTTACAGGTCCTTTTCAGCCTACCCTTTTTAAATCAATTGATGGTGGCGACAATTGGACTTCTGAAGTAGTAAAAGAAATTGATATTCCGCTTTACGATGTTACGAGCACCACAGAACTCCCTGTTACCGTAACTTCTGATGAATCGTACTCTATAATTATCGACGACAATGGAGTAGTGCATATATGGTATGGTCGTGTTGCAATTACCAATGATGGCACTACTAGTTCTTGGTACCCTGCCAATAATGGTATTATGTATTGGAATGATGCTTTTCCAGCAGATAAAGAACCCGAGGTAATTGGCAAAACAGTTCGTTTTGATGGGACAGGTGATGATGTTTTTGATTTGGATTTTGAAACTTATGACCCCAATCTATACTTCAATAATCAAGTATCGGTTCCTAGCGCAGGAATTGATAGCGAGGGAAATTTATATGTCTGCTACTCTTCTATTATGGAAAATGCCGAGTATGTTGCCGAGCCTGCTGCTTACCTTAGAGACGTTTTGCTTATAAAATCGGAAGATGGTGGGCAAACATGGATTGGGCCTTTAAATGTTAGCGACGATCCTGCTACCGCAGATATGTACGCTTCAATGGCTCGCACCGTAGACGGATCTGTTCATTTGGTTTATCAAAGCGATCCTTTCCCAGGGCATTCTATTCAAACAAACTACACGCACGAAATTGTAGAAAACCAAATTCTTTATGCAAAAATTCCTACCGAAGATATTGTAGACCCATCACCTGATTTTAATACCAATCCTCAATTAACAAATATTAGTGCCTCGTATGGCTTTCAAAATTGTGTTTATACTGCCGACAACTTAACTTATTTATGCATTGATTACCCAGATGGAGCACTTGAGGTAACATTTAGTGGCTCGATGCTAACGGAAGACGATATGCCTGCTGCGCCAGGAACGGGTTACAACTTAACAGTTATGGCTACTGATAGTGATGGAAATATTTCGGAAGATACTTACGAAGACATGCTAGTTACCGAAGATCTAACTGCCCCATTTATTGTAGCACAGCCTTATGATTTAATTGAAACGGAGGAAGGAACCTTTATTGAGGAATTGTTTCCTTTGTTTGAAAACTTTTGTGTATTACAATATTCAGAGTACACCGATCTGGGAGCTAGTATTTTTGATGATTCAGACCCTTACGGATGTCCTGCCATTTTAGAAACCGCCAATTCTGTTGATACAGAGGTAGTAGGAAGCTACGAGGTGGTTTATAGTGGCTATGACATCAATGGAAATGAAGCCGAAACGGTTACACGTTATGTGCAAGTTATTGCAGAAGACCTAGAAGCTCCTAGCCTTAACATTTATGCTAGCGATGGTACGCTTTATGAAGACGGAGATGAAATAACGATAGAAGCTCAGGTTTCTGGCACATGGAATCCCCTAGACTATATTGCTTACGATTGTGTAGATGGTATTATAACAGAAGAGGTAATTATTAGTGGAGAGGTAGATATAACGGCATTGGATTCTTATGATGTAACTTATACGGTATCAGATGCTCATGAGAATACAACAACTGTAACCGTTACCATAAAAGTAATAGATACAACTCCTCCACAAATTAGCTTTGGCTCTTCTACCCTAGTGCTAGTTTGTGAACAGGAATTTGCTCCTGCCCCAGTAGCATTCGATAATATTGATGGTGATCTAAGCAGCCAAGTTGTTTATGAATATTCGCAGGGTGGTATTTGTTATGACCAACTTTGTAATACCATGGCAGGCACTTATATGGTTACCTATCAAGTAGCGGATGCAAGCAACAATTTTACCACTGTTAATCAAACCATCATTATTACCGAACCTTGTGATATTGCTGCCTGTACCCCCCTCCCCGAATGTATACTAGGTATTGCCGACGGTACTTTAGCAACTTTAACCGCAACGGTAGATCTCTACCCAAATCCAGCAAATAATGTAATTAACCTACTACTCACTTGCAATGACCTAAGCGATTGCCCACCTGCATTTAAAGGTAGTATTTACAGCATAGACGGACGGTTGATGCAAACGTTAAGCCTACAACATCAACAAACATTAACGCTCGATGTTAGCAACTTTACAACAGGAATTTACTTTTTAAATGTTACAAGTGAAAAAGGCACTTATACCCAAAAAATAGTGGTTAATCATTAGTGCTCTTTCTATGATAAATAAAAACGGACTAACAAGTTCAACTTTAAACCATATTCAAGCAACCAAAAATAGGCAAGGTTTAACCGCCTAGTGACTCAAACCCTAAGTTCTTGATGACCCAAGCCTTGTCTTTTTTTCCTGCTACTGCGTTATTGCTCCCTCACGTAGCTACGGCTATGCTCGCTCGCAATGCCTTGTAGCAGAAAAAAATACGGCGACTTAATCATCAGAAACTTAAGTTTTGAGCCACTAGGTACTACTATAAACAAATTAGGGTTGATGGATAAAACCTAGCCCCCTTCGTTAAAACGTTGGGGGCTTTTGTTATTTTAAACGGCTGGAAAACTTCGACTAGCTACTACTACTTTTGTTTGCCAAACAAAAAAGAGAGCTATTTTCATTAGCAAAATTCTAAAAAAACATATTCCGCAATAAGCTCAAAACCCATTGACTATAAATAGATAACGCTTAAAAAATGAATAAATTCGTTAAAAATCATCAAAACACGCCAATTAAATTTGCAAAAAACTAAATAAGGTTGTAAATTTGCTATTGAAGTTAGTATCCGCAAAAGCGTTTATCTCGAAAAGTGATTATTTATTAAGAAAACTGTTATGTCATGTTTATAGAATTTATAGACGAGCCAAATGCTGAAGAGCAAAAAAATGTTGAAGAACAAAAGCATCGTCCACCTAAAAATGCGGAAAAGCAAAAAAGTATAATGGACCCCAAACAGGTACTTCCTAAAAAAGAGGAAGTGCAAAAAAATGCAGCAGAGCCAAAACAGATACTTCCTAAAAAGGAGGAAGTGCAAAAAAGTGCAGCAGAGCCAAAACAGGTACTTCCTAAAAAGGAAGAAGTGCAAAAAAGTACCGCAGAGCCAAAACAGATGCTTCCTAAAAAGGAGGAAGTGCAAAAAAGTACCGCAGAGCCAAAACAGGTGCTTCCTAAAAATGCAGAAAAATTAACCACATTAACTACACCTCCGCCTTTACTAAAAGGAAAAGCAGTTAGCATAAAAAAACAAACACTGGTAATTATATTGGCATTAATTATTTTAAGTAATTTATTAACCGTCTACTTTATCAATAAAAACCAACAACAGCATCATGCTACTACTGCTGCTAGTGCATTAGGAACTCCAAATCAGGAAACATACAATTTGTACTTAATGGACCAGGCAAGCAAATATGTTTTGGACACGGATAGGTTTGAGAAAAAAGTTAGATCGGTAAGTAAAGCCATTGGCATTCCTCCAGAATGGTTGATGGCAGTAATTTACTCCGAATCAAAATTTGATGCTTCGGCTATTAACAAACAAGGCAATGGCGCAACAGGTTTAATACAATGGAAGCCTGCTACAGCACAAGGTTTAGGCGTAACCACAGAAATTTTACGCAACCTTAACCACGAACAACAACTAGATTATGTGGAAGCCTATTTAAAAGCCATGCAGCAAGAACAAGGTACCTTTAACAGTTTAACCGACTTATACACTGCCATACAGTTTCCTAGTGCAATTGGGAAAGACTATTGCTATACGCTTTACAATAAATCGGAAAAAGAATATACCGACCATAAAATACTAGATAGCAACAAAGACGGACGCATTACGCTAAAGGATATTGACGACCGCATGAAACGCATGTTTCCAACCGCCTACATGTCTGAAAAAAAACAAGCAAAATGGACTTGGTTAAGTTGGTTGGTGCACTAGTGAATGAGAATAAAGAGCTGCTTACATTGATTAGGGATGGAGAAAAAATAAATTTACATTTTCCACTTCGATATTTCCCAATATCCTGCGTTACAAATACTCGTAATAGCGCTGCTATTACTGCGTTTTGTGCCTTGTCTATTAGAAAATCTCTTTGCGGAAATTTGTAACTTTATTTTTTCACCATCCCTTAGTAGTAACGCTTTACAATATTAATTTTTATCCATACTCAGGGTGTATTATAGGGAGGTGTTGCGTTTTGGTAACATCTCCTTTTTTTGTATTTTACAGTATGAATTTCACCATCCCCATACAAACAGCCAAGTTTCTAAGCAACTATACAGGCAACTGGGCCATTGCTGGCGGCTGGGCAATAGATTTATTCCTAGAAAAAATTACCCGCCCGCACCAAGATATAGAAATTGCTATTCCTAGAAAAGAGCAATTACAGCTACAACAATATTTACAAAATTGGGAGTTAAATTATGTTGATAAAGGACAATTTCAACCATGGAAAAAAGACGAACTACTATCGCTACCCATACACGAAATTCATGGGCATAATTTTAATGGAGATGCCCTAGAAGTATTGCTGAATGATATTAAAAACGATATGTGGATATTTAGAAGACATCCATCTATTACTTTTCCTGCTGCCAAATTATTTCACCCTTCGGCACTACATATTCCAATACTTCATCCAGTAATTGTTTTGTTGTATAAGGTTAAAATTAATAAGCCTAAAGATAAAAACGACTTAATAAATACCCTTCCACATTTAAAGGAAGCCGATAAAAAATGGCTGTACAATGCCATTAAATCAACACATCCCAAACACGAATGGCTTACCATATTTAAAAAGTAAGTTGCTATCAATTGGCGTTTAGGCTACCAATAAATATTGTAGGTACAACTATCGCCACCATTCATTCTTGTTTCTTTTGTTTTATCTAACACTACATCTTTCTTTTTAGAATTGGCAGGACCAAAACGGGTAACCATTGCTAGTATTAAACCTCTATCAAAAATGCTGTGGTATGGATTTTTGCATTCCATTACAGCTGTTTTATTTTCGTTATCAAAGCTTTGTACTTTATAGTAGCCAATATCACCATTTCGGTGATTCATGTTATACGCAATATCAATGGCATTTAAAGCCTTTTCTAGGTTGTCAATATCAGGAGGAAAAATAGCGTTTTGCGGAATAGCAGAACCAATCATAAACAAAGTTGCCGAACCCATTACCTCCCCTATCTCCTTGTAACCATTTAAATAGTTTTCTTGCGAATACCACGTTCCTGGTTGCAGGTTGGTAATCCCATTCCTTGCTAAAATTTCAATTCTCCGTGCTTGTCCAGTTACAAGTGCATTAATAATAGAAAGTACTGCCTCCCCTTTTACTTCTACGCCTTTTTCAAAAGGAATATAATGTGCCATTTTTTTGGTTTAGTTTACTATAGTAAAATCATATAAATAACAGCAAAAATTTTGCCATATTTTACAATTCCAAGACAATTTTTCGTTTTAAAAAGAATGACCTGTTTATCCAATAAGGGATGGAAAAAATACTTAACACTTTGCAGTAATGTAGCGAAGCGGAACCGTATATATATCAAATACCCGCTACTATCTACCAAGAAAGCGTCAACCGTTTAGATACAATAGTCTGTCTGTTGAATTTTATAAAAAATACTTATTGACACTCAATTAGTTAGTTGTAGGA
>JAHDBT010000413.1 GCA_020630215.1 Bacteroidota bacterium
CTTGAAAAAAACAATCGCACACTTTGGTGGAGTTTATTTTTTTCATTTCACTTAGACTGCTTTTTACCTTAAAAAGGAAAAACTATTTAAAGCAAGCTGTTAATCATTCACTTGTTTGTTTATTCAAGCTACACGCATACGTGTACCGTATAGAACATCTTATTCATTAAAGTTAGCATAAGTTATATATGTCATCAGACCCATCAGCAGATGCACTAAAAACCCTCAGTCCTTCTAAGATTATTCTTCCCATCTTACTAGGTTTAGGCGTTGTTATATACATGGTGTTTAAAGATTATGATGCTACTACCTTTAGTAGCATTAACTGGGGTTTTAATACCCTATTATGGCTAGGTGTTGCCGCCTTGTTAATGAACCTACGCCATTTTGCCTTAATGTACCGCATCCGTCGTTTAACGGATAATCAGCTAAGTTGGTGGCAAAGTTTTGATGTAATTACCCTCTGGGAATTTGGTTCGGCTGTTACGCCTTCTACGGTAGGCGGCACGGCTGTTGCGCTGTTTTTGCTCACCCGAGAAAAAATACAAGCAGGGCAAACCATCTCTATTATACTCTTCATCGTTTTTCTCGATACTTTTTTCTTTATGCTTAGTATTCCGCTGTTATGGCTGTTTATAGGCAGTAATATGTTGTGGCCCGAAGCCATCTCAGGAGGCGCATTTATTCGTTCGTTATTTGTAGGTGGCTATTTGTTTATGTTTTCCTACTTATTAGCTATTGGCTACGGATTGTTTATTAATCCCAATGGTTTTAAATGGTTAATTGTTAAATTTTGCCAACTTCCTTTTTTTAATAGATGGCAAGATAGTGCCTTGCAAACAGGAAACGATATGGTTATTGCTGCTGGCGAATTAAAAACCAAAGGATGGGATTATTGGATAGCTGGCATTACGTCTACGGTATTTATATGGGTTACTCGATTTCTAGTACTCAACTTTGTTATTCTTGCCTTTTTAGCCGTTTCTGACCACATTGTATTATTTAGCCGACAATTGGTATTATACGTACTAATGCTACTGCCTATTACGCCTGGCGGCAGCGGTCTTGCTGAAGGCGTTTTTCCTCAGTTATTTGGCGATTTTTTTATTACTGCGTCCAATGCTGCCGATACGGGTAAAGTAACCGTTAACAAAGGATTAGCCGCCTTTGTGGTATTTATTTGGCGACTTATCTCCTACTACGCCTATCTCGTTTTTGGCTTTATTGTGCTTCCTATGTGGTTTAGAAGAATCTTTAGAAAAAAATAGTCGCATCTCCACCTCCTCCAAAATAAACTTTTTACACAACAAACCGAAGCTCGAAGCCTAGTGGATAACAACCTAAGTTTCTGATGATTTTTATTTTTTTGCTTCGATTTGTGTTTTAGGTGAGTTTAAAAATCGAGGGACTTAATAATGTGAACTAGAGATTAAAAAAAGTGCAAAGCAAATAGTTTACTGGTTCCTGAGCATAGTTGAATGTGTTAAGATGAACGGGCTTAAATTAAGTTTTCATCCACTAGTAATAGACCACTTCCAGCAGCAAACAAATCCTTTGCAATACCAACACCTTAAACTTAACCCTTACAGCCAATACAATTGGCAAGAACAGAAAAGCCCTCCATTAAAATTAATGGAGGGCTTTTTTCAATATAAGATAGTATTAAAATCCTATGTTTTTAAGTCCTTATTGATATTTATTATCAATGAATTATGGACGAGGTTTTGGAGATTTTCTTCCCGCGTTAGATGGTCCAGCAGGCATTGACATATTGTACTGACCTGTGCAGCAACGGAACTCTACTCTTCTGTTTAATGCGTGATCTGCATCTACCCCTTTTTGCATTGGAGAATCTGCTAAACCGCCAATATCAGGAGAAGACTCGCCTCGGTATTGTAATATTAATCGGCTGCGGTCTATACCATATTTAGCAACTAATTGATTAATTACTTCATTAGCACGTTTGTAAGATAATACATCGTTATAAGCACTACCAGAACGAGCATCTGTGTGTCCAATTACACATATGTTATCAGTAGGGTTGCGACGTAACCAATCTGCTACAGAAGCTAACTGACCTTCAAACTCAGGACGTACACCGTAGCGGTTTAAATCGAATAAGATACTTGGTAGTGGAGAGTTATCCATACAAGATGGTGGTGGTCCAGGGTTTCCTATTGGTGGTCGTGGTGGTGGCACACAAGCCTTCACACAGTCACATAAATCAGGAATATCTTTACAACCTAAAGCAGGTAAACAACCAAATTCATCAACAGCGTTTGGCAAGTCAATTTCTTTATACTGACCACCTGTACCAAATAAAGTTACAGCACGAGAGTGTGGACATTTATCGTCACAATCTAATACGCCGTCACGGTCACTATCAAGCATTCTACCTTTAGTATCAACAGGGCAACCTTCACGAGAATCTGGTTCTTCATCCCATGCATTCGGTACACCATCGTTATCATCATCTTCAAAGTCAGGAATGTCTAGTGTATCACAACAAGGCGCTTCGTTTAATTCTTCATAAGAGTAATCCAAAGGATTCATCCACCATAAAGGTTCAACAGAGTTTTTAGCTCCTAAATTAACGTTTACACCTACACCCGTCCAAACGTAAGTATCATAATCACGGGTTAAAGCACCCCATTCTTGCCAACGCTGACCGTCTAATAAGTCATCATTAGTATAAGTTACTTTAGACTCTAAAGAGATATTGATTAAGCGAGTAATTTTAATAGCAGTACCAACACCTAAGTGAGCAGTTGGTTTGAAGGAGAAGTTGCCAAACGGCGTATAATCATCAAAGTGACGTTCTGCTTGCGACTCAAAAGTGCCATCATAAATATCGTTGTACAAGATATCGATCAAGTCATTACGATTTTCGATTAGCCCGTTTGTAACAGCCATAGCAGGTGCGTAATCATACTCATTGCCATCGGCATCTAATTGGTCTTGCCAAGTACGGTAAGCAAATCCACCAATACCAAAAATACCGTAAAGGTTTAAACCTGTTTCTCTTTTATGAAAACGGATGTTGTGTAAATTTACGATACCAGAAAGGCATAGTTCTCGTATTTTGGTTTTGTAATTATAGTAAATATAATAACCATTGCCACTATCAGGGCTAACATAGTTAGGTGTGCTACCATCGCCATCATTAAACTGGTCGTAGTAAGCATTACCTGTTAATGACTGATTAGGTTTGTGACTAGAGTTATTAACACTACTAACAGACCAACCATTGGTTGACTGCCAATTTTGCCCCCAAGTAGTTCCCATCATACCGCTTAACCTTACAGAAAACAAGTAACCAAAAGATTTACGTACATGTAAACCAATACCTGCTTTCCAGTTAAATTCGCCAGCATGAGACCATCGACCTAATCCAGTTTTTATATCGCCACTTACTAAAAGCGGCCCAACTGCTAAACCTACTTCCCACTTATCGCGAGGCTTCGCTGGGAAATTGTATTTTCTGTCGAGAAACTTATCCTGCTGATCTTGTCGTCGCTTAGGAACAAAATCTTTGTATTCCTCACTTGTAACGGAAGGGTAAGGGTAATCATCGCCGTCAGCTGATGCATCATCTCCATCTCCGGAGGATGTTGCTTCTGTATCTGTAGCAGAACCGTCATCACCACCTCCATCTTCATCCTGTGCAAAAATAGACATAGAACCTATCAACAGGATTACTAGGGTGAAGAGTAAGTGTTTCTTACTTAACATAGGTGTAATTTTTTAATCGTTATATCGAATTTTATTTTTGATTGTTATTTCTAATACGATGAAAGCGGGCAGTTTTTATACTTTTGTTAGCTACTGAACACAGCTATTTATAGTTTTGCAAATATATGCCGCTATTTGCAATTAACAAACTAATTTACCTTTTTTTTACCGCTAATATGCACTTCCTAACCATAAAATAACAATTAGCACACATTAATGCTCATTTTTGGCATAAATGCACCAAATTATTGGGCTACGCAAGTCACTAAATTGTAAGAAAACGTTTGCAAAGGTACTATTCCGAGTTATCCAACAATTATTCCAAAATTCAATTCACCGTGTTATTGGCAAAAATACAAAAATTAAGTTTGCCTTTCTGTTTTAACATTTCGCTCTGCAAGGTGTCTATATTTTAGCTTGTATTTTTTAAAACATTAATTTGCTAAATTTATGACGCAGTACCAAAGAAAAACGATGCATATTTTGGTAAGAAAAAGAAAAAATAGGTCACTAAAATTTGTTTCAAAAAACACGGATGTTTGATGAAACAAGAAAAAAACAGCTTTCAAAGCATAAATTTAGCGAAAAACATGAACAATTAATAACAAATTCGAGCAGAAATGCCATTTTTGTGCTAATAGGCGGTATTAGCTAGCAATCAAAAACAAAATAAATACTATAAATATTTTGTCTTTTACTATCGAAAGCTAACAATACCACTAAACAACACATTATCTTATTAAAGATTTTGATAAAACATTGATTTTCAATTCTAAAAACCCATATTTGCAATTATGACTTAAAACTGATTGAGTAATTGTAGATTATCTTGTGGAAACGTTTTTTTTTCCTCAAAAAGTACTTTTGAACTATCTTTGTAGTATCTTCATTGAAGAAAAAAGGTTGTAAGATTACACTTGTTTGTTAAAAAAATAATGTATAATTGCCTTATCATACTCAAAACCTATTGTTTATGCATATAAAAAAGAGTTTGCCATTTTTCAATTTAACGCTCCAAATTGCTTAAATTGCAATCGGTATCCTTTTTGTTTCTAATTCATAGGCGTAAGAAGCAAAATATGACTCTTTTTTTACAAAAAAATCATTTACTTCAATTACATTAATAATAATTAAACTCATTTGATTATGAAAAAATTCATGTTATTTATGGTAACTATATTAAGCGTAGTTACTATAATGCAAGGATGCAGCGATACAGGCGTATCTATGGATCCTGCTCGCCAAAAAGCGGTTGTTGATTCTTTAGTTCAGGTTAGTACAGAAGAATTGAAAGATTCTATTGCTACAGCATGTGAGCAACGCCTTGAAAACGAAGTTAAAGCTAAAGCTGATTCGATTTTTAAAGCCATGAAAAAATAACAACTCCAACATCCATTAAATATTCCATAAATTATTCGGTTGTTAATCATCAAAAACAAAAAATAATGAAAACACTAAAAATATTTTCAGCTTCCATAGTGTTACTCTCTGCTACTTTTTTTATAGGTTGTGATTCTGCTGGTGTAGGCGGTATGCAAAACAACCAACAAGCACTTATTGACTCGCTTGTGCAAGAACAACTCAGCAGTGTTAGAACTACACTCGTGGAAGAATGCGACCAAAGTGTTGCCGATGCGGTAGATAAAAAAATTAAATCTATGGCAGCAGTAGCTAAACCAAAAAAACCTAGCTCTGGTAAAAAACCAACCCCTCCTCCACCTCCTCCTATTGCTAAAAAACCAACTCCTCCACCTCCAGCTCCCCCTGCACCTCCTGCTGCTAAACCAAGCACTTCACAAGTTAGAGGCGGTGCAGCTGTAAAAGGCCAAACAGGACAACAAGGTAGAGGTGCTGCAGCAATAAAAGGAGAAAAAGGACAACAACGTAGAGGCGGTGCCAAAATACGTGAAAAATAGTCCCTCACTAGTTTTCGCTAAATATTAACCTTAAAGGGCTTAACTGTTAGATGCAGTTAAGCCCTTTTTTATTAGACTTGTTACTCTTTAATAAACACTTATCTGAAAGTATCTTTTTCTGCTATTTTCCTCGAAAAAATAAGTCCGTAGCTAGGCTATGCACTAATTTTTTCAAGAAAACTATCAAAAAAATCTAAATTTCATATAAGCATTTCTCAAAGGGTAACAAGTCTATTGCTAATACCCCCGCAGCAAATAAGCAAAGGATGATTAGATTTGACCTAAATTATTCGCAATCAATTGTCTATCACTAACCCTCCCCCTTTCGGTTATTGAGCGCAGTAAAAATATCAACTCAAAACCCTTAATAGCTTGCTACAACTATGTTAAAGAATGTTAGCAAAATAAACCTAAGCAGTTTATCTATATCTATGGATAGGTAAGCAAATAAATTAATCACTATTGTTCACCATTAAAAACCAATTACCATGAAAAATTTACTTTTTATTCCTTTCGCTTTATTATTTGTTGCAATGGCTTTAATAACGAGTTGCTCTAATAGCAGTACCACAAGTACAAACAATGAAATTCAGTCCTTAGTTGAAACAGAACTTACTAATGTTAGGCAAAGTTTGCTAGAGGAATGCGATGAGCAGTTTTCGGATGCCATTAGTAAAGCAATAAACAAACTAAGCCCTAGTAAAAATACAACGGTTCCCAAAACCATTACCAATACCAATAATAGCAGCAATAACAATGGTAGTAATGCAATAAACAATACCACCCAAAACGTTTGGCAAGAAGCCAGAGGCAATGCTTCACAAAGCAACAGCGAACTAGGTACACAAAGTAGGGCTGCAGCATTAAAAAACAATAAAATAGGGGTACAAAAAAGAGGAAACGCATACAAACGTTAAAAAATAAATGTAAAATAAACCGCCCAACTTAGCAATTATAGACTTAATCGTTTTTTTACGGTTAAGTCTTTTTTTTGTTTTTTATTAGAATCATGCTTACAATTATCAAGCACCTCACATAAAATGTATAAATTTGCTGTTGTTACTCCGCACCTACTTA
>JAHDBT010000414.1 GCA_020630215.1 Bacteroidota bacterium
GCGCAAGCCAGAGGCCATAGCCGTCAGGTTAAAATAATCCAGCATTAATAATCAGCACATTACAAAGTTGTTTAAGAAGTAAATTATTTTAAAATACTTTTGTAAATAACCGATTTATAGTACTCTTCTAAAAGAGGTTTTCTGATAGCCTGACGGCTATGGCCAGAGGCTTGAAACCCGTTACGCTCCAGCCGGGAGGCTGGACCGGGCATTCATTTTTTTTATAAAAAATGAACGTGGAGTAGTAAAAACTCAACGGAGTATTGACTAAAGTACTTTCTACTCGTTGCTGAATAGATACGAATAACAATGATTAAAGCTTTGTATTCTTTAATAGTGTTGTGTAAAATACAAGCCAGGAGGCTTACGCCCCTAGCATTTTTTTTGCAAAAAAAAGAAATGCAGGGTCAAGGCGTTTCGTTTGAACCGTTTGGGATTCAAGCCTCCTGGCTTGCACCTGAGAAATAGGAAATTATTTAATTAACATTACTTAGTGGTCTGTCAAGTCAATTATGTTAGTTGTTTTGGCGATTTTTGCTCCCTAGCGGCGTTGCAAATACTCGCCGTAGCTTAGGCTAGGCCTGCGTTTTGCGCCTTGCTAAGAAACAAAACTCACTCAAAAGCAACTTAACACTATTAACTTGACAAACCACTTAGGACTTACTGCCTACTGCCCACTTAAAAAAAAACATGAATCCCATAGAAATACTAAAAGCTAAAATCGACCAAGCTAACTTATGGCATAAGGAAATTACGCTTAACAGAAACGAATACCTAAAAGTAATGGGCAGTACCAATACCAATTTGTACTACATCCAATCGGGCAGCTTACGTATTTTTATTGAAGACGAATACCAAGAACATACCATTAGGTTGGGTTACCAAAACAATTTTATTGCCGCCCTCGATTCCTTTATTACCAACCAACCCTCCGACCTATATATACAAGCCATTAAAAAATGTGAGCTACAAGTTCTAACAAAAAAGGCCTTCAACCAATTTATCCAACAAGATACCGAACACCTACTCCTTTGGCAAAAAATGACGGAGTACCTCATTTACCAACAACTAGAACGAGAAATCGACATCCTTACCCATTCTCCTAAAGAACGCTACCGCCGTGTACTAGCACGAAGTCCACAATTATTCCAAGAAATTCCTAGTAAATACATCGCCTCCTACCTACGCATGACCCCCGAAACTTTATCCCGAATTAAAAAATCTTGATTTCAATCAATTTTTATGGCTAAATAATTGCTGACCTTTGTAATATCAAAAACGGATAGGAAACCATTTAAAAACAGCCAAAAATGAAAACAAGTAACCAAGAGTTAATCAATGACCTCATCGAACGGACTAAGAACGTGATGAACGAAGCCCAACAATTTCAAGACCTAAGCGATGCAAAACTTAATTGGAAAGCCAATTCCGAAAGTTGGAGCGTACTAGAATGTATGGAACACTTAAACCGCTATGGTGATTTTTACCTCCCAGAAATTAAACAACGCATGACCAAGGGTAAAACGGTTACTCCCGAAGCCATTTTTAAAAGCGGTTTACTAGGAAACTACTTTGCCACCAGCCTCCTCCCTAAAGCGCAACTCAACAAAATGAAAACCTTTAGCAATATGAATCCAGCAGGCAGTCAACTCACTAAAGCCGTGCTTGATAAATTTATTGCCCAACAAAAAACCATGCTCGAACTGCTTAAAAAAGCAAGGCAAATAAACCTCACCAAAACCCGTACCGCCATCAGCATTTCTAAACTTATTAAACTGCGTTTAGGCGATACTTTTAGAGTAGTTATTTACCACAACCAACGCCATATTGTACAAGCCAATAAAGCTATTCAAAACCAAAATACAAGTGCAGTAAACGCATAATACGTCCTGCTACTACAACCACCATAAAATGTTCGCCTACAGGGTTTTATTACAAAATTCGTAGGCGAACTTCTAATATCTACCCTCCATATAGCTATTGCCCCTTTCTAGTTTCAAATTTTGCTAAAAGCTGACGAAACTATTAAACATAATGTGCTAGATTATTGTTACCTTTACAAACTCATTCTGTTATATCCCTCTCATTACTTGAATATTCTCGCCTTCCCTAATTCAGCAAATACTGCTATAACTCAATACATCTACTTAGTTACATAATAAAAAAGCTTAATTTATTTTACCCTTTACATTTTATCCCTAATTAGGCTTTTTACAACAAAACCAGCTAATGATCACTAAAACGTATCTTATTGCTAAGGCATCGCTAAAGCCAGGGGTTTACCTATGCCTTGGCTTATTGCTTTTAACAACTACAGCAATAAACAGCCTAGCACAAAACGCAGAACAAACGGTCTTAAACCATTTGAAACATCATTTAACTACTTACCACTTAAATGCCGCTGATATTGCCGACCTCATTGTAACCGATAATTACCAAAGTCGGCACAATGGCATTCAGCATGTTTACCTTCGCCAACGCTACCAAGGCATCGAAATATGGCAAGCCAATGCCAATGCTAATATTGCCCCTAACGGTACGCTTATTAATATGCACCAAACATTTATTCCGCAGTTGGCAACAGTTGTCAATACCACGCAACCTAGCATTTCGGCTAAAAAAGCGTTGCAATATGCGGCTGCTCATTTATCCCTACAAAAAGACTTAGATAGAATACAAATAACAGAAAAAATAGGCGGAACTACCCAAGCTGTTACCTTTGGTAAATCGGGTATTTCTGTAGAACCTATTCCTGTAAAACTGCAATATTATATACACCATCAACACGAAGTACGGCTATGTTGGAATGTGCGTATTTACGAAACCGATTACCAAAACTGGTGGGAAGTACAAGTAGATGCTACCACAGGAAAAGTGCTGAATAAATTTAATTGGGTGGTGCAATGTAATTTTGGAAACACGCCACACAATCACAGTGTCTGTACTAGCAGCAACAATCATATACACAAAATAAACTTGCCAGAACCTGCTGCTATTCCTACCCCTAGTCCAGCCGCTGCACTACCTGCCGCCTACGATTACAATGTATTTGCCATGCCTTTAGAAAGTCCTAATCATGGTGCAAGAAGTATTGTAAGTAGTCCTTGGAACAGCGCATTAAATGCCTCGCCTTTTGGCTGGCACGACGACGACGGTGTGGCAGGAGATGAATACACCATTACCAGAGGTAACAACGTATGGGCGCAAGAAGACCAGAATGGCAACAATGGCACGGGATACAGCCCTACAGGTTTAGATTTTAATTATCCATTAGATTTTGCCCTAGGCGTTATCGCCAACCAAGACCCAGCAATTACCAATCTTTTTTACTGGAGCAACATCATGCACGATGTATGGTACCAATATGGATTTGATGAAGCGAGTGGTAATTTCCAAGCTAATAATTACGGCAATGGTGGTGCTGGCAACGATTATGTTTTTGCCGATGCACAAGATGGCAGCGGTATCAACAATGCCAACTTTGCTACACCTCCAGATGGCGGCAATCCTCGTATGCAAATGTTTGAATGGGGTTCGACTGCGACTACCGATTTAACCGTAAATTCTCCAGCAGGCATTGCAGGTTCGTATACCGCAGTAGCCGCAGGTTTTGGTGGTACAATTCCACTAGGAGGCATAACAGGCAACCTAGTAATTGCCGACGACGGCACAGCCGCACCTACCGAAGCATGTAACGCTTTAGTAAATGGCGCAGCGATTAATGGAAACATTGCCGTAATTGATAGAGGCAATTGCGATTTCTCGGTGAAAGTATTAAATGCCGAAAATGCAGGCGCAGTTGCCGTTGTTGTTTGTAACAATGTAGCAGGCGCATCTATTACCATGGGCGCAGGTTCGGTAGGCGCAAGTGTTACCATTCCATCGGTAATGATTAGCCAAGCAGATTGTAATACCATACGAGTAAATATTCCTACCGTAAACATTACCATTAGCAGCGTTGGCGCAGCAGGAAATATTGATGGCGACTTTGACAATGGCATTATTGCCCACGAATACGGACATGGTATTTCTACCCGCTTAACAGGCGGACCCGCTACCAATGCCTGCCTTAACAATGCCGAACAAATGGGCGAAGGATGGAGCGATTGGTTTGGCTTAATGCTTACCATAGAACCTGGCGATACGGGTTCAGATATACGAGGAATTGGCACTTATGTAAGTTCTGAACCAACTACTGGAAATGGTATTCGACCTGCTCCTTATAGTACTAATACGGCGATTAATTCTTATACTTATGCCAATATGAACTCGGTAGCGGTACCGCATGGCGTAGGCTTTGTATGGTCTACCATGCTTTGGGATATGACCTGGGATTTGATTAACCAATACGGTTTCGACCAAGATTTTTACAATGGTACAGGCGGAAACAATATTGCCATGCAATTGGTAATGGACGGGCTAAAGCTACAACCCTGCGCCCCTGGTTTTGTAGATGGACGAGATGCTATTTTACTAGCCGACCAAATTAATAATGGCGGAGCAAACGAGTGTTTAATCTGGCAAGCTTTTGCCGCTAGAGGTTTAGGCTACAGTGCCGACCAAGGCAGCACGGCTGATAAAAATGATGGAACTGCTGCTTTCGATTTACCTCCGCAGTGCCAACCTATTTTATACGTTACCAAAACCGCAGCAACCGATGTACTAAGTGGCAACACCTTAACCTATACCGTTGATGCAACCAACTATACGGGCGCACCTTTAACCAATGTAACCTTAACCGATAACCTCCCAGCAGGTACTACCTATGTGGCAGGTTCTTCTAGCTGTGGCGGTACCGAAAGTGCAGGCGTATTAAGCATTCCGATTGGCACGATGAGTATTGGGCAAGCCATTAATTGTACCTACCAAGTAAGCATTGACCCAACGCCATTTAGCACCATTTTGCTACAAGACGATTTAGAAAGCGGCACGGCTAACTGGACGACCTCGCCTGGAGCTTATACACAAGATTGGGCAATTGTAAACACCCCTGTAAACAGCGGTGCTAATGCTTGGTATGCCCAAAATATTACTACGCAAAGCGACCAATATTTAAACCTTGCCAATCCCTACACCATTACAGGCACCAATCCACAATTGCGCTTTTGGCATTTCTACGATACCGAAGCCGCTTGGGACGGAGGTGTAGTAGAAATATCTATAGATGGCGGTACAACCTGGACCGACTTAGGAAACGACATGATTCAAAATGGATACAATGGCAGCATTACTACCAACCCCGATAGCGCACTAAGCGGACGAGATGGCTTTACAGGAAACAGCGGCGGCTATATAGAAACCGTAGTGGATTTAAGTGCCTATTCGGGCAGCGTACTTATCCGTTTCCATTTTGCTTCCGATGCTTTTGTAGGCGGCGATGGCTGGTATATTGATGATGTAAGCATGATAGATGCTGTAATAATTACCAATAATATTTGCGGCACAGCCACCGAACTAAGCACCCCCGCCTGTGCCAATGCCAGCACAACCGTTTGGGAAGGCAACTGCGCCATCCCTCCTACTATTAGTGCTGGTGCCGACCTTACTATATGCAATGGCGATGCGACCAATTTAACCGCAACAGGTGGTGGCACGTATGCATGGAGCAGCGGAGATATTACCGCCACAGCAACCGTAACACCAAGTACCACAACTACCTACATTGTAACCGTAACAGATGCGAACAGTTGCACCGCAACAGATGATGTAATGGTTACCGTTAATCCACTACCTACGGCTAATGCAGGAACAGATGTAACAATTTGCCTAGGAGATGTAGCTAACCTATCCGCAACAGGTGGTAGTACTTATGCTTGGAGTAATGGGGATGCTACGGCTGCTTCTACAATTAACCCAACAGCGACTACTACTTATACTGTTACTGTAACGGATGCGAATGGTTGTACCGATACCGATGACGTAATAGTTACCGTTAATCCGCTGCCTACTGCTAATGCAGGAACAGATGTAACAATTTGCCTAGGGGATATAGCTAATTTATCCGCAACAGGTGGAAGTTCTTATGCTTGGAGTAATGGGGATGCTACGGCTGCTTCTACAATTAACCCAACAGCGACTACTACTTATACTGTTACTGTAACGGATGCGAATGGTTGTACCGATACCGATGACGTAATAGTTACCGTTAATCCGCTGCCTACTGCTAATGCAGGAACAGATGTAACAATTTGCCTAGGAGATATAGCTAATTTATCCGCAACAGGTGGAAGTTCTTATGCTTGGAGTAATGGGGATGCAACGGCTGCTTCAACAGTTAACCCAACAGCTACTATTACTTATACCGTTACTGTAACAGATGCGAATGGTTGTACCGATACCGATGATGTAATAGTAACTGTAAATCCACTACCAACTGCTAATGCAGGAACAGATGTAACAATTTGCCTAGGGGATATAGCTAATTTATCCGCAACAGGTGGTAGTTCTTATGCTTGGAGTAATGGGGATGCAACGGCTGCTTCTACAGTTAACCCAACAGCTACTACCACGTATACTGTTACCGTAACGGATGCGAATGGTTGTACCGATACCGATGATGTAATAGTAACTGTAAATCCACTACCAACTGCTAATGCAGGAACAGATATAACAATTTGCCTAGGAGATGTAGCTAATTTATCCGCAACAGGTGGTAGTTCTTATGCTTGGAGTAATGGGGATGCAACGGCTGCTTCAACAGTTAACCCAA
>JAHDBT010000012.1:0-5338 GCA_020630215.1 Bacteroidota bacterium
TAAGGATGCGTAAACTCAATTTGATGGGCGAGTAATTGTAAATTAAAAATATCATATTTTTTCATCATTAATTTATTGTGCCGCCAATCGCCGTATTTTCGGTCGTTAATAATGGGGTGGTAAATTTGTTTGAGGTGTCGCCTAATTTGGTGAATGCGGCCTGTGTGTAGTTTTACTTTTAGTAAGGAATATTGCGCTACAGGATATTGTCCAACTTTTATGGGTAGTTCTACTTGTGCTAGGCGAACATATTCTGTAATGGCATGGTAAATTTTAGTATCTTGCTCATTCTTTTTAAAACCTTCGTATAATAATTCGTAATCTTTGGCAATGCCCCTAACAATGGCTAAATAGTATTTTTTGATTTGCCGTTGCCTAAATTGCATACTCATTTTTTTTCCAGCATCTTTACGCAATCCAAAAAGCAATACGCCAGAGGTAGGTTGGTCTAAACGATGAACGGGGTACACCCAATTTTTTAATTGATTACGCAGTTCCTGCAAAACAAACTTTTTCGTTTTGTCGGAGTTGGCCGCTCGGTGTACCAACATGCCGCTAGGTTTATCAATTACAACGAGGTAATCATCTTGGTATAAAATTTTTAACATAACAGTTGTGAGAATTATAATGGAAAAACAAAATAAAAATAACACTAAAAATTTAAAAAAACAAACGCTCTTTGTTTCTGGCATTAGCACCGAAATAGGCAAAACGGTGGCTGCCGCTATTTTAGTAGAAAGCCTACAAGCCGATTATTGGAAACCCATACAATCGGGCGACCTACACCATACCGACACCATGAAGGTACAAGCATTAATTAGCAATTCCAAAACACAATTCCATAAAGAATCCTACCGACTAAAAACACCCGCCTCCCCACATCATTCCGCCAATATTGATGGCATCAAAATTAAACTCCCTCATTTCCAATTACCAAACACCAACAACCACCTAATTATCGAAGGGGCAGGCGGATTGATGGTTCCCCTAAACAAACAACACCTACTTATCGACTTAATGGAAACTTTGCAAGTCCCTGTTGTACTAGTAAGCCAAAATTATTTGGGAAGCATTAACCACACCCTCTTATCAACCGAAGCCCTACAAAAACGCAATATTCCCATAGCAGGAATTATTTTTAATGGCAAACCAACTCCTAGCACGCAAGACATTATTATTCATTACAGCGGCTGCAAAATTCTAGGACATATTTTGCCCGAAAAAGAAATTACGCCTAAGATTGTGAGCCATTACGCTAATCAATTTCAAAGAAACTTAGTAGATGTACTAGCAATCGACAAATAATTTTGCATTCTTTTTTCTTTACTTATCTTTGCAGACAAAAAAATAAGGAAGTACTCAAAATACATTCTACCTTCTACAAAAGTATTTTCTACAAAAAAAATATACCTATGAAAAACATAACCGTAATTGGCGCAGGCACAATGGGCAATGGCATTGCACACGTTTTTGCCATGAAAAATTTTAACGTTACCCTAGTAGATATTAGCCAAGCTGCCCTAGATAAAGCCCTAGCAACCATAGGAAAAAACTTGGATAGGATGATAAAAAAAGAGCGCATCACCGAAGCAGAAAAAACGGCCACGCTCCACAATATCCAAACCAATACCAGCTTAGAAAGTGAGTCGGTAAAAAATGCCGATTTAGTAGTAGAAGCCGCCACCGAACGAGTAGATTTAAAGCTCAACATTTTTAAACAGCTCGACGAAGTGTGCCAGCCCTCAACCATTTTGGCTTCTAATACGTCTTCTATATCTATCACCAAAATTGCCGCCGCAACAAATCGACCAGATAAAGTAATAGGAATGCACTTTATGAACCCCGTTCCCGTTATGAAACTGGTAGAAGTAATTAATGGCTACGCTACCTCTAAAACTACAACTGATACGATTATAGAAATGAGTAAAACACTAGGCAAAGTACCCGTTCCTGCTAACGATTACCCAGGTTTTGTAGCCAACCGTATTTTAATGCCCATGATAAATGAAGCCATCATTAGCTTGCATGAAGGTGTTGCTGGCGTTGCCGAAATCGACACCGTAATGAAACTAGGCATGGCACATCCAATGGGACCTTTACAACTAGCCGATTTTATTGGATTGGATGTATGCCTCTCTATCCTAAACGTACTGCAAAACGGATTTGGAAATCCTAAATATGCTCCTTGTCCTTTGCTAGTAAATATGGTAACCGCTGGTAAATTAGGCAGAAAATCGGGCGAAGGATTTTATTCCTACACACACGGCACTAAGGATTGGGTAGTAGCGGAATCTTTTGCTTAAGCTTATCTGTGTGATTCTGTGAAATGTTTGCTGCGTAAATCTAAGCCAGAAATATTTAGAAGTATTGAAACTCACGAACGTTCACTTTTTATAAAAAAAATGAACGCAGGCTCAAGCGTGTCGCTTGAGCCAAACGGTACTCAAGCCTCTGGTTTGCATACTACCTGACCCTATTAAACGACAAACTACTAAAAAACTAAAACGTTTCAATCACAAAAAAAAATCACTTGAAAAAATACACTTTTTCTTTATCGCTCTCTTTATTATTGCTAGGACTACTCACCTTTAGCTCCTGCAAAAAAACACCCGACACCCTCGATGGCACTTGGGAATTAAAAAAATATAAGTACATGATAACTGGTGCAACAGGCGTTGCTCCTAAAGATTTACCCCGCCCCGTTACCATCACTTTTGACGACGAAGACGGCAATGGCACCATTACAGGACAAACCGTTAGCCATACCTTTACGGCAAACTACACCCTAAATGATGGCACATTAGAAATTACCGATTATGTAGCAACCGGTACAGACGAAGAACAATGGGGCAGCAAATTTGAAACCGCCATACAAAATGCTAAATCGGTAGAAAAAAGCGGACGAAAATTATGTATTTATTTTAACGGCAGCACCCAACGCATGGATTTAAGATGTACCAACTAAACACATTTAAAAGTGCTTGTTTGTTAAATAAGTTTGTCCAGAAGTGTATTTTTCAAATTTGATGATTACCTTTGTGGCTATCAATTAAAATAAGGCTAAAAACAATTGTTTTGGCTATAAAACCATTCTTATCTTATGGCATTAACAGTAGAAGGAAATTTATTCGAAATTTTTGACGAAGTACAAGTAAGTGAGCGATTTAAAAAACGTGAATTTGTACTAGAATTAGAAGAAAGTGCAGGTTATAAAGAATATCCTAAGTTTCAATTAGTACAAGCCAAATGTGCTTTGCTCGATAATTACAAACAAGGAGACAGAGTGCTGTTGCATTTTAACCTCAAAGGCCGCCCATACAACGGACGAGATGGCCAAACCATGTACTTTACCAACCTTGATGTTTGGAGAATTGAAAATCCAGCAGGAGCAGCAGCACAACAACAACAAGGCAGCTACGACCAAAGCGCACCTCCACATACCGAAGCCGATATCCCTTACGATATGCAAGACGGAAAAGGTGGCGGCGATTTGCCATTTTAATGCCCCACAAATATCTTAAAAAAACACTACTGTACAGACGTGGCACTGCTACGTCTCCCACACTTTCATAAATAAAACAAAAAATATATGAAATTTTTTATAGATACGGCTAATTTAGACGAAATTACAGAAGCCAACGAACTAGGTATTTTAGATGGGGTAACAACTAACCCTTCTTTAATTAACAAGGAAGGCATTAAAGGCGAAGACAATATTATGCAACGCTATGTTGATATTTGTAATATTGTGGATGGCGATATTAGTGCCGAAGTTGTAGCAACCGATTTTGAAGGCATGGTAAGAGAAGGCGAAAATTTAGCGGCTTTATCTCCTAAAATTGTGGTAAAAATACCCATGATTAAAGATGGAATAAAAGCCATTAAATATTTTTCTTCTAAAGGAATTCGTACTAATTGCACCCTTGTTTTCTCGGCAGGGCAAGCTCTATTAGCGGCTAAAGCTGGTGCAACTTACTTGTCGCCTTTTATTGGTCGTATTGATGATATATCGTGGGACGGCATTGACTTGATTGACCAAATTGTTGCCATTTACGGCAACTACGGTTTTACCACCGAAGTTTTGGCAGCCTCGATTCGTAATCCACTACACATTGTAAAATGTGCCGAAGTTGGAGCCGATGTTGTTACCAGTCCACTAAAAGCATTTTTAGCTTTGCTCAACCATCCTTTAACTGATAAAGGTTTAGCTAAATTTTTAGCCGATGCTGCTAAAAGCAGACCTGCATAAATTAGTTATTTTTACTAGGAAAGTGGGAGGTAATCAATTTCCCGAAAAAAATAAACAGAACCAAAGGCTGTTAACATTCTATAAAAATGTTGACAGCCTTTTTTAGTTAAACTTGTTATCTTTGCTGTTCTTAACTTAAGTTGGACAGAATTCCCAATTTTTGGTGTCCCTTTTAATAATTAGTAGTAAAAATTGTATGCTATCACCTTTGTGCAATAGCAAAAAATAGTCGGATTATCATTCTTGTAGTAGCTCGGAGTACCTGTACTTGACATCTCCAGATGGCAAGCAAAAGCCCGAAATTTAAGGATAGGAAAAAACGGTTGAGCAGCAAGTCTTTGGTAATGGATTAAAAGTATTTTAAATAAGGTACTTCGACTATCAGTTAAGCTGCTTATTGGTCGTTCGGGTAAGCTGTATTCAATCTGGAGATTGAATGTACAGGCAGTCCAATCCTCATTTTGTTTATTGTAAGTAGTTTTTGGTTGAAGGACTACATAAACGACTTAGGTTAATATGCGTTTTTTACAACCTGGATTCAATTAGTAACAGAACTATTTTTTATCCATTAACAAACACAAATACATTCATCATGAATCAATATCCATTCTATTCTCTATTATTACTGGTATGCCTCTCCATTCTCTTCAACACAACACCATTAAATGCACAAGTTTTTGAAAGTGAAGGAGGCGAACTCATCCCCGATGAAGAACAACTGTTTGCAATAGAGGTGGAGGAAGTAGAAGAAATAATTAGTGATGATTTTCCACTTGCTGTTGTGTGTATGTGGGGCGAGCATGAAAACGTAGGAGCATTAAGTATCCGCCTAATTGCACCCGATGGAACAAGCGTATTACTAGCAGCAGGTGAAGCCGAAGGAGATGGATTTGAGGAGATGTGTTTTAGTGATAATGCCGATGAGGAGATTGAAGAAGCCGGGCCGCCACAAGAAGGATTGTTTTTTCCTTTTGAATATTTATCCAATTTTAATGGGGTTAATCCTAATGGGATTTGGTATTTAGGCATTGAGTTTTTAGAACCTGCCGAAGAAGGGTATTTGTATGATTGGGGATTTTGCCTAGGAGA
>JAHDBT010000012.1:5438-36959 GCA_020630215.1 Bacteroidota bacterium
TAAATGGAGAATATATTGGCTTGTATGTGTTAATGGAAAAAGTTAAAAGAGATGTAAATCGAGTAGATATTGCCAAATTAAATGCAGACGAACTAAGTGGCGAGGAGGTGACAGGAGGCTATATTTTAAAATTTGATTGGGGAGAAGATGCTGGATGGGAAACCAATTTTGAAACCGTAACAGGCGCACCTTTGTACATCGAGTACGTATATCCTAAAGGCAACGAAATAATGCCGCAACAGGAAGCCTATATACAAGCCTATATAGATAGTTTGGAAGTGGCTTTAATGGCCACCAATTACCAACACCCCAACGGTCAACACTACTCCGATTTTTTAGATATACCTTCTTTTGTAGACTTTTTTATTGCAGAAGAAATGAGTAAAGATATAGATGGGTACAAGCTGAGTAGTTTTATGCATAAGGACAAAAACGGCAAACTAAAAGCCGGTCCAATTTGGGATTTTGATATTGCTTGGTACAATTCTGATTATTGTGCAGGGGGGGAGTATACTGGCTGGATTTACAATGAAAACAATTGCGAAGACTTAGATTTAATGCCACAATGGTGGGAACGCCTACTAGCAGAACCACAGTTTGTACAAGCCCTACATTGTCGCTGGTTCGAGCTGCGAGAAAACACCTTAGCTACTAGTACCCTACACAATTACATCGACCAAAAAAGCAATGAATTAAACAATGCACAAACCCGCAATTTTACCCGCTGGGACATCCTAAATGAATACACTTGGGCGCATCCCGAAATTGCAGGTTCCTACCAAGGAGAAGTTGACAACCTCAAAAACTGGATCGAAAACCGCTTTAATTGGATGGATGATAACATGCCTGGTGAATGCCCTAGTTTAAGCGTTTTGGACCATTTAAATGCTACCAAAAACAGCTTGCAGGTTTATCCAAACCCTAGTAGTAGAGAGGGGCAAGTGCAAGTACAATACACCCAATTTAATCCATCTTTAAGCCTAAAATTATACGATGTAAATGGGAAGTTACTTGCCACTTATCCAACAAATGCAGCTAAAAAACAGTTGCTTAAAACCAATCATTTAGTTACAGGTATTTATTATTTACAACTAGGAGCGGAGGTGCAAAAGTTGTTGGTTTATTAATGATGGTAGCAAGTACTTTTGTAGAACGTAGAAGGTAAAATTCCTACTAGTGAATAAAAATCTAAGTTTCTGATAATTTTTATGACATGTTTATCCAAACGTTAAAAGTTTTGATATTAAGCCAGGAGGCTTTAGACCCGTTACGCTCCAGCCAGGAGGCTGGACCGGGCAGCACAAGTGTTCCCGCTTGAGCCAAACGAGTTTAAAGCCTCCCAGCTTGTATTAGAATCGTTAGCAGGTAAAAATTTTAAATTTTCGATCTTAAATTTTAAATGAAGTGTCAAACTACTAAATAATGAGAATTAAAATGGGAGCAATCCCCACAAATAAGTAACCATAAACCACAATCCCCAGATAAGGGCAAAAACGCAAAACACTAAAAAGGCAAGTACGGCTAATATAATACCAATACCACTTCCTCCGTGTTCACCTTGTTCTTGGTGTTCTCTTAATAAATTAAGGTTGCGGACATTGGCTTTGTAAAAAATATTAAAAACGGTTCCTAAAAGAGGTATTGCGCCAATAACGGCATCTAATAAAATATTAAACAACATTAGCACAATCACTTTTCCGCTAACACCATGTCGCACCATTGATAAAACCATCAGGCCAGAAACCGAAAAACTAGCTACTTCCCCAGCTACAGGAATCAGTCCTAGCACTGCATCGGCTCCAAATTTAACGCCCGTAAAAGGAATCCGAAGTTTGGTATCCATTAAATCGGTGATGGTATCCAACCATTCAAATTCTGCTATTTCTGTATTGGGTGACATTGCGTTGTTTTTTTATTGGTGTTATCAATTATGACCGCTAAAGTAATTAAAGATATTGAGATTATATAAAACTATGGGCTAAAAAAAAGCACCTAACATACAAGCTGTTAAACTAGTATGCTAGGTGCAATTGTTTTTTATCTATTGATTTTAAAAGGTAGTCTAATGCGACAGAAAATTACTTTACTCTTTTTAAATTATTAATATCGCTATTAGCATCTATTTGTGTAGATGCAGGTACATTAATGGCTCTTTTAAAACCATCTTTTCCTTTAGCTTTAAAACCGTCAACTGCTTTAACCGCTTCGTCGGCGCTGTAGTAAGGACCCGCCAAAACTTTGGTCATGCCATTACTTGCTGTCTCTGTGTATAGGTTGTTAATACCAGCAAAGTTGCCTAATTGTTCTGGGCTAAAGTTTTTGTAAGCAGCTAACTGAACCATATAAATAGCAGTTGTTGCTGTGCTAGTACTAGGAGCAGCTTTTGCTGGAGCAGGTGGCGGCGGAGTTGTAAGTGCATTTGTTACACTAGGAGCCGTAGGTACTGCTGCAATAGTAGAACCTCCTGTTGGAGTAGGTGTTGGACCTGGCGCAGTTGCTTTTTCTGTTGGAGGCGCTGGTACTGGTTTTGTAGCAGCAGGAATTCCTTTCGTTGCATCTGTAACGCCTTTCACCTTATCGCTACCAGTTAAAAAGGTAATGCTATCATCAAACTTATAAGCAGTTAAGAAAGCATCTTTATAACCTCGCTTTCTGCATTCTGTTTGTGCTTCACGGGCAGTGTTGGCACCAACAAAATTACCTACGAATAATTTTTTTCTACCATCTTTATAATTTTCGGTATACACACTTGCTAAGTCGCTTGGTAATTCCTTCATTTCGCTTATCTCGTCTGCTGAGTACATGCCTAACTGTATACGATATACGGTGTTGTCGTCATCTACGTATACAATTACACCTTTATCAAGTTGAGCTTGTAGTGACATTGCTCCTGCCAACATCAGCACTGAAAATAAAAGCACTAAAGTCTTTTTCATTAGTGGATATTTTGGTTAGTTAAAATAGTTTTTATGAAGTACTCAATTAAGTACCCTAAATGAATTTTGCGTGACAAAGATAGTTTTTTTTTATCAATAGAACCAAATTTCCAACAATTTTAGTAATAATATTATTTGTATTATGTATGTTATGTTTAAATTATTGTAGCCTGATTTCACCTATATTTACCTGCAAGTCTTAAACCTTTACTTTAGTAGGGGCTTGCTAGTAAGGGGACTTTTTAGACTATTTTTTTTTTCGTCATCCTAAAAAAAGGGGGATTAGCCTATTTGGAACCTCCTAAAATTTGGTGATAAAAGAAAAAGGTTATACTTTGGGGAGGCAATCGTCATCTTAAACTTTAACAATATGCGAGTAGTTATACAAAGAGTTTCAGAAGCATCAGTAACAATTGAGGGGAAGGTCAAATCGGAGATAGGAACAGGTTTATTGGTATTACTAGGTATTGAAAATGCAGATACAAAGGAGGACATTACCTGGCTCGCCAACAAAATTGCCAAGCTTCGTATTTTTAATGATGAAAATGGAGTGATGAATAAATCCGTTGTAGATATTGATGGAGAAATAATTGTGGTCAGTCAATTCACTTTACACGCCAGTACCAAAAAAGGGAATCGCCCTTCCTACATTAAAGCCGCTAAACCAGATGTGTCAGTCCCCTTATATGAACAAACAGTTGCCTATTTACAAACGCTTATTAATAAGCCCATTTTAACGGGCGAGTTTGGTGCCGATATGAAAGTTGCCCTAATAAATGATGGACCTGTTACCATTTGTATAGACTCTAAAAACAAGGAGTAAAATGAGTAGGCAAAGGGCAAAGGAAAGTCTTTGGAGAACTATTTCGCCAGCAAGTAAAAACAATTAAACAATAAAGCCATGTAACAATAAAGCCATTTAACAATAGCGCAACAGCCATTGTGAACTACCCGCAAAATTTAGATTAATACCCTCTTTCCCAATAATTTTCACTTTCTACATCTGCCAAAATACTTAAATAACTTTTAAAGCGAGCTTCCGAAATTTGTCCTTCGGCAATGGCATCGTGTACGGCGCATTTGTGTTCGTTTACATGTAGGCAATTGCTAAATTTACAGTTAGGGATGTGTGCTTGCATTTCTCTAAAATAATGGGCTACTTCGGCAGGTTCGAGGTGAACAATACCAAAATTTTTAATGCCAGGCGTGTCAATTATTTGCCCACCAAAAGGGAGGTCGTACATGGTGGCTAGGGTAGTAGTATGTTGTCCTTTTTTGCTGTATCTAGAAATAACCTTGGTGGCGATTTCCAATTCTGGCTGCAAATAATTAAGTACTGTAGATTTTCCAACGCCCGAATGCCCTGCTACTAAACTGGTTTTGTTTTTCATCAATTCGGCAAGTTGCTCCATATTATGACCTGTTTCTGCGGAGCTTAAAAGGGTTTTGTAGCCAATGGGTTCGTAAATGGCTTTTGCATTTTCGTATTTCTGTAAATCCTTTTTGGTATAAATATCTTGCTTGTTAAAAAGGAGAATAGTGGGGATGTCGTACATTTGGGTGGTTAACAAAAATCGGTCAACAAAACCCAAGGAGGTACTAGGTTTAGAAAAGGTAACTATTAAAATGGCTTGATCGAGATTGGCAGCAATGATATGCTTCGTAAATCGCTTATGTGGCGATTGACGAATGATGTAATTATCCCTAGGATGTATATGGGTAATCATCCCAGTATCTAGCCCTTCTTCCATTGTTATATCTACCCAATCGCCAACTGCAATTGGGTTGGTTGTATTGAGTTCGTCAAGCCTAAACTTGCCTTTTATACGACAAGCTATTTCCTTATTTTCGCTGGTTTTTACGGTGTACCAGCTACCAGTTGAACAGTGTATTCTTCCTTTCAATAGACAATTTGGTTTGTAGTAATTAGCCTAATAGACTAATTCCCTTGGTTTGTGAGCTATACAATTTACAGTTAACTAAAGTTCCCGTTTTTTGTAGAAAGTATTTTAGTAGAAAGTAGAAGGTAAGTATAAATCGCAGCCTACCTTCTACTTTCTACCAAAAACTACTGTACTATTATTTTCCTAGTAATCGTACCTAAATCATTGCTGGCTTTAATAAAGTAAGCACCAGCCGTTAAATCATCCGTTTGAATAAATACGGTATTGCTGCCAATATATTGCTTTTTTACCAAATGGCCTGCATAACTGTACATCTCAAATGTAGATCCAATAAAAGTATCCGAAAAAACAACTTGTCCTTGTCCTTTTATAGGATTTGGGTATATATGGATAAACTGTTTTTCTGCAATGCTAGGAGTTGGAACTATGGCTGTAAGCGTATCGCTTTGCCAAGCATAATTACGGTATTCTATAATGCGGTTAGGTCCCGAGCTTGGATAACTGCTGCCATTGGTAGCAAAATAAATAGCTCCTGTATGCGGATTAATGGCTACATCTCTAAGGCGGCCATAAGTGGTAAAGTATTGCTGTTCGTCAATTATTTGGGTTCCATCTTCACTTAGTTTGAGGCAAGAAATACGCTCAAAATCGGTGCCGATGCCGCCTAGTACGGCCATTAAAATACTGTGTTGAAACTCTGGAATTGCGGGGTGATTGTAGTACACAATATCGTTCACCGCAGGGCAAGGACTCCAGGCGGCTAAAGGTTCTACTACATCATTGGCATCACAAAAAGCATTTTCCAATCCATTGTCGCAAGCTCCTTCCACATTTGGCCAGCCGTAGTTGCGGTTGGGTTCAATGAGGTTAATTTCGTCGTCGTTTTCTTGTCCGTGTTCCGAGCTGTAAATTAATCCATTAGGGCCAAAACACAATCCTTGTGGGTTACGGTGACCAAAGGAATAAATATAACTGTTAGGAATTGGATTGTCGTTAGGAATGCTTCCATCTAAATTCATACGTAAAATTTTACCATTTAACTCTTCCAAGTTTTGCGATAAATTACCACTGCCTCTATCACCTGTTGTCATTAAAATTTTATTATCGGGTGTAATTAAAACCCTGGAGCCATTGTGAATACCGCCACCACCTATATTATTCAATAAAACTTCTTCGCCAGTAAGGTTGCTGCCATCCCACATAAAGCTCGAAAGGCGTTCTCGAATGCTAGTACCTGCTGCGTAATTGTAGGCAATATATACCAAAGGCACATTTTCAAAATCAGGATGTAAAACCATACCCAACATGCCAGGTTCACTACCCGATTGTACATCGCCAGTTAAATCTAATATAACGGTTTGGTTGCCAGTAATAGGTTCAATGCGTTGTACACGACCTACCCGTTCGGTTACCCATAAATGGTCGTCGGGTCCATAAATAACTTCCCAGGGTACATCTAAATCAATGGCAATTTCTTGTTCAATTAAAGTAGTGTTACCTACGGTTACTTGTGTAGCAGAGGCTAAACATTCTTCTTCGGGCAGGTAAAAACACAAGTCAGGATCGTTTATTTCTGCTATTGGATTGTAGCTACAAGCAGCAGGATCAGTGCAGCCAGTAATAGGCCCTACATAACTTAACTCCCACGAAAGTTCCTCTATAAAACAATCATTGTTTGCATCTCCAATTCTAATAAAATACGATTGCCCTTCGCCTAAATCAGCAATAACTTGTGCGCCATTTTCCTGACAATCGCCATCTGAAAAATAAAGGGCATTGGCAGCCGTTTCGTTCCATGCTAAACCTTGGCAATAATCGTATATCCACACCGAAGCCGAACAATCGGCATTACAAACATCTAGTAAATACTGCCCATTTTGTTCAGGCACAAAAGTATACCAATAATTGTCGGTAAACGCCGTGTTAGTGCCTATTGCCGCCGCTTGCCCAGATGAACAGCTTGAACCCGCAGCGCAATTAAATTCTACCGATTCCTCATCGTCATAATCTCCTCCCGTAGCGATAAATACACCATCAAGATATAGGGAGTAGGAGCCGTTGCCATTATTGCAACAAATGCCATCACCATAGCTGTCGTAAATAGTAAAAATCAGACATTCTTCTGCCGTTGCACAACCTTGTGTGCCACCCGAATTACCAGAGGCAAGGCTACCGCCATCAGCATAATTGAGTTCCCAAGAAATTTCCGAAGGGTAATCATCGGCAACAATTTCTATGGTAATTTCTACCTCTCCTGCATCGCATTGTGCTTTTGCTTGTTGAAAGCCATAGGCGAGGAGTAGGGTAAATAGTAGGATAGGGAGTATGAATTTTTTCATGTTTTTTATTTTATGAATTAATTTTTTTACCTAAACTTACTGATAGGCTTTACCAGTAAACCGCATTTTGATAAAGGTCGATGCCATTTATTCCGAATAATACCAAAATTTGCGATATTTCACCGCCTTTTTAATGGATAAACTTTACTCCGTATCGTTATTTTGACATTAGACTTGTTACTCTTTAATAAACACTTATCTGAAAGTATCTTTTTCTGCTATTTTCCTCGAAAAAATAAGTCCGTAGCTAGGCTATGCACTAATTTTTTCAAGAAAACTATCAAAAAAATCTAAATTTCATATAAGCATTTCTCAAAGGGTAACAAGTCTATTGTAAATGCTAGGATTTTCCTAAATCTTGGATAAGGCAAATAAAACTTCTCGCCCAATTTCGCTTACTTTCTCGCTGTATTTAATGGCTGCTATAGGAGTTTCGTCAAAAGCTTTCGGATCGTTGTAGGGCAAGGACAGGCGGAAATCGCTGCCTACAACAAGCGGACATCCTTCGTCGGCATGTGTGCAAACCATAATGGCGGCAAACTTTTTTGTTGGATTGGGTGCCGAATTGTACTTTTTAGAAAAGGCTAGGTAAGGAGGCATATCGCTGGTCCATTTTATTTCGTAGATGGGATTGCTGGCAGTTACATCGGAAGTGCCAATGGCTAACCCCGTTTTTTTGAATGCTTCAACTGCTCTACTATTAAAAGCCGTTGCCTCCGTACCTCCCGAAAAGGTAGCCATAGGAGGTAAACCATAATAAGTTGCTGCAATAGCCAGCCACAATTGCCCTATATGACTGCGCCTAGAATTATGCGTGCAAATAACGATTAATTGCGGGGTTTCTTTGTTGGCAATTTTTTGAGCGATGTAATTTCGCAACAAAAAAAGTTGTGTTTGCCTACTGCTTGGAATTAGGTGGAATTCCGTTTCTAGTAGTTGGCAGTATTGGGCGAGTTGGGTAAATAGTTTGGGTTGTTGCATTGGTGTTATTTTTTAGGAGGCTAAGTAGTTCGATATTTAATTCTATCGTATATTTTGAGGAAATGCAAGCCTAGAGGCTTGAATACCAAACGGCTCAAGCGACACGCTTGACCCTGCGTTCCTTTTTGTAAAAAAAAGAACGCCCGGTCCAGCTGCGACAATATTAATAGGCCAATTAGGATATTACCTCTGCAAGAAGGGGTTTTTTATCTGTGAAATACTAAGGGATGAGGAGGGGTTTAATTTGTATTGAGTTTTTCTACTATTTGTTTTTTCCATTCTCCGACTTCTTTAATTTTACTATCGAAATTAATTCCTACGGCAACTATTTGTTTATTTGTATTTTTAAAAGCATCGGTATATTTTTTTATTAGAATTTGTTCTAGGGCGGTATCTGCACTTTTATCTAATTTAAATTCTAGTAAATAAATATGGGTATCAGTTTGTACAATTGCATCGCAACGGCCTTTGCTAGTAGTTACTTCACTTTGTATGTAAACACCTAAGTAGGTAAATAATAAGTGAGTAAGGGCATGGTAAAAACTTTCTTTTTCGGCTTCAAATATTTGGTAGGGAATAGTTGCAAATAATTGGTTGATATGTTCCATTACTTTTTCCATATCATTGGCTATAAAAGCTTCTTCTAAATAATAAACAACTGCTGCACTTTTGGCTGGTTCTTCATATCGAAAAGCTCCTACTAAATATTCCATCATAGAAGCTTTTACTTCTTTATTGGGATAGCCTAATTCATATACTTGGCGCATCTTTTTTTTGATGGTAACATAGCCTGTTTGAAACAATAAAGGAATGGTTTCTAATTTTTCAATATCATAACTTTCAAATCCTGAAACACCCACTATTAGGTCGTTAATATCATATATTTTTCTTTCTTTTAGTAACTTAATTAAAAAGGTAGGAGTACCAGTTGTAAACCAATAATTTTGAAACTCGCCACTCATAAAAAAACGCAATATAGAAAAAGGGTTGTACATGCGTTGTACAACATCCCAACTATAGCCATTGTACCATTCTTTCATCTTTTCCAGCAAGGTAGGTCTATCCATATTATTGCGCTGCATAGCTTTGGGAAAATAATCCTCAAACTTGGTTTCAATATCGGTTTGTGTATAACCACAAATCGCCGAATAATCCATTTCCATACTAATATCCCGCAAATTATTTAAATCAGAAAAAATACCAACTCTTCCAAATTTAGACACACCCGTCATAAATAAAAACTTCAAGTATTCATCACTGTCTTTTAATACAGAATAAAGACTTTTTAATACTTGTTGGTTTTCTTTAGCTTGGTTAATCGTTGCTTTTTCTAAGTAGTCTATCAGCGGCTTATCGTATTCATCTATTAAAATAACTACTTTATTTATTTGAGATAGTTGCTCGATTAACTCTCTAAATTTAGAACTTATACCTTCCTTAGTATAGGTGATTTCATGCTTGTCGGCAATGTCGTTTAATAAAATATTAATTGCCTTTTCTAATCCAATTTCTCTATAACCGATATTGCTAAACGAAATGTGTATAACAGGATAAGTCTCCTCCCAATGATAATTATTGGCAATCCATAAACCATCAAACAGTTCTTTTTTTCCTTGAAAAACGGCCTTTATAGTAGATAATAATAGCGACTTCCCAAACCTGCGAGGACGAGAAAGAAAATAGTATTTTCCTTCATCAATTAAATGATAAACAAATTCGGTTTTATCTATATACAAGTAATTACCTGTTACAATCTCCTCAAAGGTTTGTATGCCGATTGGTAGTTTCTTCATACATCAAAGATACAATATTTTGAGGATATTAGAAACAAACATTTTATTTCACCTTCTCAAACTTTAAATCCCTTACCCGACCAGCAGAAACCTTTAAACCTGTAATTTTATTTTCCTTGTTTCTAGTAAATTTAATTTGCCTAAATGAAGGAGAAGCACCTAAGAAGAAGTCGGTTTCTGTAGGAATTAATTCAATATCTCCCATCCTAAAATGGCGAGCAATTAATTGGTCTTTTTCTACTAACAAGGTATAAGTGGTTTGTAATTCTTCGCTGTAAAAACTACCTGTAAAATCGGCTAAATTAACAGCGGTTTTATCAAAAGTTTTTTTCTCCGCAGCAGGGCTTTCAGGTTTGGGTTCTTCTTCACTAGCAGGGGTTTCTTTAAATTTATCCTTTAGGTAAATATCGGCAATACTATTAGTGGCATTAACAGGATTAAAAGCGGCATCATTACCAAATACCATTACCGCAAAATTTTGTTCGGGGAAACGCACAAAATTAGCTCGGTAACCTGCATCTGCCCCTCCGTGATCAATTTTGTGCAGTCCTTTATATTCGCCTACAAACTGACCTAGTGCGCCTGTAAAAGTTTCGCCATTATTTAAGGTCGCCAGCGTGTTTAGTTTTTTTATAATTTTTTTGCTGCCCACTTTAGGCGTATCAAAATTTAATGCCCAAAGACTTAAATCCTCTACGGTTGTAAATAAACTAGTTGCGCCAACATTCGCAAAATTTAGCCGCCTATTTTTATAATGTAAACCATCTGCTTGATAGGAGTAAGCTCGGTTTTTGACTATTTTTTCATGGTCGTCGTAAAAAAGGGAGTTGCTCATTTTTAGTGGAGTAAAAATATTGGCTTGTGTAAATTCGGCAAACGATTGTTTGGATACTCTGGCTACTACTTCAGCTAATAAAGCAAATCCCGTATTGCAATAGGAAAATTCTTCTCCTGGCTCAAAATTTAATTCCTTTTGATGGCTCACGACTGTAAGGATGTGTTCCGTGGTAATTACATCATCAAGTCGCCAGCCTGCTAGTGCTAGTAAACTCCAATGATCTCTTAGTCCGCTAGTATGATTGGCTAAATGGCGTAGGGTAATCGTTGTGCCAAAATCAGGTACTTCGGGAATGTATTTTCTAATGTCATCGTCTAGGGAAAGTTTGCCTTCTTCTTCTAATAGTAAAATGGAAAAGGCCGTGAATTGTTTGGAGATAGACGCAATGTGAAATACGCTAGTGGGAGTAATTGGAATATCGTACTCTAAATTGGCCATGCCGAAACCGTTTTTGTAGCTTATTTTTCCATCTTGTACAATAGCTACTGCTACGCCTGGTGTTTCTTTATTATACCAAACATTAAAAAGGTCGGCTACTTGCTCGCTAGGGAGGGTACTTTTATCTTTTACCTTTTCAACTTTAATGCTGTATTTAGATTTTGGTTCGTTTTCATCGTAAGGACTAACTTCTATTACATAAGTTCCTTTTTTATCGGATGCAATGGTAAACAATTCTGGGCCATGTTTCCCATTAGGCGTATCAAAATGTCCCATTTTTTCGCCTTCGGGATTGTAGGTATCAACAGTTACATCAACGCCTTGTTGTAGGAGTTTAAAAAAAGCCAATTGTTCTTTTCCTAGTTTTATTTTGTATTGGTGTTTTTCGCTAGGGGCAATTTCGGTAGTAACAATTTTACTTTTACTACTTAACATTCCCTTGTCAATTTGTGCCTGTAAGGAGGAGTTTAATGGAAATAGCAATAAAAGAAGCAAGAGTATTTTTAAGCTGGTTTTAATGAGTGTCATGGTTTTAAAAATTAGCGTTTGCAAATGTTAGTTTTTAAATGTTTACTGTTACTATTCAGCATTCGCTAAATAGTAGTAGAAGGTAGAACGTACGCTTCGCTTTTGGTAGAAGGACGGCTTCGATTTTGCTATTTGTTCGGTAGTTTTTTAGTATCTGCTACTCCATTACTTACAAAATAAGCCGAGGGAGTAGTCTTTCTACATTATACTAAAGTACTTTCTACTCGTTGCTGAATAGTAACTGTTTACTCTAAATTAATACAAAATATTTAGGGAGGGATTTTTATAACAATTATTAACTTTAGGGAAGTTTTTTTTACTGACGGAGTATTCCTGAAATTTCTTAAAAAGGGGGGTAGACATACTATTTTTTTGAAAAATAGTATGTCTTTGCTTCGATTTGTGTTTTAGGTGAGTTTGCACCTATATTATGCTAAGAAAAAAAGGCAATAAGCATCCCATTAATTCCAAGTATTAAACAGAGTGGAACAAAAATTAAGGTATCGTATTTAGCAAACAAACTATCCGAGGCACGTTTAAACAATCCGAAGTTATTAAAATCGCCAATAGCACGAAGGATAAAAATGCTCCCAATAATTGGGGTGCAGTAGGTTATTAAACTACTAGGCATAAAAGCAAGGGGCGTAAAATAATTAGCGGCTATAATAAGGGCAAAAGCCATCAGCCCAAAGGCTACGATAAAGGTGGCTATTGTATGGTGCCATTTATATTTAGGGTTATGATAGCGGTCCTTAAATTTATCGGGTATAGCTGTGTTAATAGCCCAATTTCCTCCTAAAGCCCAATAAAAATGGAGTAAGGCAATTAGCAATAATAGGGTTATGTTGATGTATACAATAATAGATAATATCATGACTTGTGGTTTTATAGGATTACTTATTTCTACCAACTAGCGTTAAGCCTAAAGCAATGGTGGTTAGTATAATGCCGAATATTGAACCATACAATTGTGGGAATGCTTGAAATTGACTGCCTGCATAAATAACGGCTGCTAAATAAAGCATCATGGCAAGCAATGCGGTAACAGGAGGATAATCGGTTTTATCCATTCGTTGGAAAATACCTAGATTGAGCAATCCAATAATAATGAAAGATACTCCCATCATAAAACTCATTAATCCCCAAGCATTGTAAAGGAGTTTTTCCTCGCCAAGTATTGGGATGGTGTTGTTGAGTAAGTCTTGTACATTAATTGTGATAAGGTCGGTAAAGTGGCAAAAGGTGTGTAAAGCACCAACTAATATTGGGAATATGATTCCTATCAGTAAATAACTAAATCTTGCTGTATTTTTCATAGCGTTGTATTTTTAATTTTGAATACAATGCAAAGATAAGGGCAAGTAGCAGGTAAAATGATTGACTTTGGTTAAGAAAATAGCTCGTGTTATTTGAAGGGGTGTTTTTTTAGTAGAGGGTACTTGGTATTTGGTATTTGTACGATTCTGCTACGGGGGACTAATGTAAATTTATTTTTTCACCATTCCTAGGGCAACCTATCAGAAAATGAGGGAATGAAATCACTTATTTTTTCAAATGTCTTTTTCTAATGCGGCTTAAACTTTCGGGGCGAATGCCTAGGTATTGTGCAATGAGGTATTGTGGTATTCTGTGGATTAAGTCGGGTTTTTGCTCGATGAATTTTTGGTAGCGTTCTTCTGGCGTATCCATCAATAGGGACCCACTGCGGTTGTTTAATTCAAATAGTTTTTGGTCGCCAATAATTTTGGAGAATTTTTCTACACTAGGAATTTTCGCACTTAATTTTCCTAATTCGGCAAAAGGCATTACTAGTAATTCGCAAGGTTCGAGTGCTACGGTAATAGTAGGAGAGGGTTGTTGAGATAAAAAGCTGATGTAATTGCCTGTAAAATCGTTTTCGGTGTAAAAAGCATCGGTAAATTCGTTGCCATCTTTTATATAATATTGTCGTAAAATGCCTTCATTTACAAATCCCATGTACTGACTGATGCTATTATCGGTTTCCCAAATTTCTTTTTTCTTTAATTTTTTTACTTCCAGTTTTTCAACAAACAATTCAAATTCTTCTTTCCTAACAGGAACGTGTTTTTCTACCTCTGCAACTAATTTATCGTAAATCATTTTTTATTAATTATTCCTAAAGAGTAAAGTTAATATCCTACAAACAAGTTTCCAAACTAGTTGTTAATTAGTTGAAAGAATGAAGACTTATAGGTTTCAGAAATAGGAATTAATTGATCGTCAATTCTAATTCTATTGCGTTCAATTGATTCTATTTTATTAAGTGCCACCATATAAGATTTATGCACTCGGCAAACTAAATTAGCAGGAATTATTTTTTCTAATTCTTTAAAATTTTGTAGGGTCATTATTTTTTTAGTAGTCGTATGAATTCTCCTATAATCCCGCATCCCTTCTATGTAAATAATATTTTTTAGGGTTATTTTTTCGAGTCGATTTTCTGTTTTTACAAAAATAAATTCCAAGGATGTCTCCGTTGTATTTTTATTCAAATTTTCTTGCGCTTTATTCACCGCCTGCAAAAAACGATTAAATGTAAAGGGTTTGAGCAAGTAATCGGTAATGTTTAATTCATATCCTTTTAGTGCATATTCTTGATAAGCCGTTGTAATAATTACTTGGCTATTAATATTTATACTTTCAAGCAATTCTATACCTGATAATTCGTCCATATTAATATCTAAAAAAAGCAAATCAACCTCATTATTGCTTAAATAGACCATGCCATTTAAAGCATTGTCAAATGTAGCACTTAAATTTAAAAAAGGCACTTTATTAACAAAGTTTTTTGTTCGTTCTAGTGCCAAAGGTTCGTCTTCTATAATAATGCAAGTGTATTGGTTCATGTTAAATGAATTGCTAAAATGTTTGAATTTGGATAGCCCCGATGTATGGATTTTTTGGATGTTATACTCAACCACATTGGGTTTTGTGCATTTCCATATTTATTATTTTATCTATTTAATTACAGGCATCTAATTTTTTTGCTACAAGCCGGGAGGCTTTAAACCCGTTTGGCTCAAGCGAGACGCTTGACCCTGCGTTCTTTTTTTGTAAAAAAAAGAACGCCCGGTCCAGCCTCACGGCTGGAGCGTAACGGGCCTCAAGCGTCTCGCTTAATGTAAATGTCAATAACTATTTGCACAAAACCCAATGTGGTCTAGTATATCATGAAATAATCAATTATCAAATCGCAAATTCCAAATAATATTCAATGACCAAAATCAAAAATCAAATACCAAAAATCCTAACGTTAGCATATCAAAAATTTTAAATTCTAAATCCTCGATTCTAAATTTTAAATGAAAACCCCCTAATCCTCAATACTTAAATTCACCTGATAAGTATCGTTTTGGTTAAGCACTTTTAACTGGTGTTGGTTGGGGTAAATTAGCTGTAAGCGTTTTTGGATAAGGTGATTGCCTAGCCCATTACTTTCTTGTTTTATTTTTCTGCTAGGGTCAAATTTGTTGGTGCATTCAAATTGTATGTTTTCGTTTTCGATGGAGATATTGATGTCGATGGCATTTTCTAATTTTTTGTTGTTGGTATGTTTAAAGGCATTTCTTAAACGGAT
This sequence comes from Bacteroidota bacterium, assembly GCA_020630215.1. Taxonomy (GTDB): domain Bacteria; phylum Bacteroidota; class Bacteroidia; order Chitinophagales; family UBA2359; genus JAHDBT01. Next base: position 20,794 of record JAHDBT010000012.1, read on the forward strand.
GACTGAACTCACCCATAAAAGGCAAAACTTGGATTATAATGGATGATTTCAGTCACCCGATAACTATAAATATCGTTCCTCCATCACCTTAATATGATGCAACTCATGCCCCGCCTGCATAAACGCAATCGCTCGCACAGATAAGCTATTTCCACTAGCCGTTCCCATGCTCAACATCATTTCTTCCGACATGCTTTTGTAGAACAATTTGGTGCTGATTCTTTGTGCTTTATACAGGGCAATTAAATCAGCAATAGATTGTTCATTGGCATTACAGGTCGCTACATAATCATCTTGTTCGTAGCCAGGGAGGGGCGTTTTATCTTGTCGGGCATAGCGTAAGGCACGGTAATTAAAAATGCGTTCGGTATCAATTAGGTGGACTATAATTTCCTTGATGGTCCATTTATTGGGTTCGTAGCGATGTAGGAGTTGGGCTTCGCTGAGAGGTACTAGTAGGGCTAGTAGTTTTTGTTGGCTATAATCTAAAGCGTTCATTAAAGGGAGGTCGGGCACTTGGTTAATGTATAAGCTAAAGTAACCTTTGTATTCGTTTTCGTTTAAGTCAGATCGTTTCATGCGATGGGTTTTGTTGTTAAAAAAAATGCCTTCCCAAAGTATAATAAATAGGTGGTATTACCAAATAGAAAACACTTTCACACACCTTTATTTTACGACGCTACTATAGCCGCTTTCTTCCGCATTAAATATTGTCGTTCCGATTCGTTAGATACATTTTTTAAAGCTAAATCTAGTTGCTCAATGGCTTTTGTGCTGTTGTTTTGATGCAGGTAATATTCGGCTTTAATGCCGTAATATAGGTAAGCTCTTTTTTCTAATTTTTTGGGATCAATTGTTTGTAGCATTGCTAGGGATGCTTTGGCTTTGTTAAGTTGCAACAATACAATAGATAGGTTCATAGCGGAATAAGGACTGGGATTTTGCTCGTGTAAAAGTTGGTGGTAGTGCCGTATTTTTTCCCAATTGGTATCGTCAAAATGTTTGGCGTTTAAGTGTTCGGCAGCAATTGCCGCTTCAATATGGTAGGGGCTAATTCCTTCGTAAGCTACGGCTTTGTTCATGGCTTCATTGCCTACTCTAATTAAAGGAAAATGCCATTTTGTTCTATCTTGATTTTTTAAATCTACTAGAATATTGTCGTCAATCATTCTAGCATCTAACCTAGCAGCATGGAAACAAAATAAGCCAAACAGGGCGTATCCTTCTCCTGTTCTCAACGCTTCCTTTTTTAGTAATAGTCCACATAAACGAATCGCTTCTCCGCATAAATCTTTACGTATCAATAATTCTTTTTTGGTAGAATGAAAACCTTCATTAAAAATTAAATACAGCACTTCGTGTACTTGTGCAATTCGTTGATGCACTTCTTTTTTATCAGGAATACTAAAGGCAATCGCTTGGTTTTTAATGGTTTTTCTGGCTCTGCTGAGTCTTTTTTTAACCGTTTCTTGTTTAATTAAAAGAGCGGCGGCAATTTCTTTATCGCTAAAACCCCCAATGGTTTTTAGGGCAAAAGCAATCTGGTCTTTAGGATTTAATTTAGGATGGCAGGCCGTAAAAATCATTCGCAGTTGACTGTCGGCTATTTCATGGTCTAGGAAAAACTCGTTAATGGCAATCACCGAACTTCCTTGTTCTAGTTTGGTAATGCGGGTATCATCTGCTTTTAATTTACGGATTAAATCAATGACCCTATTTTTAGCCGCTTGTGTTAACCACCCCTCTGGATTTTCTGGTACGCCATTTCGCCAATACTGCATGGCTTTTATAAACGTATCCTGCACCGCATCTTCGATCATTTCTAAATTAGAAAAGCCAAAAATACGCACTAAAGTTGCGACCATCTTTCCGTAATGATGACGGAAAAGATGGTCTACTACTCCTTCTATTTTCATTGGTTGTAAATTAAAATTTCTCTAATTTCTACCGTTCCACCAATATCATAATCGGGATAACCTTGGGCAATTTTACTCGCTTCCGCTAAATCTTTAGCCGATACAATATAGTAACCGCCCACCACTTCTTTTAACTCTGCCGAAGCTCTGTCGGTAACAATTCTATCAGGGCCATTAATTCGTCGAACCCCTGGTTGTAAGGCATGACCACCTTTTACCACCCCTTGCTTTTCCATCTCTGTTTGCCATTCCCACCATTTGCCCATTTTGGTTTGCAATTCTTCTGGCGATAAACCCATCTCAGCATAATTAGTGCCGATAAATATTAACATAAAGTCTTTCATTTGTTTTTGTTTTATTTTTTTGTTTGATAATTAATTGGAGATTTAAGAGGGAACAATAAATTACCAACTACCAAGGTAAGCAATAATTTATTGTTCTTTAATTGTTACTATTCAGCATTCGCTAAATAGTAGTAGAAAGTAGAAGGTACGCTTCGCTTTTCGTAGAAAGACGGCTTCGATTTCGCTATTTGCTCGGTAGTTTTTTAATATTGGCTAACTAATTATCTACAAAACTCGTGCAGCGAAGAGTCCTTATACCTTATACTAAAGTACTTTCTACTCATTGCTGAGTAGTAACCTTTAATTTTTATTTAGTTGAATGAATTAATAAGGATAAACTTCCTAGAAAAATAGACTCATATTCAGCCTATTAACAATCTAGCCATTCAGCATATAGCAATTTAGCCATTCAGCATATAACAATTAAACAGCCATCCAGCATATAACAATTTAGCCATTCAACCATATAACAATTCAACTATTTAATGCCTACATAGCCGCAAATTCATAAACCCCAAGGTGACAATCGGGACCCCAAGCTAAATGTGGGTGATTGTTACACATTTCCTTAACGGCTTCTATATTTTCGCCTTGTACAATAGAAAAACCACTTACTTCTTTGTTGCTCGGTTGCCAGTCTGCGTTAGCACTACGTCCTTGCCCTGGAATTAAAGGTGCGCCAAAGTTAATCACGTTTTCTTCGTTGTCAGCTTTCCAATCCATCCAAGGTTTTAAACTTGCCATTTTTTCTTCTGGTGTTGCTGTTCCCAATTTACTTACTTCTTGTGCTGGTGCATAATAAACTACTAAAAACTGTTTCATTTGATGAAAATTTAAAAGGTTGTTAAAAAAGATTTCACTAGTAAAACGAAGCTGAAAACGGGGTAGGGGACAAAAGGGACAAAAAAGTTTTATTTTTTTTGAAAATTATTTTTTTGACGCAGGCTCAAGCGTCTCGCTTGAGCCAAACGGTATTCAAGCCTCCTGGCTTGCGCTATCAATTAGGTAGCTATAAAATATAACTAATCTCTATTGTTTCACCGCCCTAGTAGCCATAAAGGAAGGAAAGTAAGCATCCAATTTGTTGTCGCCATTCCAATTATCTTCAAACATATTAGTAATAGCAAAACCAGCATTTAATTGCCCGCCTATTTGGTCGCTTAGGCTATGGCCAAATACTAGGGCTTCCTTATTTTGTAGGAGGGTTTTTAATTCTTCTTCGGGTAAAGATTTTAAATCGGAGAAAGGTTGTGGGTAGGTAAGTTGTAGACTGTCTTCGTTTATTTGAAAAGCCATTGGGTTAATCAATCCCGTCATTAAAACACCATTGGGTTTTAAAACTCGATAGCATTCATTCCAAATTAATTGGATGTTATCGACAAATAAAATAGAGCAGGGATTAAAAATAAGATCAAAAGATTCGTTCTCAAAAACGGAAAGATCTCGCATATCACCTCGTACGGTTTTAATGCCTAAGTTGTATTGCTCACTTAGTTTTTGATCTTGCCCTAGCTGTTTAGGAGAGTTATCGAAAATGGTAACGGTTGCACCTGCTGCTGCTAGAATGGGGCCTTGTTGTCCGCCACCAGAAGCGAGTCCTAGTATTTTAAGTCCTGCTAATTTTGGAAACCAATTAAGGGGGACTTTTTTAGTGGGGGTTAGTACAATTTCTACTTGTCCGTTTCTAGCGGCTGCTATTTCTTTTTCGGAAACGGGGATGGTCCATTGGTCGTTTTTATCTACGTAATTATCCCAAGCTTGTTGGTTGTGTTGGAGGAGGTTCATTAGGTTGGATTTTATTTTGTCATTTGCGGTGATAAACGAGCTAAAGTTTGTTCTACAGGAAAGATGCCGACTGCTTTTTTTGGGGCTTAAAATATAGAACGACCTTTAGGTCTTGTTTTGTTAGAGGTGTAAGTGTGAGAATTAATTATATTTATGAATGTGATATGTGAGCAACTCAATCGCTTTTTTATTCTTTTTGGCTTTCGCTACAGAGAGTGGTGTATCGCCTCCAAAAACTTCTTTTATAGTTGGCTTGGCTCCATTTTCTAGTAGCAAGCTGGTAATGGCTAAATGGTTAAACCTGATGCTTTCGACCAATGGTGATGCTAAAAACTCTGGATGTTGATAGTTGGGGTCAATGCCCATTTTAAGGTGGTAACGAACCAATTCTATATCCCCATTTTGAATGGCCAAAAACATTTCTTTCCAATTTCCTCCTGACATATTTTGTTTTTTATTTAATGATTTTGTTTGTTCAATAAATTACTCCCAGCAAATTTACTAATAGCCTAGCTTAATACCTAATTTGCCAAATAATTCTTTGATAGACTAAATTATATAAAATCATATCCGTACTTTTACAGCCATAAATTTAGGCTTAAACATTCAAAGTAATCGATACTAAGCCAGGAGGCTTTATACCCGTTACGTTCCAGCCGGGAGGCTGGAACGGGCATTTCTTTTTTTGTAAAAAAAAAGAAATGCAGGGTCAAGCGTCCCCGCTTGAGCCAAATGGGTATAAAGCCTCCTGGCTTATAGCAAAAAGTGCAAACCACTTCAATAAACAGGTCTAAATTTCTCTTTAAAAAAGGACAAAACAAATTCGCATTTATGAAACGAGTAATAATAACTGGTGCAAGTGGCATGGTAGGCGGCATTGTATTACAAGCCTGTTTAGCCGATAATAATATTGCACAGGTAACCGCAATTGTAAGGCGTAGCCTGGGCATACAACATCCTAAATTAGTAGAAATTATTCACCAAGATTTTTTGAATTACAGTTCCATTGCAGAGCATTTTAAAAACCAAGATATCGCTCATTTTTGCATAGGTGCATACAGCGGACAAGTATCCGATGATAAGTTTAAAATCATTACTTTCGATTTTACGCGTGTATTTGCCGATGTGCTAAAAAAACACAGCCCGAATGCCCGGTTTTGTTTTTTAAGTGGCGGCGGTGCCGACCCCAAAGAGAAAAGTCGTATTGCCTTTGCTAAATACAAAGGCATGGCAGAAAATTACTTAATTAGCAAAAACTTTTCGGGAGGTTTGCATATCTTTCGCCCTGCGTATATTTACCCCGTAGAAGCTAGGGAGGAACCCAATTTAATGTATCGAGTATCGAGAAAAATATATCCCTTATTAAAAGTTATTTATCCGAATGGTACTATTACATCTGTAAAATTAGGAGAAGGAATATTTAAAGCGGGTATGACAGGCACGACTAAAATGATTTTAGAAAATGGAGACATCAAAAAAATCTAGTTTGTAATATCAACTTATTGTAAGTGTTTGGTAATTAATTCTTTGTGTGAAAAAGAGTTGGTGTAAAATGTATTGCATTAAACATTTTTTTACTAACTTTATCCCCTCTCTAGCATGATTTAGCACCTCAAAAATTTGGCAAGAAAAAAACATCAACCAAAAATAAACAGTCATGACCATAACCATTAAAGACGAAACTTTTGCGGGGAAAGTGTTGCGAGAACTCGACCTCGAATTTAAAACCGAAACGGTTACCGTAAAAGAAATTATTACCCAACGAGTATTACAAGAAGTTGCTAATTACAATAATAAACTTCCAAAATATTTTAACGGACTCATAGAACCATCTGATGCGGAAAAAACATTAAATGGCTACCAATTAAAAAAGGCGAAATTGATTGATGGAGAAAAACAAGTTTATGTAGCTTTAGACGCTTTTGATAAAAATGGCTATTTTGTTTTAATAGACAATATTCAGTCGGAAAGCCTAGCACAAACAGTTGTTTTAAAACCAGATACAAGCATTAGTTTTTTAAAATTAACACCATTAGTAGGAGGGTAATTATGAGTTTAATAGATAAAATTAAAAATGCTTTTGCAGGTGGAGAAGATAAAGAATTATCTAAAGAATTTGATGCCATCATTAAAAAAGTATTTAAGGAAATGGAAGCGCACGGAACTGGTTACTGGAGTGTAAAAGTTAATCAGGTAACCACATTTACTAGCGAAATTAAATTATGGGACGATAAAAAGAAAATTGATTTTGTAGTAGATTGTGTGAAAAAAAGTAATATTTTTCATAGAAAACATAATAGATATTCATATGAAGACTATGGCTATCAGATATGTAATATTAGAGAACGGTTTGTAGACTATTTAATGAAAACAAAAATTATTTATGAGGATGTAGATGTGCAACGATTGGTTCGTACTTTTAAAAATAATGAACGCCACAACCATGCAGATATTATTGCATGGCCCATAGCTTATTTTACAAATCAGGTAGTTAAACAATATAAAAACAAAACTTTATCGCCTATAATGATAGCGGCCTTAGAAGAATTATTGGCAAGTTTAGAAGCGGTAGATAGGCATTATTACAGAAAAACAAAAGCCAAATTATTAGATAAAATTGATGGACTTTTATTCCAAGCAAAAAATGGGGTAGTCGAAGTTCGGCCAGTTTTGTTTTCGGGTGAAGGGAGATTTAGTGCTTTTGCTAATAAAATGATTGAGGGATTAACTACTGAGGATAAAAAAAAGTGGTATCCTCTAATTGCCCAAGCTCAAAAAGCAAGTGGCGGAAAGCCTAGTAAAAAATATTTAAAAGAAAGTAAAGTTTTAATAGATGCACTAGGGACCGAAAAGTTTAAGGCTGTTGTAAACGACTGGTTTTTGTTTGTTAGAAATTTAAAAGATAAAAACGAAGAACATACCAGTACTCATAATGGAAGAGTTTATACGTATAATATTCGTGAGTTTTTAAACAGCTTTAGTTCAGATGCTTTAAAAGGTTTTGTTTGGATGTGTAGTCATTTTCACGATGCTACAACGATACAAAATTTAGCGGCTTTAGCAGAACGCTGTTACAAAAAAATACCAGGAAAAGGACCCGCAGCAGCGGCAATTGGTAATGCTTGTTTATACACCTTATCGCAAGCAGAAGGCTTTGAAGGGATTAGTCAGCTATCGAGATTAAAGCTGCGGATTAAGCAAAGCAGCACCCAAAAAATGATCGAAAAATATTTATTGGCCGCTGCTAAAGAACAAGGCGTATCCTTGCACGAAATAGAAGATTTAGCAGTAGAGAGTTTTGGAATAGTTGATGGTGGAAAAACGGAATTATTTGACGATTATAAAGGGCTAATAAAAATTACAAGCATTGGTAAATCTACCTTGCAATGGGTAAAGCCTGATGGGAAATTACAAAAATCGGTGCCTGCCTTTGTAAAGCAAAAATATGCCGATAAACTAAAAGTTTTTAAAGCTCAGAAAAAACAAATAGAAAAAACACTTACCGCACAAAGAGATAGAATAGACCGTATGTTTCGGGCCAACAGAACTTGGAATATGGACACCTTTACCAAGCTTTACCTACAACACGGCTTAATGCAATACCTCGCCAAAAAAATAATTTGGACCTTTACTTTTGAGGACGAAGCACAACATTTAATTTGGAAAGCGGAGGCATGGGTAAACAATGATGGCACTACTATAACACCACATCCCGAAAGCACCATTTCCTTATGGCATCCTGCTATTCACCCAGTAGCAGCCGTAAAAAAGTGGCGAGCATTTTTAATGGCGCAAGAAATTCAACAGCCCCTAAAGCAAGCCTACCGAGAAGTGTATATTTTAACCGCCGCCGAAATAAACACCAAATCCTACAGTAACCGAATGGCAGCGCACGTATTAAAACAACATCAATTTAATATGTTGGCAAAAACACGAGGCTGGAAATATTCCTTAATGGGTGCTTTTGATGACGGACGTTATAACGAAGCCGCCGAGTTGCTACTTCCAGCATATAATTTGCGAGCAGAATATTGGGTGAACGAATTAAATGTGGAGGATGGCTACAACGATACGGGCATCTGGCTATACATTGCAACCGACCAAGTGCGGTTTATTGATGTAGCAAATAACGAGGTACTCGACTTAGTAGATGTACCAACTATTCCATTTTCGGAGGTGCTGCGAGATGTGGATTTATTTGTGGGCGTAGCCAGCGTAGGTAACGATCCTGCTTGGCAAGATACAGGCGGTATACCTGCCTACCGTGATTATTGGCAATCCTACTCTTTTGGTGATTTAACCGAGGTAGCCAAAAATCGAAAAGAAGTATTAAGTAATTTAGTGCCTCGTCTAAAAATAAATAAAGTAACCCAAATTAAGGATAAGTTTTTAGTGGTACAAGGTAAATTAAGAACCTACAAAATACACATTGGCAGCACCAATATTTTAATGGAACCCAATGATGAGTATTTATGCATTGTACCGGACAGAAGCAAAAAAAATCACACCGAAAATTTATTTATTCCTTTTGAGGGGGATAATGGTTTGTCGATTATTTTATCGAAAGCATTTTTGTTGGCCAATGATGATAAGATTACAGATGGGACGATTACTTCGCAGATATTGCGGAAGTAGGGGGGATTTCTAATCTCCTAAAACTCCCTTATAATAAGCAATTATACCTTGCATCACCCCTAGCAGTTCCTCCACATTTCCGAGGTAGTATTTTTTAGTGTCAATAATTATTTCATTGCTTTCTAATTTCATAAATTGCCAATTGTCTCCTGTGGTTACGCAGCCATATATTTTGTCTAAATTTAAGCCTCTTTGTTGGTTGAAAATACTTGCACCAACCATTTGTGCAGCACATTGAGGAATCCCAATATCCATATCATTTTTTTTGGCTTCCACTACTTGAATAATGGGGGTGTTTATATCGAAAGAACCCGTATCTTTTGCTAGAATAAAATCACATTCTCCTTTTAAGCCTTTGGTTTCATCGGCATTTAAATAATCGCCCGAATAAATGGTGAAAAACTTATCATTTTGGTTTCGTAGTTCAATAAGTATGGGCATTACAATTAATTCCGACCTTGCTTTTTCGCTTTTAATAGGTAATTCTTCTGCTATCAATAAGGCATTTTTTAACCAATCAGAAATTTGAATTGGTGTGATGGTATCAAATAATCTTGCCCTATTACTTTGTATAGAAAATTGTAATGCTAATGCTTCTAGTGTGTAATCACTATAGGAAGTCATAAGTTCTTTTTTTCTAAATTACAGAATTATTCTTATTGCGCCTAATTTTTGCGTATTGTTTATTTTTATACGATGCCTTAAATCATCCCCCTTGCTTTTAATTCCAAGTATTTATTGACTACGCTGATAGATAAATTTTCGGGTTTACACATAATGCATTGTATGCCGTAGCGTCTTAATTCTTGTAGGATTTGTTGTTTCTCGAAAACAAATTTTCGGGCAATGGTTGTTTGGTAAATCTCCTCTACGTTTTCTGCCGAGTGCATGGTGTAATCCGATATTTCGGTGTTTTCGTAAAACATGACCACTAATAAATGGGTGCGGTTAATTTTTCGTAAAACAGGCAGTACCCTTTCTAGGGCATAAAGGCTTTCAAAATTGGTGTATAAAAATAACAAGCTTCGTTGCCGCACCATATTTCGCAAAGCCATAAACAATAGCTCGTAATTCGATTCTAAGTTTCTTTCTTTTTCGTTGTACAGTGCGCCTAAAATTTTACGCAATTGCGAACGGTTATTGGTTGCTTTAATGGTAGAACCGATGCGGTCGGAGAAGGTGAGCAAGCCAGCTTTATCTTGTTTTTGTAGGGCTACATTGCTAATTACCAAACTCGTATTAATGGCATAATCGAGCAAGCTCAATCCATTAAAAGGCATTCGCATAGAACGGCTTTTGTCGATGATGCTGTAAATTTGCTGCGATTTTTCATCCTGATATTGATTCACCATCAGCTTGTTTTGGTGGCTCGTTGCTTTCCAATTTATACTTCTAATATCATCGCCACGGGTATAATCTTTTATTTGCTCAAACTCGTAGCTGTGTCCTATTTTCCTGATTTTTTTAATGCCATGAAACCTTGCCGTTTGTGCCGAACCATACAGTTCGTATTTTTTCATTTCTATAATAGAAGGGTAAACCGCAACCATTTCTTTTAACGGAAATTGAATTTTACGTTCTACCAATCCTAAAAAAGATTGAGCAAATATATTTACATTATCAAACCAATATTCGCCTCTATTTAAAGGGCGCACCTCATAGCTCAATTTCTTTTTTGCTGCGGCATCCAACATAAAATTCATTTCAAAATCTCTATCCTGAAACTGGACGGGTTGCTCATCAATTAATTTTATTTGTAGGTTTAGGGGACTGTCGTTTTTTAAGTCTAAAATAATTTTATTATCGTAACCCAAGGACATTACATTAGGCATCACCCGCTTACAGGTTATTACCACATTTTTTTGAAACAACAGCACAATATCTACTAGAATAAAAGCAATGTAAATAATGAGCAAGGCTTGCGTTACAATAAACAAAAAAGGCAATACAAAGCTAAGGGCAAACAAGGTTACTAATCCTGCCCCAATCGTAAATAAACGATTGCTTAAATATAAATTTCTAAATGGTTTCATGTATTGTTTTTAGCGTGGCACTTCAATTTTTTTCACAATATCCTCAATAATATCTTTCACTTCGTAGCCTTCCATTTCTCTTTCGGGGCTTAAAATAACTCGGTGATTTAATACGGGATACGCTACAAATTTAATATCGTCGGGCGTTACAAAATCACGTCCTCGTAGTGCGGCTATTGCCTTGCTCGATTTCATAATGGCTAAAGATGCACGGGGAGATGCGCCGAGGTATAAATCGCCATTATTGCGGGTGTTGTGTACAATGGCGGCAATGTAGTCTATTAAATCGTCTTTAATATGTACTTTTTCAATAGTTTCTGCCGATTCTTTAATTTCCCTAGCACTTAAAACAGCTTGTACTTGTTTGGTAATGCTGGCGTTAAAGTCGCTTTTAAAACGGCGCAAAATCAATTTTTCCTCGTCTAGGCTAGGATACTGCATTTTAATTCTAAACGTAAAACGGTCAAGCTGTGCTTCGGGAAGTTTGTAGGTACCTTCTTGCTCAATGGGGTTTTGGGTAGCAATTACAAAAAACGGAAATTCCATTTTGTGAGTTTCTCCATCAATGGTAATTTGTTGCTCTTCCATTACCTCAAATAAGGCGGCTTGTGTTTTGGCTGGCGCACGGTTAATTTCATCAATTAAAATAAAATTAGAAAAAATAGGGCCTTTGGTAAAATTAAATTCCGACGTACGCATATCAAATATTGAGGTGCCCGTTACATCTGTCGGCATTAAATCGGGCGTAAATTGTATTCTAGAAAAACCTACCGACATGCTTTGTGCGAGTAGTTTTGCCGTAAGCGTTTTAGCAATACCTGGCACGCCTTCTAGTAAAATATGACCGCCGCTAAATAAACCAGCAAGCAGTAATTCAATAACATCCTCCTGCCCAATAATTACCTTGGCCAATTGGTCTTTTATATTGTCTACATTGCGATGCAAGCTGTTTAAATCAACATACTGATTGCTCGTTAAAATGCTGTTGCCATCGCTGTAGCTGTTAATATCAGCATCGGTATTTGGGCTTGCGAAATTATCGTTTTCGATTTCGTTGTTATTTTCATTTGGATATTCTTCCATAGTATTTATTTGCAATTTTGATAGAAGTGTTCAACAGATTGGTTTAATGCAATGAGTTTTTCCGCAGAAAAACTTTTTTGGGTTTGTACCGCCTCAAACTGTTCAAAGATGCTATTGACCTTATCGGCAGGAATCTGCGATTTACTAATTATTTTTTTGATAAGCTGCTCTTTTTCCTGATTAGTAGGCAGGTGATAATGCAAGCGAATATAATTATAAAATTGTTTTTGTTTTTGTAGTCCTAGTTTGCGGTGCTGCGATTGTTGGAAATACAAACTACCAATGGTTTTTACAAAATCGAGGGATGTATTTTCTACGGGTTCAATAATAGGAATAACTCTTTGTTGCCTTTTGGCTCTAAATAAAAGATACAAACCTATAAAAAACAAGGATAAATACCAAGCCCATTTAAGTGGCGGATTAGCCAACACATAGGCCAATGGACTACGAGAAAACTGATAGTCGCTGTCCTTGCCATTGCCTACACCGTTGCCACCGCTGTTTCTGCGCTGCCTAGGAGTTGGCGGTGGTTTTTTGCTGTACCAGTCCCAGTAAATATCTCCTTCGGGTAAATGCGAAAAGGCTTTACTAGCATAAGCCAATTTATCTTTTTCTAGCAAATTAATATTGGCAAAAGCGATGGGCTGCGTGTGTAAATAGAAGTAACCTTTTCCGTGAGCTACTCTAATAAAGTTAACATTATCGTCGTCGTCGTGGCCTAGTAAATCTACCGTGCCATCTGGGATACAACTGGCGTTAAAATACCCCCAATTGTAATCGGTTGCTTTATTGTGGATATATCGCTTATAAGTATAATTGGCATTGCTAGATAAGTCGGGATGAAAAAAGTTGAGGTTAACAATCGTATCCGACTTAGCTGCATAATATTGACTGCTATTGCAAAAGGAAAAGGGCAAGGAATCCATTAAAAAATTAGAGGCTCCTTTAGTCGCAATAAAGGCGTTATTACCTGTTGCCACAAAATTGAGCAAGGTTTGTGCATTGAGCGAATCGAGGTATAAACGAGAACCAACAAAAACATAGTTGGCGTTTTTTACTGGCACACCATCTTTTAACAAAACGGTATTAGGAGCCTTGCAAATTTTCTCGTACTTTTTATTGGGAAAATGCGATTGCAATAAGTTGGCAATAATATAAGCACCATAAGGTTGCTTATCTTTATAGCTGTAATTTTCTACCCAATTGTACTTTTTATTTTGACTTGCAAATAAATAAAAAATCCCCATGAGTAGCAATAAAGCTAAACCAATTAAGCCAATCATTTTTTTTCGTGACGTTAAGTTCACTGGGTTTTGATTTAAATTGAATTAAATTGTTTTAAGACTTGCCATTTTATTGGATGACTGAACTCATCCGTTTAATGCAGGGGAGCAAGACTTACTATTTTTCAAAAAAATAGTAAGAGTCTTCTGAAAAAAGCCTAGAAATAGGAAATTATTTAATTAGCACTACTTATCTAGTAAGATATACTATTTTTTTTCTAAACGACCTTTTTACAGTAGACTCTAGTAAGTCTTAACTGAAACACTAAACCGTTTCCTTAACAAAAGTATTCTTTGTTTTTGTTAAAGTGCCCATAAAGGTTTTAAACCGTTTGGCAATGGCTTGATATTGTTCGTGGTTAACATCGGCATCGCCATACCAAACCCGTTCAAAAATGCGGGTAAGGCTTCTAAAGTTTTTGTGCGAGGGTTGGCTACGCATTTCTCGTACATATTGGGCATTGGTTTTATCTTTTTTCCACTTTATCCAATGCAGTTCCCTTAGGCGGGTAATGAGCATTAGGTAGTGAATACGAACGGCTATTTTGTAATCTTTTTGTTCTAGCACCAAGCGCAACAGCCTTTCCAATTCCGATTCTTCAATTTGTTCTTCCTCCAAACGCTCTAAAATTTCGGCGGTAACTTTGGTTTTTGGTGTTACCTTTTTATTTTGCATAAACCAGCCATCCTTAATAATTTTATACATTAAAAAAGCCAGTAAAAGTAGGATGATGCCAATAGCCAAGTATTTAAAAATATCGGTGTTAAAAAGGTTTCCTAAAAAATCAATAGGAGGGTTGCTGCTTGTTGGAGGTGCAGCTTGTGTACCACCGCCACTGCGGTTAGGATTAGAGGTGCTTGGAGGAGGAGTGGGTGGTGGTTTTGGTTTTTTCTTAACCTCATCATAGTTTAAGCCTTTGGTAATTTTTTGCCAATTATTGGCATCAAAATCTTTTTGCGAAACATTGCTCTCCTTATAATTAGAAACCGCATTTTCGTTTTGTGCTTGTATGGGCAAGTTGTTGCTACCAATACCAGCTAACAAAAGAATAAAGAAAGCTAAAATACCAAGTAAAAGCTTCCTTGTATGGGTGGTGCTCACCACCTTATTTTTAGCTTTCTTTTTCAAATCCATATGCTATTTTTTTAGTGCCTATTTGGTTTATTTGTTCTCGTAACCAATAAGCATCATTAATTTCTAGTAGGCTGTGATATATAAAACCGATGCTTGTTAGTATTAACGGAAACACCAAACACAAACTGCTTGTTAATATAAAAGTAAACAGGCAAAAAATTAGAATGCCCTGTTGGTCAATGGCAACATCTAAGTTCCAGTTTACCACCTCCATATAAAACCACAGCAAGGGCGAATTGAGTAAAAATAAATAAAGCAAACCCACCATAGCAGCCACAAAGTAGGTTTCTACAACTCGTCCCTTTTGACCCGAAATTAAGGAAAACATTCTTCCTAATCCACGCATCAATCCAATGTCTTCTACTAGGCTGGTGTACAGCCATAACAGCATAAAGGGAGCAATTATTAAGTATTGCAATTGTGCTAAAACAGGCACAAAGTCGAGGGCTATTAATAAGCCAATAACGATTGCAATTTTATAAAATGGTTTTATAAAGTATTGGAAAAAAGAAGCCTTTTTTTCAGTATTGTCGGCTGTTTTATTTCCTAGTAAATTTCTGTTTTGTGCTGCTAATTGGTATTTGCTTTCTTTAATAAAAAAATGATATACCAAGAAGGTGATGATGGTAAATAACAGGTAATTAAGTACTGCTAAAATTGGATGTTTGGTATAGTTAAAGTAATCGGCCATAGAATCGAAAAACCAGCCTCCAAAAGAAAAGCGATCCATTTGTAGGGTGCTAAAAAAGTTGAAGGTAATAAGGGTATAAGCAGTAGCAATAATTAGAGTGGTTAATATAAGTGGCCGAAACATTTTGCGGTAAAACAAAAACACATTACTTAGTACTTGTGTGCCACTTTTTATGGTCATAAAATCAGTAGGTTGTACATTAGAGGGCGGCAATTTGGTGGCATTTAAAGCTGGGTCGAAACCCATTGCTGCCTTATTACGAGGATACCAAACAAAGTAGGCTAAGATAAAAAACAAAGACATTAAAATAAAAAATAGCCGTAGCATATCGGGGGCTTGTGTATGTCGGGTAATAAAGCCTTCAATAAAGCCTGCTACTACAATAATGGGGGCAATGCCTAGTAAAATTTTTAGTCCACGAATGGCGGTAATTTGGAAGGCCTGCAATCGGGAGTAAGTGCCAGGAAACACCAAGCCTTTGCCCATCACAATTCCTGCACCACCAGCAATAATAATGGCCGATATTTCGAGTGTGCCATGCATCCAAATGGTTAAAAAGGATTCTTGAAACAGCCCTTGCGAGTAAAAAAAGTATTGAAACGCCCCTACCATAATGCCATTGCTAATTAATACTGCAACAGTACCAACAGCCGCAAAAAGGCCCGAAATAAAAGTAAAAAAAGCAACCCGTAAGTTATTGAAGGTAATGGCAAAAAACATATCCCCTTGCCCCATGCTTTTATAAACCGCCATCGGATCGCCACTATTAATGTTGTTCATGGTTTGTTCCATGTATGCCTCCCCTAAAATAAGGGCAACAAACTCTGGGTCGTTGGCACTCGATACTACGCCAATTAATAAAGCCACCATAAAGGCGATTAAAGAAATCAGCAATTCGGTACGTGATTCGTAGAGTATTTTGGGGAGTTCTTCCTTCCAAAAGTAAGTAAATGCTCCTAGGGAAGTACGTTTGTTGCGGTAAACGCTGTAAAAAACTTTTTGGGCAATATTATTTAAATAATAGCGCACAGCACGATTGGGGTAAAAAGTTCGTGAGTACGATAAATCATCGGTGACCTGTACAAAAAGTTCACTCAGTTCGTCCGAATCTTTGTCGGATTTTTCAAGCACCTTTTCAAACTTGGCCCATTTTTTCTTATTCTGGTCAATAAAGTTGGTTTCCCGCATATATGGCTAACTTAATGGCTAAGGAACGTTTAAATAATAACTTATAAATTCTACTTGATCTTTTGTCCTTATT